>NZ_LT629778.1:1219166-1523958 GCF_900105485.1 Pseudomonas granadensis | reverse complement strand
CTTGTAAAAAAGTAAGTCGCCGTCAGGCGAAACCGCCAGCCGCAGCACCCAAAGCAACGGATATACACCCAAAAACAACCAGAACCTGGTCGGCCCAGAAGCCGCCAAGGATCAAATCACATCAACCCCAACGTGAATCGCATCATGCCGCCAAAACTCCAGATCACAATCAATCAACCGCTCATGCTGATCATAATTGACCCGAGCAATCCGCAACCCCGGACTCCCCACCGAAACCCTTAAAGCGGCCGCCGCATCCACCGACAATGACGTCGGCACAATCTCGAAGCGCACCCGCCCGTAGTGCAAATCAAAATGCCGCGCATACAACTCGGTCATCGACTGATTCAGATCGAACTCGAGAATCCCCGGAAAAAACTGCGGATTCAAATAGTGCTCCACATACAACACCAATCGCCCATCAATGCGCCGCGACCGGCAAATCTGAATCACGCTCGACAGCGCCGGCAACTGCAACCACGCACACACCGCCGCCGACGCCGGCTGCAAACGTGCCGAAATCACCTCGGTCGACGCCACCCGCCCCTGCGCACTGACCATCGCGTGAAAGTGACTGCGCTGCATCAGGTTGTACGCCAGACGCGGCGGCGAGACGAACCAGCCACGGCGCTCCTCGCGATATATCTGCCCCTGCGCTTCCAGCTGCAACAACGCCTCGCGCACGGTAATCCGCGTCGTGCCGAACAACTCACTGAGCTTGCGCTCGGCCGGCAACTTGCTGCCCGCCGCCAGCAAGCCGTGATCGAGTTGCTCCTGCAACACTTGGCCAATCGCTGTCACCGCTTTTGTTGCCTCATCACGCATCAACGTTACCTATCTGGACTAGACCAGCACTGTTTCGGGGCAAAAGCGCACGGCCAAAAAGCCGTTTGCTGATGTTGCAAGCCTAGGCAGTGCAGATGACCGGCAGATGACAAAACTGCTCAACGGTTGTCCTCACGACTTGCAATACATCGGCCAAGTCCCTTGCCTACCGGGCCTCGGGTCTTGGTCTACGCTTAGCGAGCACCTGCCGATACCGGGCACAGAAAAGGCCGGACAAACCGCCGCCGACATTAAAGTGTCATCCAGCCTGCTTAAATTGGCTCAGGTATTGCTGACCTAGACCAACACATACCGCAATCGCAGCGTTGAACACGACCAAGGAGCTTCGGAATGAAACAGCTTTTCCTGGCAACACTGTTAGGCTCGACCATTGCACTGTGCACCTCCGCCATGGCGGCCGGCACCGATCTGAAAACCCTCGAAGCCGCTGCCAAAGCGGAAGGCGCCGTCAACAGCGTCGGCATGCCGGATGACTGGGCCAACTGGAAAGGCACCTGGGAAGACCTGGCCAAGACCTATGGCCTGAAACACATCGACACCGACATGAGCTCGGCGCAGGAAATCGCCAAGTTCGCCGCCGAGAAAGACAATGCCACCGCCGACATCGGCGACGTCGGCGCGGCCTTCGGCCCGATCGCGGTCAAGCAAGGCGTGGTGCAACCGTACAAGCCAAGCACCTGGGATCAGGTTCCGGACTGGGCCAAGGACAAGGACGGCAACTGGGCGCTGGCCTACACCGGCACCATCGCCTTCATCGTCAACAAGAAACTGCTGCACGGCTCCGAAGTACCGACCAAATGGGCTGACCTGAAAAGTGGCAAATACAAGGTGTCCATCGGTGACGTGAGCACCGCCGCCCAAGCGGCCAACGGCGTACTCGCCGCTGCACTGGCCAACGGTGGCGACGAGAAGAACATCAAGCCGGCCCTGCTGCTGTTCGCCGACATCGCCAAGCAGGGTCGCCTGTCGATGGCCAACCCGACCATCGCCACCATGGAAAAAGGCGAGATTGAAGTCGGCGTGGTCTGGGACTTCAACGGCCTGAGCTACAAAGCCAAGATGGCCAACCCGGATGATTACGTGGTGCTGATCCCGTCCGACGGTTCGGTGATTTCCGGCTACACCACGATCATCAACAAGTACGCGAAAAACCCCAACGCCGCCAAGCTGACCCGCGAATACATCTTCAGCGACGCCGGCCAGACCAACCTCGCCCGCGGCAACGCCCGTCCGATCCGCGCCGAACACCTGCAACTGCCGGAAGACGTCAAAGCCAAACTGCTGCCGAACGAGCAGTACAAGAAGGTCACCCCGATCAAGGACGCCGATGCCTGGGAAAAGACCTCCAAATCCTTGCCGCAGGTGTGGAACGAGGAAGTCATCGTAGAGATGAAATAAGGCTTCAGATCGCCACTCTGTGACCTGAAACAAATCCCCCTGTAGGAGCGAGCCTGCTCGCGATAGCGGTCGAACATTCACCAACCATGTTGGCTGAACCACCGCTATCGCGAGCAGGCTCACTCCTACAGGGGATCTCGGCTGAATTTGAAATTCACTGTTTCGCGGAGTTCTTGCCCCTATGAAGCACAACGTCATCCTTGTCGTGCTCGACGGCCTCAACTACGAGGTTGCGCGTCACGCCATGGGGCATCTGCAGGCTTATGCTGGCGCAGGACGCGCCGCGCTCTATCGACTGGAGTGCGAACTGCCGGCCCTGTCCCGACCGCTTTACGAATGCATTCTCACCGGCGTGCCGCCGATCGACAGCGGCATCGTTCACAACAACGTCTCGCGCCTGTCCAGTCAGCGCAGCATTTATCACTACGCACGCGATGCCGGGTTGAAAACCGCGGCGGCGGCCTATCACTGGGTCAGTGAGCTGTACAACCGCTCACCTTTCGTCGCGGCGCGTGATCGACACACCGACGATCCGTCCCTGCCGATCCAGCACGGGCATTTCTACTGGAACGACCACTACCCGGATTCGCACCTGTTCGCCGACGCGGAAAACCTGCGCCTGCGCCACGCGCCGAATTTCCTGCTGGTCCACCCGATGAACATTGACGATGCCGGGCACAAGCACGGCCTCGACAGCTCGCAATATCGCAACAGCGCGCGCTCGGCCGACATCGTTCTCGCCGATTACCTGCAAGGCTGGCTCGACGCCGGCTATCAAGTGCTGGTGACCGCCGACCACGGCATGAACAACGACCGCTCGCACAACGGCCTGCTGCCGGAAGAGCGCCAGGTGCCGCTGTTCGTCCTCGGCGATGCCTTCAGCCTGAACGCGAACGCTGCCCCCAGGCAGACCGAAATCTGCGGCACTGTCTGCGAACTGCTCGGCGTGCCCCACGATAAACCTGTGTGCCGGGAGCTGCTCAAGTGAACGCAATGACTCGCGGCAAATGGCTGGCGGCGCTGTGTCTGGTGCCGTTCGCGCTGTTCTTCATCGTCTTCGAAATCGCCCCGCTTGTCTGGGTGATGATCAACAGCCTGCAATCGGAAGATTCCGGTTGGGGCCTGGCCAATTTCAGCAAAATTTTCGGATCGAAATTCTATCGACAGGCGATCCAGTACAGCCTTGAGATCAGCTTCTGGTCGAGCGTGTTTGGCATCCTGATCGCCGTCCTCGGTGCGTATTCGCTACGTCGGGTCGACTCGAAACTGCGCAACTTCGTCAACGCCTTCGCCAACATGACCAGCAACTTCGCCGGCGTGCCGCTGGCGTTCGCGTTCATCATCCTGCTCGGTTTCAACGGCAGCATCACGATCATGTTGAAACAGTCGGGGATCATCCAAGACTTCAACCTGTACTCGAAAACCGGCCTGATCATTCTCTACACCTACTTTCAGATTCCCCTCGGCGTGCTGTTGCTCTACCCGGCCTTTGACGCGCTGCGCGAAGACTGGCGCGAATCCGCCGCCCTGCTGGGTGCCAATGGCTGGCAATTCTGGCGGCACATCGGTTTGCCGGTGTTGACCCCAGCGTTGCTCGGCACGTTCGTGATTCTGCTGGCCAATGCCCTCGGCGCCTATGCCACGGTGTATGCGTTGACCACCGGCAACTTCAACGTGCTGCCGATCCGAATCGCGGCAATGGTTTCCGGAGATATCTCTCTCGACCCGAACCTGGCCAGCGCGCTGGCCGTGGTGCTGGTGGCGCTGATGACCATCGTCACCGTCGTGCATCAACTGCTGTTGAAGAGGAGCTACCATGTCTCGCGCTGAATCCGGCCCGGCCGGTCTCTACCACCGCGTCGTGGTGTACCTGTTGTTCGCGATCCTCTTGCTGCCGCTGGCCGGCACACTGGTGTATTCGATCGCCAGCAGTTGGTCGGCGACCATTCTGCCCAGCGGCTTTACCTTCAAGTGGTACATCCAGCTGTGGAGCGATCCGCGTTTCCTGCACGCCTTTGGCCAGTCGTTGCTGGTGTGCGTCGGTGCGCTGGTGCTGTCGGTGGTGCTGATCCTGCCGCTGCTGTTCGTGGTGCATTACCACTTCCCGAAACTCGATGCGCTGATGAACATCCTGATCCTGCTGCCCTTTGCGGTGCCGCCGGTGGTGTCCTCGGTGGGCCTGTTGCAGCTTTACGGCTCCGGGCCGATGGCGATGGTCGGCACGCCGTGGATTTTGATCGGCTGCTACTTCACCGTGGCGCTACCCTTCATGTACCGGGCGATCACCAACAACCTGCAAGCGATCAACCTGCGAGACCTGATGGACGCCGCACAATTGCTCGGCGCCAGTACCTTTCAAGCGGCAATCCTGGTGGTGCTGCCGAACCTGCGCAAAGGCCTGATGGTGGCGTTGCTGCTGTCGTTCTCGTTCCTGTTCGGTGAGTTCGTCTTCGCCAACATCCTCGTCGGCACACGCTACGAAACCCTGCAGGTGTACCTGAACAACATGCGCAACAGCAGCGGCCACTTCACCAGTGCGCTGGTGATCTCGTATTTCCTTTTCGTGCTGGTCCTGACCTGGATCGCCAACACCTTGAACAAGGACAAAAGCGAATGAGCTATGTCAGCGTCCAACACCTGCAGAAAAACTACGCGGGCACCACCGTGTTCAGCGACATCAACTGCGAGATCAACAAGGGTGAGTTCGTTACCTTGCTCGGCCCGTCCGGGTGCGGCAAGTCGACCCTGTTGCGTTGCATCGCCGGGCTGACACCGGTGGATGGCGGGCAGATCCTTCTCGACGGTGTCGACATCGTCCCGTTGAGCCCGCAGAAACGCGGCATCGGCATGGTGTTCCAGAGCTATGCGCTGTTTCCCAACATGACCGTCGAGCAGAACGTTGCCTTCGGTTTGCGCATGCAGAAGGTCAATAGCGACGACAGCCATAAACGCGTTTCCGAGGTGTTGAAACTGGTTGAACTGCACGACTTTGCCAGTCGCTACCCGCATCAGCTCTCAGGCGGCCAATGCCAGCGCGTCGCCCTCGCCCGCTCGTTGGTCACCCGTCCGCGTTTGTTGTTGCTCGATGAGCCGTTGTCGGCCCTCGATGCACGGATTCGCAAACACCTGCGCGAGCAGATCCGACAGATCCAGCGCGAACTCGGCCTGACCACGATTTTCGTCACCCACGATCAGGAAGAAGCGCTGACCATGTCGGATCGAATCTTCCTGATGAATCAGGGCAAGATCGTCCAGAGCGGCGACGCTGAAACCCTCTACACCGCACCGGTCGATGCATTCGCCGCCGGCTTCATCGGCAATTACAACCTGCTCGATGCCGAGGACGCCTCGAAGCTGCTGCAACGGCCGATCAACCACCGCGTCGCGATCCGCCCGGAAGCCATCGAACTGAGCCTCAACGGCGAACCCGACGCGCAGATCCGCAGCCACAGCCTGCTGGGCAATGTCATTCGCTATCGCGTCGAAGCGCGCGGCGTGGAACTGGTGGTGGATGTGCTCAACCGCTCGGCGGCCGATCTGCTTCCCGATGGTCAGCGCCTGGCACTTTCCATCGATCCGACCGCCCTGTGCCAAGTAGCTTAGGAGCAGCTGCAAGCTTCGAGCTACAAGCTTCAAGCTGTAGACTGCGGTGTATCTGTTTTTAATTCTTGCAGCTCAACGCTCATAGCTTGCAGCTGTTCTCGGAGAGAACCCATGGCCCTGGCAATTTTTGATCTGGACGAAACGTTGATTCACGGCGACTGCTCCTCGCTCTGGAGCGAGCAAATGGTTCGCCTCGGCTGGGTCGATGGCGAATCGTTCATGCAGCGTGACAAGGAGCTGATGGACGCTTACGGGCGCGGACATCTGGCGATGGAAGACTATATGGCCTTCAGTCTTGAACCCTTGATTGGCCGTACCCCTGAGGAAATCGAGCACTTGGTTGGCCCGTGGGTGGAAGATTTCATTGAACCGATCATCTTCAGCGACGCGACCAAAACCATCGCCGCCCACCGTAAGGCCGGCGACCGGATTCTGGTGATTTCGGCGTCTGGCACGCACCTGGTGCGGCCGATCGCCGATCGCCTCGGCATCGACGAGATATTGGCCATCGAACTGGAAGTCGCTCATGGCGTTTACAGCGGCAACACTGTTGGCACCCTGACTTACCGCGAAGGCAAGATCACCCGCTTGCTGGAATGGCTGGATGCGGAAGAAGAGAACCTCGAAGGCGCGAGTTTCTATTCCGACTCGCGTAATGATCTGCCGTTGTTGCTGAAAGTGGATTTTCCGCATGTGGTCAACCCGGACCCGGTGCTGCTTGAGCAGGCAAAAACATCCGGTTGGCCAATCCATCTGTGGAAATAAACCGATCCCTGTAGGAGTGAGCCTGCTCGCGATTGCGGTCTATCTGCCAACTGTGATGGTGACTGACACGGTGCTATCGCGAGCAGGCTCACTCCTACAGGAGGGCTGTATTGTCAGCTCAGGCTTTCATCAATCACCAACACCAACTTGCCCGCCACCGTATTACTCGCCAGCTCGGCAAACGCCGCCTCGGCATCCTTCACCGCAAACGCCTTGGCCAATTGCGGACGCAACCGCCCTTCGGCAAACAACGGCCACACCTGCTGGCCGAGATCGCTGAGCAAATCTGCCTTGAACTGATCACTGCGACTGCGCAATGTCGAACCGAGCAGTTGCACGCGCTTGGCCAGCACCTGCGCCAGATCCAGCTTCGCCTCACGGCCCCCCATCAGACCGATCAGCACCCAACGCCCATCCAGCGCCACCAGCTTCAGGTTCAGCGCCGAATAGTTGCCGCCGACCGGATCGAGGATCACATCGAACGGACCGAAATCGCGCAGACTTTGCAGATCGTCAGTGCGTAGCACACCGCCCTGCGCGCCCAACGACTCACAGTACTTCAGACGCTCGGCCGAACCGACGCTGACCCAGCACGGGTTACCAAACGCCTTGCACAACTGAATGGCGGCTGAACCGATTCCACTGGCGCCGGCATGCAGGAGAACTTTCTCACCGGGTTTGAGCGCCGCAAGTTGAAACACATTCAGCCAGACTGTTGCATAAACCTCGGGCAATGCGGCGGCTTCGATCAGCGAAACGCTTTCGGGAACCGGCAGCACGTGCCGCCCATCGACAACCACCTCTTCAGCCATACCGCCCCCGGCCAGCAAGGCGCACACCCGATCGCCAACCTGCCACGCGCTGCCCGCGCCGACCTCGCTGATGACCCCGGAACACTCTAGACCGAGCACTTGGCTGGCACCCGGCGGAGGCGGATACAGCCCCGCTTTTTGTAATAAATCGGCGCGATTGAGGCCGGCTGCCGCCACCCGAATACGGACTTGTCCTACATCGCACGTAGGACTCGGCTCTTCAACCCATGCCACTTGACCGTCAACGCCTTGCAATGCCTTCACAGTGCCTCCATAGTGAGTCTGGACTGAGCCCGAAGCTGTAGCGCCGGGCTTTTTGCATTATGCGACCGGCTCTCGTAGAACCGGCGACTTCAAAGACGGCCTAATATGCGTTATCAATTGTCCCCGCGTCGAATCAGCATGAAGCATCTGCTCCCCAGCACCGCCCTCGCTCTTTTCATCGGTATCGGTCTGTTGCCGGTGTCGGGCACTACATTCGCAGCCAACAGCTGGGACAAGTTGCAGCCTGATCGCGATGAAGTCATCGCCAGCCTGAACGTCGTCGAGTTGCTCAAGCGTCACCACTACAGCAAGCCGCCGCTGGACGATGCGCGTTCGGTGATCATCTACGACAGCTACCTCAAGCTGCTGGATCCGTCGCGCAGCTATTTCATGTCCAGCGACATCGCTGAATTCGACAAGTGGAAAACCCAGTTCGACGACTTCCTCAAGAGTGGCGACCTCAACGCCGGGTTCACCATCTACAAGCGCTATCTGGACCGCGTCAAGGCGCGTCTGGACTTCGCCCTTGCCGAGCTGAACAAAGGCGTCGACAAGATGGACTTCACCACCAGAGAGACCTTGCTGATCGATCGCAAGGACGCTCCTTGGCTCAAATCCACGGCTGAACTCGACGACCTCTGGCGCAAACGCGTCAAGGACGAAGTGCTGCGGATGAAGATCGCCGGCAAAGAGCCCAAGCAGATCCAGGAAACCCTGACCAAGCGCTACAAGAACCAGTTGGCGCGCCTGGACCAGACCCGTCCGGAAGACATCTTCCAGGCGTACATCAACACCTTCGCCATGTCGTACGACCCGCACACCAACTATCTGTCGCCGGATAACGCGGAGAACTTCGACATCAACATGAGCCTGTCCCTCGAAGGCATCGGCGCCGTGTTACAGAGCGACAACGATCAGGTGAAAGTCGTGCGTCTGGTGCCGGCAGGCCCGGCTGACAAAACCAAGCAAGTGGCCCCGGCCGACAAGATTATTGGCGTTGCCCAGGGCAACAAAGAGATGGTCGACGTGGTCGGCTGGCGTCTGGACGAAGTGGTCAAGCTGATCCGCGGGCCGAAAGGTACCGTGGTGCGCCTGGAAGTGATTCCGGCGAGCAATGCGCCAAACGACCAGACCACCAAGATCGTGCCGATCACCCGTGAAGCGGTGAAGCTCGAAGACCAGGCCGTGAAGAAGTCGGTGCTGAACCTGAAACAGGACGGCAAGGACTACAAGCTCGGTGTGATCGAGATCCCGGCCTTTTACCTCGACTTCAAGGCGTTCCGTGCCGGTGATCCGGATTACAAGAGCACCACGCGCGACGTGAAGAAACTGCTGACCGAACTGCAGAAAGACAAAGTCGACGGCGTGGTCATCGACCTGCGCAACAACGGCGGCGGTTCCCTGCAGGAAGCCACCGAGCTGACAAGCCTGTTCATCGACAAGGGCCCGACCGTTCTCGTGCGTAACGCCGATGGCCGCGTCGACGTGCTGGAAGATGAAAACCCGGGCGCGTTCTACAAAGGGCCGATGGCGTTGCTGGTCAACCGCTTGTCCGCCTCGGCTTCGGAGATCTTCGCCGGCGCCATGCAGGACTACCATCGTGCGCTGATCATCGGCGGCCAGACCTTCGGTAAAGGCACCGTGCAGACCATTCAGCCGCTGAACCACGGCGAACTGAAACTGACCCTGGCCAAGTTCTACCGGGTTTCCGGGCAGAGCACCCAGCATCAGGGCGTGCTGCCCGACATCGACTACCCGTCGCTGATCGACACCAAGGAAATCGGCGAGAGCGCGCTGCCGGAAGCCATGCCGTGGGACACCATCCGCGCCGCGATCAAACCAGCGGCCGATCCGTTCAAGCCGTACCTGGCTCAGCTCAAGTCCGAACATGACACGCGCACCGCCAAGGATGCCGAGTTCGTGTTCATCCGCGACAAGCTGGCGCTGGCGCAGAAACTGATGGAAGAGAAAACCGTCAGCCTCAACGAAGCCGAGCGTCGCGCCCAGCACGCCGACATCGACGCCAAACAGCTGACCATGGAGAACTTGCGTCGCAAGGCCAAAGGCGAAGAACCGCTCAAAGAGCTGAAGAAAGAAGACGAGGACGCACTGGCGGCAGCCGATCCGGACAAAGTCAAACCGGAAGACGATGCCTACCTGAGCGAAACCGGGCGCGTACTGCTCGATTACCTGAAGCTGAGCAATCAGGTAGCCAAGAAGTAATGATGGCAAATTAATGCTGGCGATCCCCTGATCGTCATCAAACAGTCATCATTCTGTCGTGCAATAAAGGACCGGGAGTCACTCTAAACCAAGAGTGCTCCCGGTCCTTTTTTTATCGCCAGAGACTGCCATGACCACGACCGAACAGCTGAGCGCGTTGAGCTCGATCCTGACTCAAAGCGGTTTGCACAGCCTGTTCCAGCCGATCATCAGTCTCTCCGAGCGACGCATCCTCGGTTACGAGGCCCTGACTCGCGGCCCGTCCAACAGCCCTCTGCACTCACCGATTGCCCTGTTCGCCGTGGCGCGTCAGGCCGGCCGTCTGAGTGAGCTGGAGATTGCCTGTCGAGAATCTGCCTGCAGGCGTTTCAACGAGCAGAAGCTTCCGGGCAAACTGTTTCTCAACGTCTCGCCGGAATCTCTCCTCGAAGCGGCGCATCAGCCGGGACGAACCTTGCAGTTGCTGCAGGACTTCGGCATTCCGCCCAGTCAGGTGGTCATCGAACTGACCGAACAGACACCCATCGACGATTTCCAGTTGCTGCAAACCGCCCTGCATCATTACCGGGCCATGGGTTTTTCCATTGCGCTGGATGACCTTGGCGCCGGGTATTCGAGCCTGCGCCTGTGGTCTGAACTGCGCCCGGATTACGTAAAAATCGACCGGCACTTCATCGATGGCATTCATCAAGATGCGTTGAAACGCGAGTTCGTCGGCTCGATCCTGCAAATCGCCAAAGCCTCGCGCGCACAAGTGATCGCCGAAGGCATCGAACTGCCGGAAGAACTCGCCGTGCTGACTGAAATGGGCGTCGATCTGGTGCAAGGCTATTTGCTCGGTCGCCCCCAGGAACACCCATCACGCGACGCCCGCGCCTTGATGCCAAAACACGACAGCAGCGCCGTAGCGCTGAACGACGAAGGCAGCGACCTCAGCGCCCTGCTCAACGAGCAACCGGCGGTTCACCGCGACACCCCGACCGCCACCGTACTCGAAGCGTTCCGCCGCCAGGCCAACCTCAACTCACTCGCGGTACTCGACGAACAAGGCCAACCCGCCGGCATCGTCCACCGTCATTCGTTGTCCGACGCTCTGCTCAAGCCTTTCGCCACCGACCTGTTCGCACGCAAACCCATCAGCCGCCTGATGAGCGACGACTTCCTCGCCGTGGAAATGAGCCAGTCGCTGCAACAAGTCAGCCGCTTGATCACCAGCCGCGCCCGCCAACGCATCGAAGAAGACTTCATCATCACCCTCAACGGCAGCTACCTCGGCCTCGGCCGAGTGATCGACGTGCTCAAGCTGATCACCGAACTGAAAATCCAGCAGGCCCGCTACGCCAACCCACTGACCTTGCTGCCCGGCAACGTACCGATTCAGCAGTGCCTGACCCGCCTGCTGCAGCAAGGCCGCGAGTCGATCATCTGCTACGTCGACATCGACAGCTTCAAACCCTTCAACGACATCTACGGCTACGGCCGCGGCGACGAAGTCCTGCTCTGCCTCGCCCAATGCCTCAACGAACGCATCGACCCCACCCGCGACTTCGTCGGCCACATCGGCGGCGACGACTTCCTCCTCGTCCTCGGCCCAGAGGATTGGCGCAAACGCCTCAATCAGTTGCTTGATGATTTTCAGAGCCAGTGCCGACGCTTTTACCGGCCTGAGCATCTTGAGGCGGGCTGTTTTATCGCCCCGAATCGCCAGGGCGTGCGACAAGAGTTTGCGTTGTTGTCGTTATCGATTGGGGTGGTGCACCTTCGCCCGGAAGCCTGCGCGGAACTGGATGCGAGCCAGCTGGCGGAGATGGCTTCGCAGGCGAAGCATCATGCGAAGAATGTTCCGGGATATAGCGTGCATTTGCTTGATAGCCTTGCCACTTCCGACGTCCATCCAGCACAGCTAATCGGCCAACGTTGACTTCGTTTTTAGTTCACCAAGCCGACCTATCCTCACTAGCTGCCATCAACAGATCCTCTTTCCAAATTTCTTTCGCTAGTTGATAGACATCGTGAAAAAAACCGCGTGGACTTTCTAATAAATACCATTCCTCACGCGGCCAGCTATTTGCCTCACATTCATCTATTTCGAATATTCCTTGAAAGTCGAAGTTCGGATCTTCAAGCGCAGCCTCTAGATTTTCAATGAGAGCCAGCTTGTGCCTATGTGAAAAATAAGGTTGATTTAGGCAATATTTAGCTATTAGCACACCTCTATCAACTTCATCATTCGGATCATAATTCCCGAGCTCTACACCCTTGGACTCTTCTCTATCATAAACATCAAATACACCAACGAACCACATCAAGTCAGGTACAAAAAGCTCATTTAAAAATGGGTCCTTCAGCATCATTTACCCTCCGCAGGGTAGCCTGTGAAGGGCTCCTGTGTATTTACCTTGTCGAATTTAACCTCAAACCAATTCATAGTTTCGTTAAGCCCCGGTTTTTCTGCATCTTTTTTGTTCGGTTTGTATCCGCGTCCGGCTCCAGGCAGTTCCAACCTAACTATTGGATTTTTCTTCTGATCTTTTCCCGTATGCTTAATCAATCCGTTTTTATCCTTTGTCATCGCTTTATTTAAGGCTCCCAAATGCATGCGCCAACTATGGAACTGTGAGCTTAGATTACCTTTGGCACCTTTCGGCACCTCCCCGGTATGAGGATCCGCTCCGTTGATCGCTCTCTGTTTGAGAGTCGAATCAGAAATTTCCGAACCATGTTTTTTCACAGTATGCATGTCATAGATTCTTTCGTACTCGTTCACACGTCGCTTTGCATTTTCCTCAGCCAACTCATCAATTCTCGCCCTACGCTGCTCCGCTGTTATCTTCGGCAGCGCAGGCTCACCCTCATCAACCCTAGCCCCACCAATACCACCCGGCACCTCGCAACCGGGCTTTCCCGGCGGCGGGCAGTTGGAGTTCAACCCCAACGGATCCACCCACCCCGTCGGGTTCGGCACGTACTGGTACTGATTCAACCCACCCGCCAGCTTGATCGGGTCCGGCGTCAGGTACCGCCCCAGCCTCGGGTCGTAATACCGGTGGCGGTTGTAATGCAATCCGCTTTCGGCATCGAAGTACTGCCCCTGAAAGCGCAGCGGCTGGTTCAGGTAGTCGTCGCCGGCGAGGGTCAGCGCGGCGGTTTTGCCGTAGGCGTCGTATTGCGCGGACCAGACGATGTCGCCGCCGTAGTCGGTGAGTTCTTGCGGCGTGCCGAGGTGGTCGAGCTGGTAGTAGAACGGGCAGGCTTTTTTCGGGCCTTTGCCGTCGAGCAGCGCCAGCGGGCGGAAGGTGCCGGGTTCGTAGACGTAGCTGCGGTATTCGTTCTCGCTGCTTTCGGCGACGATCTGGTCGCCTTGCCAGAAAAATTCGGTGGTCTGGCCGTCGACGGTTTTGCGGATGCGCCGGCCGAAGGCGTCGTATTGATAGGTGGCGGTCTGGCCATCCGGGCGGGTCAGGCCGATCAGGCGATGCTGGCTGTCGTAGCGGTATTCGGTGACGAGTGTTTGTGCTTTGCCGCGGCGTTCGCGGATCAGGTTGCCGAAGGCGTCGTAGTCGTAATGACGGTCGCCCTGCATCAGCAGGCGGTTGCCTTTGACCTGGCTCGGGCCGGGGCGGTCCTGCATGAGCAGGTTGCCGGCCGGGTCGTGGGCGAAGGATTCCGGCAGTTCGTCGCGCGAATGGCGGACGCGGATCAGTCGGTCGAGGGCGTCGTAGCCGTAGGTGCGTTGGCCGTGGCGGCTGTCGGCGATGTGGGCGAGGTTGCCGTTGGCGCTGTAGGCATAGTCGCGACGGTAGAGCGAATCGCGCTGATGGCCTACGGCGTGGGCGAGCAATCTTCCCTGTTCGTCGTAGGCATATTCGCTGAGCAGCAGGCCTTGCTGGCGCTGCACTTCGCGGCCGAACTGGTAGACGTGACGGGTCAGCGGCGTGCCGTTGAGGTCGATCGCGCTCAGCGCGCCGCCCTTGGCGTAGTGGTAATCGAGTTTGCTGTTGTCCGGCAGGCGCAGACGTTTGAGCTGGCCGCAGGCGTCATAGGCGTAACGCAGGGTGCCCCAGCCCTGGTGCTCGGTGATCAGCCGATCCTGGCGGTCGTATTCAAAGGCCAGTGGGTGGTTGTGGCCGTCATCGACGGCGATCAGACGGCCGAGGCGGTCGTAGGCATATTCAACCTTGATGCCATCGGGCAGGGTCTTGACCAGCAAGCGTCCGGCCGCATCGCGCTTATAGGTGGTGACCAGCTGCGAGCCGTCATCGCCAAACTCGGCCTTCTCCAGCAGATGCCCGTTCAGGTCATAGACATACGCGGTGCGCCGCCCATCAAACCCGGTTTCCTGTCGGATCAATCCGCTCGGCGTGTAGTCCAGCCGGTATTTTTCTCCCGACTCGTTTTCGATCTCGGTGAGCAGCAGTTGCGCGTGGTCGTAGCGGTACTGCACCTGCGTGCCGTCGGGGTTGATCCGCCGTGAAACCAGGTGCAGGTCATCGTCGTACTCGTAACGGGTGATGCGCCCGAGTTCGTCGCGCTCGGCGGTCACCTGGCCGTAGGCGCCGTAGCTGTAAGCGCGGGTGCTGCCGGTAGGAAATGTCGTCTGGATCAGTCGGCCAACGGCGTCCCATTGCTGGCGGGTGACGGCGCCGTGTTCGTCAGCCGTGGTCGTCCGTCGCCCCAGTGCGTCGTAGGAAAAGCGTCGCACACCGCCATCGGGCAGGGTTTCTTCGGTCAACTGACCGAGCGGATTCCACACCAGCTTATGGCGGCTGCTGTCCGGGTAGCGGATCGACAGCAGTTGCCCGCGCACGTTGTAGTAGTAATGGGTGACCTGACCGTCGGGATCGACCGCTTCGGTGACATCACCCTCGGCGTTGCGCCGGTAGATCCACACCGCATCGCCGCGGGTGCGCCGGTAGAGGAAACCGTTGCGGTACTCGTAGGACGTTGGCGCGTCGTCCGGCGGAATCAGCGCAATCAGCCGTCCGACCTCGTCGTAGCGGTACTCGGTGACGGCGCCGAGCGGGTCCTGTTCGGCGATCAAGCGGCCTTCAGCGTCATAGGCCTTGAGGTGTTCGCCGCCATCCGCCTCGACCTTGCGCACCAGCCGCGCGCGCTCGTCGTGGACGTAGGTTTCTTCGGTGCCATCGACGTACTGCACCGCGACGCTGCCGTCGTCGGCCCAGACGTAGCGGGTGTTCATCTGCGAGAACGAGGCCCAGTGCCTGACGCAACGTGCAGCCTTGCCGGAGCGTTCCCACTCCCAGAAGAAGCTCGCGCCACCGGCCAATTGCCGCTGCAGGATGACGTGAGCGTCGTCGTAGTCGTAACGCTCGCTGTCGCCGACCGCGTTGGTGGCTTCGATCAGATTTTGATAAGCGTCGAAGCGGTAACTGACGAGGGTTTGCTCAGTCACCCATTCCGCATGCTGAAAAACCTGATAATCCACGCCAACCAACTGCGCGCGGTCATAACGCAGCGACAAAGCCCGACCGGCACCGTTTTCTAAACGGCTGATACGGTCATGACGATCGCGAACAACACACAAGCGGTTGCCATACACATCACTGATCGCCGTCAGCCGCCCGGCGCGAAAGTGATAAAACCGCGCCGCTTCCCCGGCCAGCGCCAGAATCAGCTCTTCCGGTTCGTCGCCAAGAAAAATCGCCGCCCGCGACAGACTGTTGTGAATCGCCGGCCGGGTCGCACTGGGCAACGGAAACCGCGTACGCCGGTTTTCGTGATCGACCCAAACAACAAAGTCGCCCTCAAACTCCAGCCGATGCGTCAGCGAATGGCTCCAGCCAAACCCCAGGCCGATATCGATTTCGACGGCGCTCGAGCGATACAAACGGCTGAACTCAAACGACAGCACACCATCAAGCACCGCGTCGGTCAGCGTCAGCAGCTCTTCGCCGGTAACCATCGACACCGGGCAACCATTGGTGCAGGTGCGCAATACGCAATCGGCGCTGTCGCCGTTGGGGTTTTTCGCTTGATGGGGTGAGTCGTCGTGCGGTTCGTCTTTCTTCAGCGTGGTGTTGCGCTTGGCATCCCAGCGCAATTGCATCCGGCCTTTTTTCACCCCGGCAGCGATACCGCGAGCGGCGACACGCTTGTAGTGGTCGACATAACCAATGAAGGCGCTGACGATGCCGAAAACGGCCTGGACCAGACGCTTCACCGCCGCGAGCAATTGCACGGCGCGGTCGGCCAGGCGCAGGCTCAGATAGGCAATGCCCGCGCCACCACTGGCGAACGTCAGGACCACGCCGATCAGCACATCGATGAGCAACTGCACCATCATCATTGATGCGGCTTCGGCGGTTTTGCTGGCGATCTCACCGGGCGGCAACATCTCCAGCCAAAGGCTGGCCGTGCGCAGCAGCAAACACAGCGCCGCTTCGTCACTGACCAGCAACTGCAGCTTTTCCATCAGCTCAGGCGCCGTGGTAGCCAGTTCCATCAACTCGGTCGCGCCGCTGCCCAGTCGCTCAACAAACGCCCCGGGGTCCCGCAAGATGTCAGAAAGCAGGCCGATGCTGTCCCAGACGCCCTCGATCGCCGCCCAACTGCCGGCCAGCAGGCCGTTGCCGGCTGCCGTCGCCACGGACTGCGACCACTGTGGCCTGAAGCCTTGCCATTCGCTGCGCAGCCAGCCGTCCAGTTCGCGGGTAAGGCCGCCGTAGGCTTTGAAAAGATCGTCGAGCTGACCCGGCGTGACTTCGCTGTGCACCTGCACCCGGTAGAACTTGCCCGGCGTGCCTTCGAACGACCCCTTGCCTTGTGCATCAAGGGTCACCGGCGTCGCTTCGCCACCGTCCATGGCGATCACATCGACTTCAATGTTGCCAAGGGCAATGTCGTAGACCGACTCGAACTTGCTCTCGATCTGCATCACCCCGCCCTGCGGACACTGCACGACGCCCGAGAAAAACTCGCTATCTGTGCTGCTGACGGTGGTGCCGTGTTCGCCGAAGCGAATGACCCGCTCCATGCCCATCAGCGATGGCAGATCCGCCGCATGGCTGACCGAGTCGGCGGTGCGACTGGCCCAATGCTCAAATTGCTGGCGGTAGAGACTGAGGGTGCCGGGAAAACTGTCGAGTGCTTGCTCGATGCGGTTGATGGCGTCCATCAGCGCACGCGCAGGTGCGAAGTGGATGGGTTCAGCGGGTCAAACATGAGCGTTCCCTCGCGCAAAAGTTAGGCGCGGGAACTGTGCGGGGGATCAATCGGGAAAGAAGTCAGGCAAGTAGGCGATGCCTGTAGGACTTGTCTGTAATAAATCGCTTACAGATAAACACGTTCGAGTAAACGCAAACGTGGCGTGAGGCAAACCTCACGCCACGTTTATAGAACTGACAGAAATGGATTTATTGCGTTGAGTCGCCGCGGCTCAGTTCTTGCAATTTAAGCTCGGCCAAAGGGTGCCCGGCCTTGGCCGCCATACCCCACCAGAGCGCAGCTTCGGTAGCGTCAGGCGCCTTGCTCGGTGTGCCGGCGAGGCTGATCACGCCGAGCTGATAAGCCGCTTTGCCGTCACCGGCGAGCGCTGCCAGACGCAACAAGCGAATGCCCTCTTCGCGCGCACCGAGGCCGACGCCACGAAAGGTCAGGATGTGCCCGTAGAAACTTTGCGCAGCGACATCGCCAAGGTTGGCCATGCGCGCAAACTGGCCTTCAAGCCAGTGCCAGCCACGCGGCTGACGCACCAGCCACGACCAATGAAACAGCCGGCGAGCCAGCCAGTAACCGGCCCGCGCCTTGAGGCGCAAGAACACTCAGGCCTCCGCCGATTCCGGGTACTCGTACTCAAAGACACGCACCACTTCCGAGGCATGCCAGGAGGCCGCGGCAACGCCATCGGACGGCCCGGAAAAACGCCCGAGTCGTTCGACGCATTCAAAAAAACCCGTGCGTGGCAAACGGCTTGCGCCCTGGCTGATCACCAGCGAACTGCGCAGCGGCTGTTCGGCCCTGGCGTCCAGCGCCGCCAGATGCTCAAGCGCGGCGGTCAGGGTTTGCATGGCCGGTGTCGGCAGTTGCAACCGCTCCAGCAAGGCCCGATAAGTCAGCAGATGGCGCTGACGTCGCGCCTGGTCCAGCTCCCCCAGCAATCCATCCCAATGTTGACGACTGATGCGTACGCTCACGATTCTTCTCTCCACCCTGGCACCGTCAGTTCCCAGGCCAGGCTGCGGCGAATCGCGGCGTCAGGCTGACGCTCGCCACTTTCGATCATGGCCAGATAAGACGGGCTGATGCCTACCGTGCGGGCCAGCGCCTCGATGGCGATGCCCTTCCCTTCGCGCAAACTGCGTAGTTGATCCAGACCCGGAAGAATCGGGTCTGCCGTGGCTGCGAGCGGCGTGGCTGCCGGACGCGTCGGTGTCTCGTTGATGCCTGCTGCTTTTAGTAGAGCCTGATACTGAGCCCACGGCAAAACCGCGTATTCGGGTTCGCCATCGCGAGCAATTATCTGAATATCCATGACTACCCCGTAGGACAACAACACTTAGCGAGTCGGCACTTTTCCCTAGAAGTGTAATCCTAACAGCGGCCAAGGTCGCGGGGGGGTATTTATCTGAAGGCGGGGTTGCACAATTCAGGGCTTTTTCGGCCCTTGCAGTTGCAGTTGTTCGGGGGTATCCGGCAGGCGTTCGACCACCGCCAGTTTTTCCGGATGCTGACGGTTACGCCACTGGCGAAAGGCATCGAGTTCATCGCTGAGGGTTTTCATCAGCCAGGCAAGAACGGCGACGTCGTCAAGCATGCCGAACATGGGGATGAAATCCGGCACCGCATCCACCGGGCTGAGAAAGTACATCAAACCCGCCACCACCGAAATCAATGCTTTGCTGCTGATAGCCCGGTACTCGCCACGCCAGTAGGCCAGACACAGTGACTGAAGCAGGCGCAGATCATCTCTGAGCTTGCCCAGACGATTGCCTTGCGCAGCCCCCTTGCTGGCCACCGCAAACAGCAAGGTTGGCAAACGACCCCGAGCCAGCAGACGGCCGGCCAAGGGCAGGAATCGAACGAAATTCCACGGCGCTTTCATCTATTCCTCCCACTGAAATGTTATCCACACAAATTGTGGATAACCTTGTGAACAGAGCTGCATTTCAGCGCTGAAAGCCCCGTTTCATAAGGGCTGCGCTCAGATCGGGCGTTTTTTACTCACACAAAAAACCCCAATATTTCATTGACTTGGCTGCTCAGGGCGGCTAGCACGGGCAGCCTCAATGGCTATGACTGTGCCAAGCGGCATCGGTTCGTTCTGTTTACCCTTGCCGGGGTCCAGATGCAACAACGCCCCGCATAAGCGAGGCGTTGTTGTTGAAGCTTTTACCAATTACTTGGCAGCGGCAGCTTCTTTGGCTGGATCCTTGATGGCCAGCAGTTCGAGGTCGAAGACCAGAACCGAGTTGGCCGGGATTGCCGGGCTTGGCGATTGTGCGCCGTAAGCCAGATCGCTAGGGATGTACAGTTTGTACTTCTCGCCAACGTGCATCAATTGCAGACCTTCGACCCAACCCGGGATCACGCCGCTCACCGGCAGATCGATCGGGCTGCCGCGCTCGACGGAGCTGTCGAACACGGTGCCGTTGGTCAGCTTGCCGGTGTAGTGAACGGTCACTACGTCAGTTGGCTTGGGCTGCGGGCCATCGGCCTTCTTCACCACTTCATACTGCAGACCCGAAGCGGTCGTCGTCACGCCGGCCTTCTTGCCGTTTTCTTCGAGGAATTTCTTGCCGGCCGCTGCCGACTCTTCGCTCATCTTGGCCATGCGCTCTTCGGCACGCTTTTGCAGCGCAGCGAAGGCTTCGACCAGCTCTTCATCTTTCAGCTTCTGTTCTTTCTTGCCGACGGCATCTTCGATGCCCTGGGCTACCGCTTTGGAGTCCAGGTCGTCCATGCCTTCCTGAGCCAGGCTTTTGCCCATGTTCAGGCCGATGCCGTAGGAAGCTTTCTGCGCCGGGGTTTTCAGCTCTACGCTGGTCTGCGAGTCACAACCCGCGAGTACCAGGCTAACCAGGGCTACCGCCGCCGCCAACCGATGCTGTTTCATGCTATTTCCTTGTTCATGCGCCGAATGGGCAATCGAGTAAAGCCGCGAGCTTATCAGGCCGCCACGACCAATGGCTACCGGCATGAGAGCAGCAAACTTGCGATAAGTTCAGGGACTGAAACGCATTGGGCGCGCGCGAGGATGAAGCTTCTGTCATCTGCTTCCCAGAGCGACTGTTAAACCGGATCGCAGCATCTGGCGTAATGGCCACTTGCCGCATGGGGTTCAGCTCAGGCATAACAGCGCAATAATTGACAAGGAAGTTTATCTTGCGCCTCTTATTCCGTGTGCTGACCCTGATCGTCGTACTGCTGGGCCTCGTTCTGGCCGTGGTGCTGTATTACGTCGCCAATCCGAAATTGCCTTTCTACACGCCCGCCGAGCAAGTGCATTACCTTGATCAGTGGAGCGAGCAGGACCGGCAAACCTATTACTTCACGCCACAGGGCACGCAGGTCAAAGGCCTGCGCTACGAATGGTTCCAGGCACTCGAGCTGCCCTTCTCGCAGCAGCGCTTCGCCTCGCCCGAGTACCTCGCACGCTTCGGCTTCCTGCTCGATCCGCAGCAGAAAGCCACGCCGAACAATCCCGGCAACCTGCCCGTCGGTTTTGCTCGGCACCAGAATCCTGGCAGTGGCGAGCATTATCTGGACATTACTTGCGCCGCCTGCCACACCGGTGAACTGCGCTTCAAAGGTCAGGCGGTGCGGATCGACGGCGGCGCGGCACAGCACGTGCTGCCCTCCAGCGTTCCTACGCTGCGCGGTGGCAGTTTCGGACAGGCATTGGTAGCCAGTCTGACCTCGACTTACTACAACCCGTGGAAATTCGAACGTTTCGCCAGAAACGTATTGGGCGATGCCTATGATGCGCGCCAGCAACAATTGCGCAAGGACTTCAAAACTTCGCTGGACACCTTCCTCAAGGTGGCCTGGAACGATACTCATCGCGGCCTCTATCCAACCGAAGAAGGCCCTGGACGCACCGACGCGTTCGGGCGGATCGCCAACGCCACGTTTGGCGATGCGATCTCCGCGCGCAACTATCGCGTGGCCGATGCGCCGGTGGATTACCCGCAACTGTGGGACATGTGGACGTTCGACTGGGTGCAGTGGAACGGCTCGGCGCAACAGCCGATGGCGCGCAATATCGGCGAGGCGCTGGGCGTCGGCGCCACGCTGAATTTTTTCGACAGCAACGGCCAACCGCTGCAAGGCGATGCGCGCTACGCCTCCAGCGTGCGCGTGCGTGATCTGCACACCATCGAAGAAACCCTGCAAAGACTCCGCCCGCCCGCCTGGCCAGAGGCGCTGTTCGGTGCCATCGACAAGCCGCTGGCCGCGAAGGGCCGCGCATTGTTTACCGAGAATTGCGCCGGTTGCCATGTGCCGCCGCAGACTCAGGAAGGCGAGCGCTGGGTGCAAAGTCTGCATATGTTGCCGGTCGCGGTGATCGGTACCGATCCCAATGCCGCCAACAACATTGCCAGCCACCGTTTTGACCTGAGCGCGTTGCAATGGGATCTGAAAGAGCTGCAAACGATGGACGTCAAACTGCACCCGACGCCCACGGAACCGCTAGACCTCAGCCAGTTGTCAGTGGCCAAAGGATTGGCGTACGTCACCGCTTTTGTCGAGAACCGCGCCTATCGGGAAGCCAACGTCACGCCGCGGGAGAAACCGCAACTGGACGGTTTCGGCCTGCCGATCGGCGTACGGGAAAAAGTCGCTTATAAGGCGCGGCCGCTAGCCGGGGTCTGGGCTACAGCGCCGTTTCTGCACAACGGTTCGGTGCCGAGTATTTATCAGTTGCTGTCGCCGCAGGATGAGCGCGCCACCACCTTCTATAAAGGCAGCTTCGAATACGATCCGCGCCATCTGGGTTATCGCACCGAAGCCTTTACCAATGGCTTCCTGTTCGATACGCGCCTCAGCGGCAACCACAACAGCGGTCACGAATTCCGGGCCGGCGAGCGCGGCAACGGTGTGATTGGCCGGTTGTTGCAGCCGGAAGAACGCTGGGCCTTGCTGGAATACCTGAAAGTGCTCGGCGGCCCACTGGAGGCGCAACTGCCATGATCTCGACCTTCAAAAAAGAACTGCCATTGTTGGCGCGGATCTGGCTGCGCATCGGCCGATGGCTCGGCAAACTGTTGCTGATCGTGCTCGCCATCGGCCTGCTCGGCTGGGCCATTGCCAGCGCCTGGTTCGCCTGGCAGTACCGCGGCCCGGTGTCGGCGCTCGAGCAGATTCCGCTCGGCGAAGCGGCGCTGACGCAAAGCGTGATCCAGACCGCCGTGCGTATCGTCGATCAGCATCGCGAACCGACGCGCTATCTGCGTGATGCGCACGCCAAGGCTCACGGTTGTGTAAAAGCGCAGGTGCAGGTTTTGCCGGATCTCGAGCAATCCCTGCGTCAAGGCGTGTTCAGAGAGCCGGGCAAAACCTGGCAGGCGCTGATCCGGCTGTCGAACGGCAATGCCTATCCGCAGTTCGACAGCATCCGCGACGCCCGCGGCATGGCGATCAAACTGCTCGATGTTCCGGGTAAACAGTTGCTCGGCAACCGCCAGGCTTCGCCGGAACAGGATTTCGTCATGTTCAGCCACCCGAATTTCTTTGTCAGCGATGTCGCCGAGTACCGGCAGAATGTCGCGGCGCAGGCCGATGGCAAAAAAGTCATGGCGTTCTTCCCTGCCTGGGATCCGCGCACCTGGCAGGTTCGCCATTTGTTTATTGCGCTGGCAACCTTGGCACCGCCACCGGACAGCCCGACCGAGACGACGTATTTTTCGGTATCGCCGTATAAATTTGGCGAGGCCAACGCAAAGTTTCGCGTCGCGCCGGACCCGGACAATTGCCCGGCCTATACATTGCCAAAGCAAAACCACGATCTGCCGAATTTCCTGCGCAGTGCTTTGACTCAGCAATTGTCGACCGACCGCGTGCCGGCCTGCTTCGTTTTGCAGATCCAGCGTCAGGATGCCAACAAGTTCATGCCGATCGAGGACACCAGCATTGAATGGCGCGAGAAGGATTCGCCCTTCGAAACCGTCGCGCGGATCACTTTGCCGCCGCAGGATTTCGACACCCCGGCGCTGAATCTGCAATGCGACAACCTGTCGTTCAACCCGTGGTTCGGCATTGAAGCGCATCGCCCGATCGGGGGCATCAACCGCCTGCGCAAAGCGGTGTACGAGGCCGTCAGCGACTATCGTCATCAACGCAACGGCGAGTGAGGAGCGCGCGCAGCGCTGAATTCGCAAACGCCAGACAGCAAAAAGCCCGCACAAGGCGGGCTTTCCGGTGCATCTGGCGTTCAGTGTTCCAGATGCCAAATATGGCGCAGCGGACGGGACTCGAACCCGCGACCCCCGGCGTGACAGGCCGGTATTCTAACCGACTGAACTACCGCTGCGCGAAACGCTTGAAACGAATGGTGGGTGATGACGGGATCGAACCGCCGACATTCTGCTTGTAAGGCAGACGCTCTCCCAGCTGAGCTAATCACCCTTCGCTTCGTTACGGGGCGCATTATGCCACAAGTTTTCGTAATGTGTTGATTTAATTGAAGTTTTTTTCAAATAAATCCGAAACCGGTGAAACCATGCATCCCGCGGGTACAACCTTGGGGCAGAAAAAAGCCCGCTTCAGCGGGCTTTTCCGTGGTGACCTGGCGTTCAGTGTTCCAGGTTACCGAATATGGCGCAGCGGACGGGACTCGAACCCGCGACCCCCGGCGTGACAGGCCGGTATTCTAACCGACTGAACTACCGCTGCGCTAAACACTTGAAACGAATGGTGGGTGATGACGGGATCGAACCGCCGACATTCTGCTTGTAAGGCAGACGCTCTCCCAGCTGAGCTAATCACCCTTCGCTTCGGTGTGGCGCGCATTCTACGGAGCGACCCCACCTCTGGCAAGCACTTTTTTAAATAATTTTCCGAGGCCTTCCAAAGGCTTAGAGAAGGGTTGGCCTATGCCACGGCGAAGACAATAATGCCCCCCTTTGTATAAAGGAGAGACTCACCCCATGTGGTTCAAGAACCTGCTTATCTATCGCCTGACCCAAGACCTGCCTGTCGATGCCGAGGCGCTGGAAACTGCACTGGCCACCAAACTGGCGCGTCCATGTGCAAGCCAGGAGTTGACCACCTACGGTTTCGTCGCGCCGTTCGGCAAAGGCGAAGACGCGCCACTGGTGCATGTCAGCGGTGACTTCCTGCTGATTGCTGCGCGTAAGGAAGAACGCATTCTGCCGGGCAGCGTCGTGCGTGACGCGGTCAAGGAAAAGGTCGAAGAGATCGAAGCCGAGCAGATGCGCAAGGTCTATAAAAAGGAACGCGACCAGATCAAGGATGAAATCATCCAGGCCTTCCTGCCGCGCGCCTTCATTCGTCGCTCGTCGACCTTTGCTGCCGTCGCGCCGAAACAGGGGCTGATCCTGGTCAACTCGGCCAGCCCGAAACGCGCCGAAGACTTGTTGTCGACCCTGCGTGAAGTGATCGGCACCCTGCCCGTGCGTCCGTTGACCGTGAAAATGGCACCGACCGCCGTGATGACCGATTGGGTCACCACGCAAAAAGCCGCCGACGACTTCTATGTACTGGACGAGTGCGAACTGCGCGACACCCACGAAGACGGTGGCATCGTGCGGTGCAAGCGTCAGGACCTGACCAGCGAAGAAATCCAGCTGCACCTGAGCACCGGCAAAGTGGTCACCCAGTTGTCGCTGGCCTGGCAGGACAAGTTGTCGTTCATGCTCGACGACAAGATGACCGTCAAGCGCCTGAAGTTCGAAGACCTGCTGCAGGATCAGGCGGAACAGGACGGCGGCGACGAAGCCCTCGGCCAACTGGACGCGAGCTTCACCCTGATGATGCTGACCTTCGGCGACTTCCTGCCGGCACTGGTGGAAGCGCTGGGCGGGGAAGAGACTCCGCAGGGGATCTAAAAACCTTGTGATGTGCAAATTGCAGGAGTGAGCCTGCTCGCGATAGCGGTGTTTCAGTCAACGGCGATGTTGAATGTGCTACTGCAATCGCGAGCAGGCTCACTCCTACAGGGGTTTTGTGGTGTTCATTGAATAATAAGGACCAGGCCATGCGCGCACTGGCTGCACTCAGCCGTTTCGTCGGCAATACCTTCGCTTACTGGGTTCTGATTTTTGCCGTGATCGCGTTTCTGCAGCCGGCGTGGTTCCTCGGACTGAAAAGCGCCATCGTGCCGCTGCTGGGGCTGGTGATGTTCGGCATGGGCCTGACCCTCAAACTCGACGACTTCGCTGCCGTCGCCCGCCATCCGTGGCGGGTGGCACTGGGCGTGGTTGCGCATTTCGTGATCATGCCCGGCGTGGCGTGGTTGCTCTGCCAGGTGTTCAATCTGCCACCGGAAATCGCCGTCGGCGTGATTCTGGTCGGCTGCTGCCCGAGCGGCACGTCGTCCAATGTAATGACCTGGCTGGCGCGCGGTGATCTGGCGTTGTCGGTGGCCATCGCCGCCGTCACCACCCTCCTCGCTCCGCTGCTGACCCCGGCGCTGATCTGGCTGCTGGCTTCGGCGTGGCTACCGGTGTCGTTCATGGAGTTGTTCTGGTCGATCCTGCAAGTGGTGCTGCTGCCGATCGTGCTTGGCGTGGTGGCCCAGCGCGTATTGGGGGACAAGGTTCGCCATGCGGTCGACGTGCTGCCACTGGTCTCGGTGGTCAGCATCGTGATCATCGTCACGGCGGTGGTCGCGGCCAGTCAGGCAAAAATCGCCGAGTCGGGCCTGCTGATCATGGCGGTGGTGATGCTGCACAACAGCTTCGGTTACCTGCTCGGCTACTTCACCGGGCGCCTGTTCAAATTGCCATTGGCGCAGCGCAAGTCGCTGGCGCTGGAAGTCGGCATGCAGAATTCGGGTCTCGGCGCCGCGCTGGCCAGCGCGCACTTTTCGCCATTGGCGGCAGTGCCGAGTGCATTGTTCAGCGTCTGGCACAATATTTCCGGCGCACTGCTGTCGACATACTTCCGCCGGATGAGTGAAAAGGCAGATCGCCAGACAGCGGCGCAACAAGCGGCCGACTGAAGACCCAAACTTGATCCCCGGGTTAATGCTCGGCAGACTGTTGCGCAACGCGGGGACGACCCTGCGGCTCGCTCGAGTCATTAATCTGGGGACGACCCCGTCAATCGATGGAGGTCTCGCATGTCCTGGATCATTCTGTTTTTCGCCGGCCTGTTCGAGGTTGGCTGGGCCGTCGGCCTGAAATACACCGACGGCTTCACCCGCCCGTTACCCACCGTACTGACCATTGCAGCCATGGCCGTGAGCCTTGGCCTGCTGGGGTTGGCGGTAAAGGATTTGCCGTTGGGTACGGCCTATGCGATCTGGACCGGTGTCGGTGCGGTCGGCACGGTGATCGCCGGGATCATACTGTTTGGCGAATCGATGGCGTTGATTCGGTTGGCGAGTGTAGCGTTGATCGTGACCGGGTTGATTGGCCTTAAGGTCAGCGCTTAGGCCACTACCGCTATCGCGAGCAGGCTCACTCCTACAAGGGGAACGCATTCCAACTGTAGGAGTGAGCCTGCTCGCGATGACGCCGGCACAACCAACGACTATCTGACGGATCCGCGCAACTCCCCGACCAACACCTGCAACTTCGCCGGCTCCGCCCCTTCGGTAATCGCCGAACCCGCCACCAGCGTCACCCGCGACCACAACCGGCGAAAAAAGCCCTTGCTCGGATCGCGACTGAAGAAACTCCCCCACAACCCCTGCAACGCCAACGGAATCACCGGCACTGGTGTTTCTTCGAGAATCCGCGTCAGCCCGCCGCGGAATTCATTGATCTCGCCATCGGCGGTCAACTTGCCTTCCGGAAAGATGCACACCAACTCGCCATCCTTCAGATATTGCGCAATACGGCTGAAGGCCTTTTCGTAGATTTGAATGTCTTCCTGGCGCCCCGCAATAGGAATCGCGCCCGCGGTGCGGAAGATAAAGTTCAGCACCGGCAGGTTGTAGATCTTGTAGTACATGACAAAACGAATCGGCCTGCGCACCGCGCCGCCGATCAGCAAGGCATCGACAAACGATACGTGGTTGCACACCAGCAATGCCGCGCCTTCATCGGGAATCGCTTCAAGGTTGCGGTGCTCGACGCGGTACATTGAATGGCTGAGCAGCCAGATCATGAAACGCATGCTGAATTCGGGCACGATCTTGAAGATGTAGGCGTT
This sequence comes from Pseudomonas granadensis, assembly GCF_900105485.1. Classification (GTDB taxonomy): domain Bacteria; phylum Pseudomonadota; class Gammaproteobacteria; order Pseudomonadales; family Pseudomonadaceae; genus Aquipseudomonas; species Aquipseudomonas granadensis. Next base: position 1,496,749 of record NZ_LT629778.1, on the reverse strand, counting down.
GACGCCGATGTTCAGCAGCGACACGATCAGGAACAGCTGCGGAATCGACAGCTTGGCCACGCTCAACAAAACGATCGAAACAATCGCCGAAACCACCATAAACAGCGCGTTGAGTATGTTGTTCGCGGCAATCACCCGCGCCCGCTCGTTCTCGGCGGTGCGCGACTGGATCAGTGCGTACAGCGGCACGATATAAAAGCCGCCGAATAGGCCCAGGCCAAGGATGTCGATCAGCACCGCCCAGGTGTGAACGAAGCCGAGCACTTCAATCCAGCTATGGCCGCTGACGCTGTCGGGAATTCCGCCGGAATGCCACCACAGCAGCAGGCCGAACACCGTCAGGCCGAACGAGCCGAACGGCACCAGTCCGATCTCGACCTTGCGCCCGGACAGCTTCTCGCAAAGCATTGAACCCAGTGCAATGCCCACCGAAAACACAGTGAGGATCAGGGTGACCACGGTCTCATCGCCGTGCATCCACTCCTTGGCGTAGGCCGGAATCTGCGTCAGGTAAATCGCCCCGACAAACCAGAACCACGAGTTGCCGACGATCGAGCGCGACACGGCGGGCGTCTGGCCCAGACCGAGTTTCAGCGTCGCCCAGGACTGGCTGAAGATGTTCCAGTTCAAACGCATTTCGGGGGTGGACGCAGCAGCGCGGGGAATACTGCGGCTGGCCAGATAACCCAGCACGGCAATGCCTACGATGGCGGCAGACACCACCGGCGCATAGTGTTCTGAGGACATCATGATCCCGGCACCAATAGTCCCGGCGAGAATCGCCAGAAACGTGCCCATTTCCACCAGACCGTTGCCACCGACCAGCTCATCGTCACGTAGCGCCTGCGGCAGAATCGAATACTTCACCGGCCCGAACAGCGCCGAATGGGTGCCCATGGCGAACAGCGCCACCAGCATCAGCGATAAATGATCGAAGAGAAAACCGATTGATCCTACGGCCATGATCGCGATTTCCGCGAGTTTGATCAGGCGGATCAGTGCGTCCTTGGCGAACTTTTCGCCAAACTGCCCGGCCAGTGCCGAGAACAGGAAAAACGGCAGGATAAACAACAGCGCACACAGGTTGACCCAGATCGATCGGTCACCCTCGATGGTCAGCCGGTAGAGGATCGCGAGAATCAACGACTGTTTGAACACGTTGTCGTTGAACGCACCGAGCGACTGCGTAATGAAGAACGGCAGGAAGCGCCGGGTGCGCAGCAGGTTGAACTGTGAGGGGTGACTCATCTTCCGTGTTTCCCTGATGTTTAAGGTAGCGAGGCCTGGATACTGCTTATTGGAATCTCGAACCGCGTTCCAGGCCACACCTTACCTAAACTTTTCAGGTTATTGCTTCAAACCTGCGATGCAAGGCGAGACAAACAGCTCGCCACGCCAGGCACCCTGCACGGTGCGCTTGCCGACGATCAGCCACATCAGCGCCAGCAACATCACCAGCGCCGTGCCGACGACGCTGAAAAATGCCAGGTTCAGGGTGCTCGCCAGTTTCAGGGTGGCCAACGAATACACGCCCAGCGGGAACGTAAATCCCCACCAGCCGAGGTTGAACGGGATGCCATCGCGCAGGTAGCGCACGGTGATCAGCAGGGCCATCAACATCCACCAAAGGCCAAAGCCCCACAGCGTGATACCGGCCACCAGCCCGACCCCCGCCGCGATTTCACCGATGCCCGGCAAACCGTTGGCAGCAAAAATCAGCGGCGCATCGCCGCCCAGCAGCAGCATGCCCAGCGCCCCGGTGCCGATCGGCCCGAGCGCCAGCCAGCTCGACGCGGCCATGTTTTCATGGGGCAGTTTATGCAGCGCCATGCGCAGCAGCAGAATGGTCAGAATGCTGAACGCCACGGGTAGGGAAAATGCCCAGAGGACGTAGCTTGTGGTCAGCACCACCAGTTGCGCGTGAGCATCGGTGAGGTGCGGCGCAAGCAGGCCACCACTGGCCGCGGCCACTTCCGCAGCGACCACCGGCAACAGCCACACCGCCGTCATCTGGTCGATGCTGTGCTCCTGGCGGGTAAACATCATGTAGGGAATCAACACCCCGCAAGCGAGCGACATTGCCACGTCAATCCACCACAGCACTTCGGCCAGATCAATCACGCCCTCGCCCCAGCGCGGCAGACCGAAGACGAGAAAGCCATTGATGATCGTCGCCAGCCCCATCGGAATCGTGCCGAAGAACATCGACACGGTGGAGTGGCCGAAAATCCGCCGGGCTTCGTCGAAAAACAGGATCCAGCGTGCGGCGTAGGCAACGGTAAACAGCGCGAACAACAGGATGTTGAACAACCACAGTGCTTCAGCTACGGCGCGCAGGCCGGGGACGGCAAACGGTAGTTGCGCCAGCGCCAACGCCAGTACACCGGTGCCCATGGTTGCGGCGAACCAGTTGGGAGTGAACTGACGAATCACTTCACGCGGGTGCTGAAGCTGGCTGAACGGCTTGAGGCCGGGTTTGGCGGTTTGTGGGCAAATCATCATGAACTCCTGTCCTCTGGTGAGGTTGAGTTCATGGTAGAACCGAATCGAATATCTATATAACGGGTAATATCTCTAACTGTTATCTGTTTTGCCGATATGGATCAAACGCTGCCTTCGTTTTCGATCACCAGAATCCGCGCCTCGCCTTGCGGATGGGCGACATGCTCGGTGCCCACGGAGGCGTAAAAGATGTCACCGACGGCGAGCTGCACCTGTTTTTCTTCGCCCTGTTCGCGGTAATGCATCGTCACTTGACCATCGAGCACTACGAACACTTCCTCGCCATCGTTAACGTGCCACTTGTATGGTTGATCAGTCCAGTGCAGGCGCGTGGTGATGCCGTTCATGCTGGCAATGTCCAGCGCGCCCCAGGCGCGGTCGGCGGTGAAGGCTTTGCTGCGGATAATCTTCATGATCGGTCCGTGAGAAGAATGGTCAAGGCAGGCTAACCGAAACCTCGAGGATTATGGAGCGCTGCACATTTTGGCAGACGATGAACGCAAGCTGAGCAGCAGTGCAGCGACAGCCAGGATGTTCAGCACGGCGCCGTAACCATCCGTGGCCAGCACTAGCCCGTAACTATGAGAAAAATGCCCGGCAAGCAGCGCCGGCAAACAGAACGCCAGATAACTGAGCACGTAATACGCTGCCATCAACCCGGCGCGCTCATGTGGCAAGGCCAGCGGCACCAGGCTGCGCACGGCGCCGAGAAACCCCGAACCAAAACCACAACCGGCCACCAGCGTGCCGAAGAAAAACCACGGCAGGCTGGCGCTGTGCACGCCCAGCAGAATCAAGATCACACCCACCGGCAGCAGGCTGGCGCCTGAACGCAGCGCTTGCGATGCCGGACGCTGACGCATGATAAAAATCATCATCGCGCCGGTCACGGTCAATACGGCTACCGTTGCGCCGCCGATCAGATTTGACGTCGACCCGGTCGCGGTGCGCACCAGCGATGGCGCGAGAGAGGCGTAAAACCCGCCAAGCGCCCACGTGGCTGTGTTCAGCGGCAAGACCCGCCACAAGGTCGACCGGGCTTGCATCGGCACATGCAAAGTCGGCCGCAAAGAAGCCCACGCCCCTGCCTGCGGGGTGACGCTTTCGGGCAACCGCCAGACATACACGCCCTGCAAGACAAACAGCGCCAGCAACAACCAGTACGTCAGTTGCAACGGTGCCGGCGCAAATTCGGCGAGCACGCCACAGCCCAGTCCGCCCAGCGCCATGCCCAGCAACGGTGCCACGCTGTTGATCAGCGGGCCGTGCTGGCGATCGGTATCGAGCAATGTCGCGCTTAATACCGCGGTGGCCATGCCAGTGGCGAAACCTTGCAGCACGCGTGCGCTGATCAGCCATTCCACGCTGCTGGCGCAAATAAACAAAAGCATCGCCAAAGCATTGAGCGCCACCGCCGCGAAAATCACGGGTTTGCGGCCGAGGTGATCCGACAGCGAACCCACGGTCAATAACGCCACAAGCAGACTGAGCGCATACACGGCAAAGATCAGCGTCAGCACCGTCGCGGAAAATTGCAGCTGCTCCTGATACAGGTGATACAGCGGGGTTGGCGCTGTAGAGGCGGCGAGAAAACTCAGTAAGGTGATCGCCAGAAACCACAGGCTGGATCGATTGGACGCAAGGCTGGACATGGGCACACTCCGCAAAAGCTAATTCTTTGCTTTTGCGGAGTGTGCTACTGCCTCGCGCTTAAAGCAAATTCTTTGTGTTAAGGTCTGCGCCATGGCTATTAAAGAAGGTTTACGCCCCGGCGGCCGCAGTGCCCGGGTGCAAGAGTCGGTTCATTCGGCTGTCCGCGCGCTCCTCGCAGAACAGGAGCGCTCTACCGTGACCGTTCCGCAAATTGCCGCGCGCGCGGGAGTTACCCCCTCGACGATCTATCGCCGCTGGGGCGATCTGGCGGCGTTGCTCGCCGACGTCGCCCTCGCCCGCCTGCGCCCGGACAGCGAACCGGCCGACACCGGCAGTTTGCGCGGCGATGTTCGTGCCTGGGCCGAGCAATATCTTGATGAGATGAGTTCGGAGATCGGGCGCAACATGATGCGCGACGTGCAGGCGAGCGCGACGCCGGGCTATTGCGTGACGATTATCGGTGCACAGTTGCAGACCATCGTTGACCGTTATCCCGATGAACCGGCGCCGAGTGTCGATCGGCTGATCAATCTGGTGGTGGCGCCGGTGGTGTTCCGGATTCTGTTTTCGGCGGCGTCGCTGGAAATTGAAGAACTGCACAGGTTGATTGATATCGCATTGCACCAGGATTGACGCCTTCGCTGGCAAGCCAGCTCCCACAGGGATCGCCAGCGAGCACAAACAGGGTGGGCACCATAAATCATGTGGGAGCTGGCTTGCCAGCGATGAGGCCCGCCTGGTCACCCGAGAAACCCGGCGGTTGCACACCTGCGACACCCCGCCACGCCACGACCATGGTCGACACTGACTAACCGCCGCGCGCATGCCAGACTGTCCGCCCGGGCAGGAGTGCCCGGGCGTCTTTTGTCGGGAGTGTTGCATGTCGCTGTCCACCGGGCTGATCGCCGTCGTCGCCCTGGCCTATATGGCCATCATGTTCGCCATCGCCTTTTACGGCGACCGTCGCAGCACGCCGTTGCCGCCGCGTGTGCGTGCCTGGGTGTACAGCCTGTCGCTGGCGGTTTACTGCACGAGCTGGACGTTTTTCGGCGCGGTCGGTCAGGCGGCGGAACAGTTGTGGTCATTTCTGCCGATCTACCTCGGGCCGATCCTGTTGCTGGTCGGCGCGCCGTGGGTCCTGCAAAAAATGGTGATGATCAGCAAACAGGAGAACATCACCTCCATCGCTGACTTCATCGCCGCGCGCTACGGCAAATCGCAATCGCTGGCGGTGGTCGTCGCGTTGATTTGTCTGGTCGGCGTGCTGCCTTATATTGCCCTGCAACTCAAAGGCATTGTTCTCGGCGTGAACCTGTTGATCGGCGCCGGCGCCGACGCAATGGGCACGCGCGCTCAGGACACCGCGCTGATCGTCTCGCTGGTGCTGGCGCTGTTCACCATCGTCTTCGGTACGCGCAACCTCGATGCCACCGAGCACCACCGCGGCATGGTGCTGGCGATTGCCTTCGAATCGCTGGTGAAGCTGTTCGCGTTTCTCGCCGTCGGCGCCTTCGTCACGTATGGCCTGTACGACGGTTTCGATGACCTGTTCAATCAAGCGATGCTCGCGCCGCGCCTCGAGCAATACTGGAAAGAGACGATCAACTGGCCGTCGATGGTGGTGCAGACCGGCGTGGCGATGATGGCGATCATCTGCCTGCCGCGGCAGTTTCACGTCACCGTGGTGGAAAACATCGATCCGCAGGATTTGCGCCTGGCCAAATGGGTGTTTCCGGCCTACCTCGCCCTCGCTGCGCTGTTTGTAGTCCCGATCGCTCTGGCCGGTCAGATGATGCTGCCCAGTGACGTGCTGCCCGACTCCTTCGTGATCAGCCTGCCATTGGCCCAGGCGCATCCGGCGCTGGCGATGCTGGCGTTTATCGGCGGCGCGTCGGCGGCCACCGGTATGGTGATCGTCGCCAGCGTAGCGCTGTCGACCATGGTCTCCAACGACATGCTCCTGCCGTGGCTGCTGCGACGCAACAATGCCGAGCGGCCGTTCGAGGTGTTCCGTCAGTGGATGCTGTCGGTGCGCCGCGTGAGCATCGTGGTCATTCTGTTGCTGGCTTACGTCAGCTATCGCTTGCTCGGTTCCACCGCAAGCCTGGCAACCATCGGCCAGATCGCTTTCGCTGCGGTGACGCAACTGGCCCCGGCCATGCTCGGCGCGCTGTACTGGAAGCAGGCCAACCGCCGCGGCGTGTTTGCCGGCCTCGCCGCGGGCACATTCCTCTGGTTCTACACGCTGGTCCTGCCGATTGCCGCGCACAGCCTCGGTTGGTCGCTGAACAGTTTTCCGGGGCTGGCATGGCTGCACAGCAACCCGCTGAACCTGCCGATCAGCCCACTGACCCAGGGCGTGGTGCTGTCGCTGGCCGGCAACTTCACCCTGTTTGCCTGGGTCTCGGTGCTGTCGCGCACGCGAGTGTCGGAACACTGGCAGGCCGGACGTTTCATCGGCCAGGAGATCAGCGCAAGGCCAAGTGCGCGCTCGATGCTGGCGGTGCAGATCGACGATCTGCTGCAACTGGCCGCGCGCTTCGTCGGTGAAGAACGTGCGCGGCAGAGCTTTATTCGTTTCGCCTACCGCCAAGGCAAAGGTTTTAACCCGAACCAGAATGCCGACAGTGAATGGATCGCACACACCGAGCGTTTGCTCGCCGGTGTACTCGGCGCTTCTTCAACGCGTGCGGTGGTAAAAGCTGCCATCGAAGGTCGGGAGATGCAGTTGGAGGACGTCGTGCGCATCGCTGACGAAGCCTCCGAAGTGCTTCAATTCAACCGTGCCCTGCTGCAAGGCGCGATTGAAAACATCACCCAGGGCATCAGCGTGGTCGACCAGTCGCTGAAACTGGTGGCGTGGAATCGCCGCTATCTGGAGCTGTTCAATTACCCCGACGGCTTGATCAGCGTTGGCCGGCCGATTGCCGACATCATTCGCTACAACGCCGAGCGCGGTTTGTGTGGCCCCGGCGAAGCGGAAGTCCACGTTGCGCGGCGCCTGCACTGGATGCGTCAGGGCCGCGCGCACACTTCCGAGCGGCTGTTCCCCAACGGCCGGGTGATCGAGTTGATCGGCAATCCAATGCCCGGCGGCGGCTTCGTCATGAGTTTCACCGACATTACCGCGTTCCGCGAAGCCGAACAGGCGCTGACCGAGGCCAACGAAGGGCTGGAGCAACGGGTCAGCGAACGTACCCAGGAACTGTCGCAGCTCAACCTTGCGCTGACGGCGGCCAAAGGCACCGCCGAAGCGGCCAGCCAGTCGAAAACCCGCTTTCTGGCGGCGGTCAGTCATGACCTGATGCAACCGCTCAATGCTGCCCGCCTGTTTTCCGCCGCTCTCTCCCATCAAAGCGAAGGCTTGAGCAGCGACGCGCAAAAACTGGTGCAGCACCTCGACAGCTCGTTGCGTTCGGCCGAAGACCTGATCATCGATCTGCTGGATATTTCTCGACTGGAAAACGGCAAGATCAACCCCGACCGCAAGCCCTTTGCGCTCAACGAACTGTTTGACATTCTCGGCGCCGAGTTCAAGGCCCTGGCGCAGGAACAGGGGCTGACCTTCCGCGTGCGCAGCAGTCATTTGCGTATCGACAGCGACATCAAGTTGCTGCGGCGGATTCTGCAGAACTTCCTCACCAACGCGTTCCGCTACGCCAAAGGCCCGGTATTGCTCGGCGCGCGCCGACGCGGCGGTGAACTGTGTCTGGAAGTCTGGGATCGCGGGCCAGGCATTCCCGAGGACAAACAGCAGGTGATTTTCGAGGAATTCAAACGCCTCGACAGCCACCAGACCCGCGCCGAAAAAGGCCTCGGCCTCGGCCTGGCGATCGCCGACGGTTTATGCCGCGTGCTCGGCCATACCCTACGCGTGCGTTCATGGCCGGGGCGCGGCAGCGTATTCAGCGTCAGCGTACCGCTCGCGAGTTCACAAACCGCGCCGGCCAGCGCCACCGCCGAAATCAATGGCAAATTGCTCAGCGGCGCGCAGGTGCTGTGCATCGACAATGAAGACAGCATCCTGATCGGCATGAACAGCCTGTTGAGCCGCTGGGGCTGCGAGGTCTGGACCGCGCGCAATCGCGAGGAATGTGCGGCGCTGCTCAGCGAAGGCATCCGCCCGCAACTGGCGCTGGTCGACTATCACCTCGACCACGGCGACACAGGCACCGAACTGATGGCATGGCTGCGCACGCGCCTGGGCGAACCGGTGCCGGGGGTCGTGATCAGCGCTGACGGACGCCCGGAAATGGTTGCTCAAGTGCATGCCGCGGGCCTGGATTACTTGGCCAAACCGGTGAAACCGGCAGCGTTGCGGGCGTTGTTGAGCCGGTATTTGCCGTTGTAGGCGGTGACCACCACAAAGAAAAAATCAAAAGCCCCTCACCCTAGCCCTCTCCCGAAGGGAGAGGGAACTGACCGCAATGATGGAAGACGTACGCCAACATGAAATACCGAGTCGAATGCAAAATTTGAAAAGCCCAAAAATCGGCTCCCTCTCCAGGGGGAGAGGGCTGGGGTGAGGGGCGAATCCACCGAAGATCTCAAGCCATGCGGCGCTTCTCACCACTCAACAATGAGCGTTAGCTCGCGTGCTCTTGATCTTGCCTGACCAGCGACGTCGGAAGGCTGAGTGGAGGGATTGATCCGGGCGTGGGAGCGCAGCGACCGTCTGGCGCAGCCAGACACAGCGGAAGGAGGTGCAGCGAAGCAAACCGTAGCCGCTGGGCGCCCGGAGCGATCCCGCAGCGAAGGAACCCGAGCCTGCGAGGGCCGTACGTAGGAGCAAGCGTTTTGGGTTACCTTTTTGGCGTTTGAAAAAGGTGACTCGCCGTAAGGGCGAAACCGTCAGCCGCAACACCCGAAGCAACGGATATGTACCCAAACCCAAAAAGCTCAGCGCCTGAAAAAAAGCCATCGCCAGCAGGCTGGCTCCCACAGGGAAAGCCTTCCAAAGCGAGCCTGCACGAAGCTCCAAACGTCAGTCCGGCAATTCAACCAGCCCATCAACATCCGTCATCGCCCGCTCCAGCAAATCAGCCGGCAGACTCTTGCTCGCCCGCGCCCCCAGCAACTTCAACTGCTCACTGCGACTGACCAGATTGCCCCGCCCTTCCGTGAGCTTGTTACGCGCCGAACTGTAAGCCTTGTCCAACTGCTGCAAGCGATTGCCCACCTCGTCCAGATCCTGAATGAACAACACGAACTTGTCATACAGCCACCCCGCACGCTCAGCGATTTCCCGGGCATTCTGACTCTGGCGCTCCTGCTTCCAGAGGCTGTCAATCACCCGTAACGTGGCAAGCAAGGTGGTCGGACTGACAATCACGATATTGCGGTCAAACGCCTCCTGGAACAGCGTCGGCTCGGCCTGCAACGCTGCCGAGAACGCCGCCTCGATCGGCACGAACAGCAAAACGAAATCGAGGCTGTGCAGCCCCTCCAGACGCTTGTAATCCTTGCCGGCCAGGCCCTTGACGTGATTGCGCAGCGACAGCACGTGCTGCTTGATCGCGATCTGCCCGAGGGTGTCATCGTCGGCGGCCACGTATTGCTGGTAGGCGGTAAGGCTGACCTTGGAGTCGACCACCACCTGCTTGTCGCCAGGCAAGTAAATGATCACGTCCGGCTGGAAGCGCTCGCCGTCCGGGCCTTTGAGATTGACCTGGGTCTGGTACTCACGGCCCTTCTCCAGACCCGCGTGCTCAAGCACCCGCTCCAGAATCAGTTCGCCCCAGTTGCCCTGGGTCTTCTGGCCTTTGAGGGCACGGGTGAGATTGGTCGCCTCGTCGCTAAGGCGCAGGTTCAGCGCCTGCAAACGTTCGAGTTCCTTGGCCAGGGAAAAGCGCTCACGGGCCTCGGCCTGATAACTCTCCTCGACGCGTTTTTCGAAGGACTGAATGCGTTCCTTCAGCGGATCGAGCAACTGGCCGAGCCGTTGCTGACTGGTTTCGGCGAAGCGCTGTTCGCGCTCATCGAAAATCTTCCCGGCCAGCTCGGCAAACTGCGCGCGCAGTTCATCGCGCGAGCCTTGCAGGTCGTTGAGGCGTTGTTGATGGCTTTCCTGTTGCTCACGCAGCTCGGCATTCAGCGACGCGGCTTGGGCGTCGAGGCGACGCAGTTCGGCTTCCTTGTTGGCGCGTTCGAGGTTCCAGGCGTGGGCGGCGTCGCGAGCATCGTCGCGCTCGATCTGCAGCAGTTCGACTTCGCGACGCAGGGCCGCCAGCTCAGCCTGTTTTGCAGCGTTGGCCTGGCCAAGATCGGCGACTTCATCGCGACTGGCCTCGAGCTGCGCATTGAGGCCGTCCTGGGCCAGTTGCGCCATGGCCAGCCGTTCTTCCAGCAAGGCCTGCGCGGCTTGCCCGCTGCTCGCCCGGCGTTGCAGCTGCCAGGCAAGAGCCAACAAGGGCAGCCCTGCCGCTGCGAGACCGAGCAATATGCTGGTCAAGTCCATAGCCATAGCGACTCCTGCCGGTCCGATAAAGCCTGAAGGTTAACCAAGGTGTCAGGTCTTGGACAGCTCAGTCTTCGAGCTGGCCGAGTTCCCTTTGTGCACGACGGTCGCCGGCGCGGGCGGCCTGGCGCAGCAGCTCCTGGCCAATGCGTCGATCGCGTGCGTTACCGCACTCGCGGCACATCAACTGACCGAGGCGGCTTTGCGCCGTGACCACGCCTTCGCGCGCCGGTTGCTTGAGCAGGCGGCCGGCGAGGTGCTTGGCGTTATGGCTGGCGCTCAGGCGCGGGCTGTCGAGCAGCCATTCCGCAACACGTACGGAAAATCGCTTGGGCGGGGTAACAGCAGGAAGGTCTGAGGTAACAGAGTCTGATACTGAGCGAAACTTCATAAAGCACTGCGGGACGAATCGGAAGGCGCGCCACTCTACTCTTTTTTTCTTACAGGTAAAGTCTAAAAACAACCCGGCACGCCCGTGCTAGAGCAAGCGCTCGGGACAATCCACAGAAGCTGTGGATAACTCAGTGGACAACCGTCCTGCAACTCGCGCAAAGCCTTATGGAACGGGGCTCGCAGTCAAACTGACGATTTTTTCACCAACAAAAAAAAGCGATGTTTTTCATTGACTTAAACTTTCGATGCAGGCAGCCACCGGTGTCAGGATTGATATGACAGTGCTGTGACAGGCCGCGCAACTAATGTGCACAAGTACCTGTTACCCGGTTATATCGGTGCGCTTTTTCGGGTCGTTTCGGCTGTTGATCCGCAGATAAGCCGCTTGCCAGCGCGGTTGATCAACGTAACCTCGCCGACCGACGGTCGAAAAATGCCCGTTTACGGGCGGCCACGTTTTCACGTCAAGCAAACCCTGTGCTGGACTGCAATGTTTTTTTCGCCGGCCATTTGCTTTAGCGATTTCGATCCGTTACTATCCGCGGCGTTAGTACCAAGCTGAAAGTCAATTCCGGTCGAACACATCCCCACGGTCAGCCTCTTGTGAAGAAGCTCAACCGAAAAAAGCGGGAACGACCCCTCGATGGTTTCCAGGTAAATCTTGCGCCAACACAGCCTTCCACTGATGCGAAGGGTGTTGCGAAGAACACTTACTCTGACCGAACCAACCTGCAAATTGATCAGGATCTTCACCCTGGGCCCAGAACCTCTGCCCTCGTTGTGATGCCTGTCCTCCTAAGTACCTACCTGCCAGCCCAAAGCGCGCCAACTTAATAGCGCTGCAAACTGGCTGCTTTGTTCCAGTCGGGTTCTTCGTTCGATCAATGGTGATCGACGTTACTGGAACGTTTTAACGTTGCACGGTTCTTAACCGTGTCATTTGTAGGAACACCTAATAACTATGTCTACTCAAATCCACACTCAGGATGCCATTCGCACCCTAACCAACGCTTTTGCCCCCATGAACTGCATGATCATGGCCGCTCGCAAAGGCTGCTTCAGCTTCACCGTGGTCAATGAACACGGGATCGCTCGCCACAGCGAGCGTCTGTGCCCCGATCAGTACTCCAGCGCCGAACCGCTGCAGGCCGTGATCGATCGTACACGTCAGGCGTTGATCGCCTGAGAGCCGAAAAGGCTGCAAAAGCACAAGCCCTGCATGAAAATGCGGGGCTTTTTATTGCCCGACGTTTCTCTTTTTACGCCTCGATCCTAAGTACCAACTGATATAACGGTTATAACTCGGAGCCGAAAAGAATTTAAAAACAGGCCTTTACGTCGCGAATATGACACTACACTTCAACTCGGGCGACATGATTCGCTCACGGCGAGCCTGAACCGATCCACTGCTGCCAAGCCTCCTTCAGGACTCGCCACCCATTACGAGAACCGAGGGATTTATGGGTATCGCTGCCAGTGAACTGTGTCGATATGTGATTCGCCCCACGCTGATCTATCTGGGCCGTCACTGCGCCACTGCCGAATCACTGCTGCTGGGCATCGCCGCCAGCCAGTCAGCCCTCGGATCCGCCCTGCACGACCGACGTGGCCACGGCCTCTACCGCATCGCCGAGCAGCGCCATCAAGCGCTCTGGGATGACTACCTGGCGCTCGACCCGGAGCGTGCCAGCCTGGTACGCGGCCTCGCCAGTCAGCATGCATTTCTCAGCGGTCCACATGTCGAATTGACCGTCAATCTGCGTTACGCCACTGCCATCGCCTGGCTGCTGGTTGAAGAGCAAAACCCCACCCTCCCCGCCCCTAACGATCTTTTGGCCATGGCGCGCATCTGGCGTCAGACCTTCCAGCCCCAGGGTCGCCTGCGCGACTTCACATTTGCCTGGCAAACCTGTGTTTCACCGCTGAAGCAGGTCGCCTGCTGACCGAGCGGTTTTGCAAGTTCTCGCAACAGGCCGCCATTCTGGTCGGATTGTCCTACAAAACCGCTCTAAATCAAGGCATACGGGCTATAGCGCTGCGGCGAAAATGTTGGTAATTTTCGCCCCGGTGATCACCAGGAGTTCTAATAATGAAAAAAGTCATGCTCAAAACCACCCTTAGCCTCGCCGTTACCCTTGCCTCCACCCAGATTTTCGCGGCAGGTTTTGCCCTTAACGAACAAAGCATCAGCGGGATGGGGACGGGTTTTGCCGGGCGATCTTCTTCTGCCGACGACGCAAGCACTGTTTATGGCAACCCGGCCGGCATGTCGCGCATCAAGCGCGAACAAGTCACCGGCGGTGTAGCCCTGGTTGACGCACATACCGATATCAGCGACGCCAGCTCCAGCCCCAACCGTGGCAGCAACGACGGTGACATGGTGCCTCTCACCGCCGTGCCGATGGGCTTTTATGTCAAGCCGATCGACGATCACTGGGCATTCGGTCTGGGCGTGTACGTGCCGTTCGGCCTGATCACCGATTACGAAAACGGCTTTGCCGGCCGTTACTTCGGCAGCAAGTCCGAAGTGCAGGTCATCACCTTCCAGCCAACCGTCAGCTACGCCTTCAACGACAAGGTGTCGATCGGTTTCGGTCCGACCATCAACCGCATCGACGGCTCGCTGGAATCGAACCTGTCGATCACCCAGGCGCTGCCGGACGGTAAGGTCAAGATCAAGGGTGACGATACCGCGCTGGGCTACAACATCGGCGTGCTGGTACAAGCCACCGACACCACCCGCGTGGGCCTGACCTACCACTCCAAGGTCGATTACAAGCTCGAAGGCGACACCAAGGTCAAGTACGGCGCACTGGCGCTGGCAGGTCTGGGCGCCAACCAGAAATACGACGCTTCGTTGAAGATCACCACCCCGGAATCCGTGGACCTGTCGGTCACCCAGGCGATCAATGATCGCTGGAACGTCTACGCCGGCACCACCTGGACCCGCTGGAGCCAACTGGACAAGATCACCGTGAAGAACTCCGGGGTGCAGCCGCTGCTGGCCGGCCAGTTCGGTTCGATCAACGAAGACCAGAACTGGCACGACACCTGGGCTTACGCTGTGGGCACGTCGTATCAGTTGAACAAGGAATGGGTGTTGCGTACCGGCCTGACCTTCGACCAGTCGCCGACCAACAACGAAGACCGCTCGCCACGTATCCCGACCGGCGACCGGACCATCTTCAGCGTCGGTGCCGGCTGGAGCCCGACCGACGACCTGACCATCGACGTTGCCTACTCGTACCTGAAGGAAGAGTCGGTCAATATCCGCAACGAAAACAACCGTGGCCAGAGCTACGACTCCAAGTATGAAAACTCGGCGAACGGTTTCGGTGTCGGCGCGACGTACCGCTTCTGATGCACGCTGGCGAGGTTGATCCCTCGCCCACGAAAAAGCCCCACTCTCTTGTCAGAGGCGGGGCTTTTTCATGCAGATCCAAATGTGGGAACAGGGTGAGTCAGTTGGCCAACGGCTTCGAGGCAATCGCCTTCTCGATCGCCGCAATGAACTCCGGATCATCCGGCTTGGTCAGGCTGGAGAAACTGGCGACGACCTTGCCCTGACGATCGACCACGTATTTATAGAAATTCCATTTCGGCGCATTGCTCTGCGCGGCCAGCACTTGAAACAGGTGCGTGGCATCGTCGCCGCGGACCTTTTGCGGTTCGGTCATGTTGAAGGTGACGCCGTAATTGGCGTAACAGACCTTGGCGGTTTCCGCGCTGTCCTTGGATTCCTGCTTGAAGTCGTTGGACGGCACGCCGAGCATTTCCAGGCCCTGCGGCTTGAAGCGCTGATTGACCGCTTCAAGGCCTTCGAACTGCGGCGCGAAACCGCAGAAGCTGGCCGTGTTGACCACCACCAGCGGCTTGTCCGCGTATTGCTTGCACAGATCGATGGATTCCTTGGCCCGCAGCTTGGGCAGCGAGCCCTGAAGCAGCTCCGGGCAATCCGCGGCCTGGACGAGGCCAGTGATTGCCAGCAGCAATGCGGGAACAGCACACCAACGCATCAACATGTTGAACATCCTTGAGCAGTTGTCAGGCCTCGACGTTACTCGCCATGCCCGGTTCTAGCAAATGCTCATGCCCAACTGCATCAGGGCCAGACCGCCCTGCTGCCAGCCCCACCACGCCAGCGCCAGCAGCGCGGCGCCAAGTGCGCTGATGGCCAGTCGCGGCCAGAGGCGATTCACGCGGCGCTCGCACTGGCTTGCAGGCGTGCGACCGGGCGCTCGCGCACCGGCCAGTTCAACGCCGCGGCCAACAGGCTGAGAAGAATCGCCACTTGCCAGATCAAGTCATAACTCCCGGTGCGGTCGTACACCACCCCGCCCAGCCAACCGCCGAGGAACGAGCCAAGCTGATGGAACAGGAACACGATGCCACCGAGCATGGACAGGTTGCGCACGCCGAACAAGGTCGCCACCGTACCGTTGGTCAGCGGCACCGTCGACAGCCACAAAAAGCCCATCGCCATGCCGAACAGGTACGCCGATGTGGTGGTGACCGGCAGCCACAGAAACAACACGATCACCACCGCGCGCAACAGGTACAGCCCGGTCAACAAGCGCGGCTTGGACATGCGCCCGCCGAGCCAGCCGGCGGTGTAGGTGCCGAAGATATTGAACAAGCCGATCAGCGCCAGCACCGTGGTGCCGACTGTGGCCGGCAGGTGCTGGTCGACCAGATAGGCCGGCAGGTGCACGCCGATGAACACCACCTGGAAACCGCAGACGAAGAAGCCGAACGCCAACAGCCAGAAACCGGAATGCGAGCAGGCTTCGCGCAGGGCCTCGGACAGGGTTTGCTCATGGCCGAGCATCGGCAATGGTTTGTCCTTGAGCATGCTCACCAGCGGCACGATCATCGCCACCAGCACGCCCAGCACCAGCAGCGCCGCCGACCAGCCAAGCCAGCCGATCAAACCGAGGGTGCCCGGCAACATCGCGAACTGGCCGAACGACCCGGCAGCGCTGGCAATGCCCATGCCCATGCTGCGTTTCTCTGCTGGCACGGCGCGCCCGACCACACCGAGAATCACCGAGAACGAGGTGCCGGACAGGCCGATACCGATCAGCAGCCCGGCACTCAGCGACAGCGTCATCGGCGAATCGGACAAACCCATGCACACCAGCCCGAGCGCATACAGCACGCCGCCGATCAGCACCACCTTCGCGGCGCCAAAACGGTCGGCCAGCGCACCGGTGAACGGCTGCGCCAGGCCCCAGATCAGGTTCTGCAAGGCGATGGCGAAGGCGAACACCTCGCGACCCCAGCCGAACTGCGCGCTCATCGGCGACAGAAACAGACCAAACCCGTGGCGCACGCCCAATGACAACGCTAGGATCAGCGCACTCCCCAGCAACACCCAACCGCACGTACGCCACATCGATGTCATTATTATTCTCCGGTCGCGGGTATATACCCGCTTGAGTTCGGAAAAAACCGGCCTCAGGCCAGTTCATCCAGCAATTTGAGCAAGGTCTCGCGTTTTTCCGCGCCGAGCCGATCGATCAACCGCTCCTGCGCCGCTTCCCAGGCCGGCAGCGCCGCTTCCAGGCGCTGCGCACCGGTTTCGGTCAGACGAACGATGCGGTTGCGCATGTCCTCGCCTTCAGCCAGCGCCACCAACCCCTCGCCTTCCAGCACCCGCAAATTGCGCCCGAGGGTGCTGCGGTCCAGGCCCATGGCTTCGGCCAGTTCGGAAATGCTCGGCTGATCCAGACGCTGCAGGTTGCACAGCAGAGAATACTGGGCAACGTTGATCCCGAAGCCGTCGAGGGCGCCGTCGTAATGCCTGCTGACGCCACGCGCGGCGCGACGCAGGTTGATGCACAAACACTGAGAAGGAAGCATGGTGCGTGTATATACCCGCGACTGTGTTAAATCAAGTTACAGATGGATTTTGTCCGGAACATTTGTAGTGGCTGGAATATCGCTATCGCGAGCAGGCTCACTCCTACAGGGGAACGCATTCCAATTGCAGGAGTGAGCCTGCTCGCGAAAAGGCCGGCATCATCAACGCGAATCTTTCAGACGAGGACCAGCCCAACCAACACCCCCATCTCGAGCAATTCCAGCAACGCCCCCGCCGTATCCCCGGTCGTCCCGCCCAACCGCCGCATCATCACCTGACGCAGCCAGACAACCATGACGACGCAAATCACCACCGCAACGATCCCGGCCATCAACGCGCAAGCAAGCGCACTCACACCCAGCACCCACCAGCCCGCCCTGCGCGGCAGGTGATCAGCCAACGCCTGCCCCAATCCACCGGCACGTACATACGGCGTGGTCAGAAACAACCCCAGCAACGCCGCCCGGCCCAGCACCGGCACGATGAGCAACACCAGCCCCTGCCCTTGCTCGATCAGCGCCAGCAACGCGGCGAACTTGAGCAGCATCACCAGCACCAGCGTCACCACGGCAATCGGCCCGCTGCGCGGGTCTTTCATGATCGTCAGCGTGCGCTCGCGATCACCGAAACCGCCGAGCCAGGCATCGGCGCTGTCGGCCAGACCATCGAGATGTAGCGCCCCGCTGAGCAGCACCCAGACCGTCAGCAACAGTGCCGCGTGCAGCAGCAAAGGCGCACCGGCCAACAGCATATTCATAGCCCAAAGGATCAGGCCAAACAGCAACCCCACCAGCGGATAGAACAGCAATGAGCGACCGATCTGTTCCGGCTCGGGCATCCCCGGCAGCCGAATCGGCAAACTGCTGAGAAACTGCAAGGCGATCCACAGCGGCAACATCTCAGTGACCTTCCTTGAGCGAGCCGTCGGCCGCGACCGTCAGCGCAAATAGTGCGCCATGACCCACCTCGACATTCAGCAGTTGCTCGCGAGGCAAACCGCGCGCCCGCGCCAGCAGCAGGCGCATCACGCCGCCATGGCTGACCAGCAGAACCCGCTCGCCTGCGTACGTTGCGTACAGCCGTTCAATGGCCGCCAATACTCGCGCGGAAAAGTCGCTGACCGCTTCTCCATCCGGTGGCGTAAAGGCATACGGATCGGCCCAGAACAGCCCCAACGCCTCGGCGTCAGTCTCCATCAGCGCCGCCGCACTTTGTCCTTCCCAGGCGCCGAAATGCAGTTCCTGCAAATCCTTGTCCAGATGCACGCTGAGGTTCAGTTGTTCGCCGAGTTCGGCGGCGAACCGCGCGCAACGCTGCAACGGCGAGCTGACGATTCGATCCCACGGCCCACCCGCGACCACCGCTGCGCGCATTTGCGCCCAGCCCTGCTCGGTCAGCGCATCATCGAGGCTGCCGCGCAGGCCGCCGCCCAGTTCGGTTTCGCCATGACGCAGCAGATGCAGATGCAAGGTCATGCCGGACGATCCGCCACCGCCGCTTCAGCGAACGTTGCCATTTGCCCGTGCAGGTCGCAGGCCAGGCGCAACAGCGGCACCGCCAGCGCCGCGCCACTGCCCTCGCCCAGGCGCAGACCAAGTTCCAGCAACGGCTCGGCCTGCAACGTTTCTAGCACATGCCGATGACCCGGCTCGGCACCACGGTGGCCGAACAGCAGCCACTCGCGGCAGGACGGGTTCAGGCGCACCGCGACCAGCGCGGCGACTGTGCAGATAAAGCCGTCGACCAGCACCGCAACACCCTCCTGCGCCGCCGCCAGATAAGCGCCGACCAGCGCGGCGATTTCAAAACCACCGAGGTTGAACAGCGTCTGCAACGCATCGCCGCGCTGTGCCGCGTGCAAGGCCAGGGCGCTCTCGATCACCTGCGCCTTATGGCTGACGCCTGCGGCATTCAGCCCGGTGCCGGGGCCGGTCAGGTGCGCGACCGGGCAATCGAGCAAGGCGCAGGCCAGGGCGCTGGCCGCCGTGGTGTTGCCGATGCCCATTTCGCCGCCGATAAACAACTGCGTGCCTGCCGCTTTTGCCCGCAACAGGCTGTCACGACCGGCCTGCAAGGCTGACTCGCCCTGGGCCTGGGACATTGCTGCGCCGTGGGCGAAGTTCGCCGTGCCCGCGCCGATGTTTACATGCCGCACGCCCGGCAGATTCAGCGCCGGATTCACTGTGCCCAGATCGACCACTTCCAGCTGAGCGCCGAGCTGTCGCGCCAACACGCTGATCGCCGCGCCGCCGCTGACGAAGTTGAGCAGCATCTGCCCGGTGACTTCCTGCGGGAACGCCGAAACGCCCTCCGCTACCACGCCGTGATCGCCGGCAAAAATCGCGATCCATATCTGCTCCAGCGTCGGTTTGACCTGCCCTTGCAGGCCGGCCAGTTGCACCGCGACCGTTTCCAGCCGACCGAGCGAACCGGCCGGTTTGGTCAGTTGCTGCTGCCGCGCCGCCGCTTGTTCAACGGCGTTGTTGTCGACCGATTGGCACGGGTTGAGCCACCAGGCTTGAGTCATAACGCAGGTCCTTTCAGAGTCAGGGGCAGGCCGGCAACGGTCAGGACAACTCGCTGACAACGCTCAGCCAGAGCTTGATGCAGCCAACCGGCTTCATCGACATAGCGGCGAGTCAATTCGCCCAGCGGCACGACACCCATACCGGTCTCGTTGCTGACAAAAATGATTTCACCCGGCAACGAGGCCAGGCCATCGAGCAGCGCCTCACGCTCGGCGACGAGGCGTTCGGCGTCGTCGAGCATCAGCAGATTGGTCAGCCACAACGTCAGGCAATCGACCAGCAGGCACCGCTCGGCGCTGGCGGACTCGCGCAGAACCCGGGCCAGTTCGAGGGGTTCTTCGATGAGCGCCCATTCAGCCGGACGGCGGGCACGATGGTGAGCGACGCGCGCGTTCATTTCGCCATCGAGCGGTTGGCTGGTGGCGATGTAGGTCACCGCCAGATGGCTATCGCTGGCGAGTTTTTCTGCCAGGCGACTTTTGCCGGAGCGGGCGCCGCCGAGGATCAGTTGGAGCATGGGGAACATCCTGAAAATTGTGGGTTGAGGCGACTGGCGCTATCGCGAGCAGGCTCGCTCCTACAAGGGATCTCGAGTAGCCATGAATTTTGTGTAAAACACATAACCCTGTAGGAGTGAGCCTGCTCGCGATGAGGCCATTGAACCCACCTCAGATCCCACAGAGCTCACGCAACAACCCGGTATCCAGATGCTGCTCCACCAGATCCGCCAGGCGTTCGATATCGCGCTCGCGCAGGCCGTGGTAATCCACCGTCTGCACATCGCTCAAGCCGGCCCAGCGCAGCATCGCCACACTCGCCTCTGGCGATTCGAACAAGCCATGCAGATAGGTGCCGAATACCTGGCCGTCAGCACTCTGCGCGCCATCGCAACGACCGTCATCCAGCAACATTGCTGCGTTCTCCAGCGCCGGCCCGCGGGTGACGCCAGCATGGATTTCATAACCACTGACTTGCGCAGCTTCCAGCGCCAGCCGCCCGCGCACATTGCGCAATTGCTTCTCGGCTTCGAGCGTCGTTTCAAACGCGAGCAAGCCCAGCCCGGCGCTGGAACCCGCTGCGCCTTCCAGGCCCAACGGGTCGTGGACCTGCTCGCCAAGCATCTGCAGGCCGCCGCAAATGCCCAGCACTTTGCCGCCGTAGCGCAAATGCCGGTGGATCGCCACGTCCCAGTCGTTGGCGCGCAAATACGCGAGGTCGCTGCGCACGCTTTTCGAGCCGGGCAGGATGATCAGGTCCGCAGGCGGAATCGCCTGTCCCGGCCCGATAAATTGCAGATCGACCTGCGGATGCAAACGCAGCGGATCGAAATCGGTGTGGTTGCTGATGCGCGGCAGCACCGGCACCACGACTTTCAGTACTTGCTCAGCCTTGTCGGTCTGACGCTGGTCGATGCCGTCTTCAGCCTCAAGATGCAGATCCAGCACATACGGCAATACGCCAACCACCGGTTTGCCGGTGCGCTGTTCCAGCCAGTCGAGGCCCGGTTGCAGCAAGGCGATGTCACCGCGAAAGCGGTTTATGATGAAGCCTTTGACCCGCGCCTGTTCGCTCGGCGACAGCAACTCCAAAGTACCGACCAGATGAGCGAAGACCCCGCCACGATTGATGTCGGCGATCAGCAGTACCGGGCAATCCACCGCTTCGGCAAAGCCCATGTTGGCGATGTCGCCGGCACGCAGATTGATCTCGGCCGGTGAGCCGGCGCCCTCGACCATCACCAGTGGATAGGCGGCGCTGAGGCGTTCGTGCGAGGCTAGCACCGCTTGCATGGCGATGGCTTTGTAGTCGTGATAGGCGACGGCGTTCATCGTCGTCACCGCGCGGCCGTGAATGATCACTTGCGCGCCGGTGTCGCTGTTGGGCTTGAGCAGCACCGGGTTCATGTCGGTGTGCGGTTCGAGATGAGCAGCCTGCGCCTGCACCGCTTGCGCGCGGCCGATCTCGCCGCCGTCCGCCGTCACCGCGCTGTTGAGCGCCATGTTCTGCGGTTTGAACGGCACCACCGCGACGCCCTGACGGGTCGCCCAACGACAGAGCGCCGTCACCAGCGTACTTTTACCGGCATCCGACGTGGTGCCCTGCACCATCAGCGTGGTCATGGGTATTCCTTACGGTAGGCGTCGAGGGCGTGTGCGAGTCGCAGCTCATCGGCGGCATTGCCGGGCAGACCGAAGCGCAGACTGCAGTTGTGAGCAAAGAGACGCAGGAGAATGCCGCGCCGGGCCATGAAATCGTGCAGCGTTTCGGCGTGCTCGGTAACCAGCCACTGAAACAGCGCGCAGCCCCCCTGCGGCTTGAAGCCGTAGCGCTCGAGCAACGCCGCCAGCCGTTCGCTGGCTTCATCGCTGCGAATCCGCTGGCGCGTGTGATTTTCCGTATCTTGCAGACATGCCTGGCCGAGCACCCGCGTCGGACCGCTGACCGCCCAGGGCCCGACCTGTTCGGCGAGCAGTTTGAGCAACTTGCGCTCGGCCAGCACGAAGCCCAGACGCACCCCGGCCAGACCGAAAAACTTGCCGAACGAGCGCAGCACGATCAGGCCGATGAGATGGCTATGCGCGGCCAGGCTCAAGTGCGGCGTGTTGTCCATGAACGCTTCGTCGACCACCAGCCAGCCGCCGCGCTGGGCCAGCCGCGCGTGCCAGTCGAGCAGGCGCGCCGGGGTCAGGCTGAGGCCGGTCGGATTGTTCGGGTTGACCACCACCAGTACGTCGAGGCTGTCGAGAAAGAACTCGACTTCCTGCTCCAGCACTTCGCGAACGATATAGCCACTGCGCCGCCACGCCTCGGCATGTTCGGCATAGCACGGTGACAACACGCCGACCTTGCCGGCACGGCGCAAACGCGGCAACAGCTGAATGGCCATTTGCGAACCGGCCACGGGCAGCACTTGCGCGGCGCCGTAGTAATCGCACGCCGCCTGCTCCAGGCCATCGTCGGTTTCCGGCAAGCGTGCCCAGGCGCGCAAGGGGATCTCCGGGATCGGAAAAGGCCACGGCGCCAGACCGCTGGACAGGTCCAGCCAGTCGGCTTCGGCAATGCCATAATCGTGTGCAGCCTTGCGCAGTCGGCCACCGTGCTCAAGCATAGAATTCAGCTCCCATGCAAAGAATCAGCAGCCATAACCATACCCCGCGCGGGACCAATTGCCAGCCGCGGTCGATGGAATCGGCATCGGCGGGGGCGCCTTCACCAAGTTGCGGGCGCTCGTGCAGTTCGCCGTGGTAGATCGCCGGCCCGCCCAGCTCGACGCCGAGTGCGCCAGCGCCAGCCGCCATCACCGGGCCGGCGTTGGGGCTGTCCCATTGTGGCGCCTGGGTGCGCCAGCACTTGAGCGCGAGGCGGGTTTTGCCGAGCAGCGCGTAGGTCAACGCCACCAGCCGCGCAGGAATGTAGTTCAACACGTCGTCGATTTTCGCCGCCGCCCAGCCGAAGCGTTCGAAGCGTTCGTTGCGATAGCCCCACATCGCGTCCAGCGTGTTGCTCAAGCGATAGAGCACGACGCCCGGCGCACCGGCAACAACAAACCAGAACAGCGCCGCAAACACCGCGTCGCTGCCATTTTCCAGCACCGATTCGGTGGCAGCGCGGGCCACGGCGTTGCTGTCGAGTTCGTCGGTCTGGCGACTGACCAGATAGCCGACGCGAGTGCGCGCTTCAGCCAGATCATCAGCGCGCAACGCCGCTGCCACCGGCGCAACATGTTCGCCGAGGCTGCGCATGCCGAGCGCGCAATACAGCGCGAGAATCTCGACGATCCAACCGACGTAAGGCGCCCAGGAAAACGCCGTGGCGAGCAGCGTCAGCGGCAGCACGGCGATGACCCACGCGGTCACACCATGGCTGCGCCAGCCGCGGCCACCGGCGTTGAAACGTTGCTCGATGCGCCCGGCAAAATTGCCGAACGCCACCAGCGGATGCCAGCGTTTCGGTTCACCGAGCAGCGCATCCAGCGCCACCGCGGCGACACTCAACAACGC
The DNA here is from genome assembly GCF_900105485.1 of Pseudomonas granadensis. Lineage (GTDB taxonomy): Bacteria > Pseudomonadota > Gammaproteobacteria > Pseudomonadales > Pseudomonadaceae > Aquipseudomonas > Aquipseudomonas granadensis. The sequence continues at coordinate 1,473,352 of NZ_LT629778.1, read as the reverse complement.
CACACTCATTGACTCACTCCCCAATAATTTTCATACAGCAATTCGTTCAGCGGACGCGCCTGCGCCCAGCCTTCGAGGACCAGCATCGGCACCGGGTAGAACTCCTTGACCGGGCCCAGACACAGCACCGCCAGCGGCTTGGCCCCCGGCGGCAAGTGCAGCAGATCCGCCAGCGCCTGCGGCTCGAACAGCGACACCCAGCCCATGCCCAATCCTTCGGCACGGGACGCCAGCCACAGATTCTGGATCGCGCAGGACAGCGAAGCCATGTCCATCTCCGGCAGCGTACGCCGGCCAAAAATGTGTTTTTCGCGATCGTCCATCAGCGCCGCCACCAGTACTTCGGCGCAGTCGTTGATGCCTTCGACCTTGAGTTTCATGAACTCGTCGCTGCGCTCGCCGAGGGCTTCGGCGGTGCGCACGCGTTCTGCTTCCACCAGATGCTGAATCTGCCCGCGCAGGGCGCGGTCGCTGATGCGGATGAAACGCCAGGGCTGCATCAGGCCGACACTTGGCGCTTGATGGGCGGCTTCGAGCAAACGCCGCAACAGTTGCGGTTCGACGGCGCCGCCGCTGAAGTGACGCATGTCGCGGCGTTCGGCGATGGCTTTGTAAACCGCCTGGCGCTCGGCTTCAGAGAATGCGTTGTCGGTCATGGCCCCATCGCTGGCAAGCCAGCTCCCACAGGGATTTGCGTTTCGTCAGGTATTACACCGTCCAGTGTGGGAGCTAGCCTGCCAGCGATAGCGGTTTCAAGACCAGGCACGAACAGCGCAGCGACAGCCGCAGGATTCGACGGAAAATAAAAGTGCACATAAGAAGCTGTCATCCGCCCTTGCCGATAAACCGCCTCGGCCCCGCGCCCACCATTCGGGCTCAGCCCACGGGCAATCGGCGTCAGTTCGGTGGTCGTCAGCGAATGGTGATACGTGTGCCCGCGCAACGAGCCTTCCGGCAGATCGACCGCCTGCAACGCCAACGCCGCCAGACGCTTTTGCATCACCGCCTCGCCCTGCAACAACCCGACCAGTTCAGCGCGGGTGCCTTCGACATCGGTCAGCGAATCGAGCAGATAAAGCATGCCCCCGCATTCGGCCAGCAACGGTTTGCCCGCCGCGTGGTGCGCACGGATCGCCTCAAGCATCGCAGTGTTCTGTGCCAGTGCAACGTGGTGCAGCTCAGGGTAGCCGCCCGGCAGATAAAGGCTGTCCGCCTCGGGCAATTGCGTGTCGCGGATCGGCGAGAAGAAGCTCAACTCGGCGCCCATCGCCCGCAACAGATCGAGGCTTGCGCCGTAGGTGAAGGCAAATGCCTCATCGCGGGCAACGGCGATCCGCACGCCGTGCAACAACGGCTCAGCAGCAGTCACGTCCGGCGCTGCGAATTCGACGGCGGGCGGCAAGGCGACTTCGCAACTGCTGGCCAGTGCGTCGGCGGCAGCGTCGAGGCGCAGGTCCAGATCATTCAGTTCGCTGGCCTGCACCAGGCCAAGATGGCGACTCGGCAGCTCGATGCCGGTCTCGCGCGACAACGCGCCGTACCAGCGCAGGCCTTCGGTGAGGCTGCCTTCGAGCAGTTGCGCATGACGCAAAGTGCCGACGCGGTTGGCCAGCACCCCGGCGAACGGCAGGTCCGGCTGGTATTTCGCCAGGCCCAGCGCCAGTGCGCCGAAGGTCTGCGCCATGGCGGTGCCGTCGATCACCCCGAGCACCGGCACGCCAAAGTGTCGCGCCAGGTCAGCGCTCGACGGTGTGCCGTCAAACAGGCCCATCACGCCTTCGATCAGAATCAGGTCCGCTTCGCCGGCGGCTTCCCACAACAGGCGACGGCTTTCCTGCTCGCCGACCATCCACATGTCCAATTGATAGACCGGCGCACCGCTGGCGCGCTCGAGGATCATCGGGTCGAGAAAGTCCGGGCCGCATTTGAACACGCGGACCTTGCGCCCCTGATTGCGATGCAAACGGGCGAGCGCGGCGGTGACGGTAGTCTTGCCCTGGCCGGAAGCTGGCGCGGCAATCAGGACTGCCGGGCAGTGACGGGGCTGGTTCAAAGTTCGACGCCTTTCTGCGCTTTGATCCCGGCCTGGAAGGCGTGCTTGAGCATGCCCATCTCCGTGACCGTGTCGCCCATCTCGATCATTTCCGGCTTGGCGCCGCGGCCGGTAACCACCACGTGCTGCATCGGCGGCCGCGCCTGCAAATCGCTGAGCACCTGATCGAGATCCAGATAACCGTGCTTGAGGGCGATGTTCAATTCATCGAGCACCACCAGCCCTATCGACGGATCGCGCAGCAGCTCGCGAGACACTTCCCACGCCGCCGTGGCGGCGGCGATATCGCGCTGACGGTCCTGGGTCTCCCAGGTGAAACCTTCGCCCATCACATGGAAGCGCACTTGCTCGGGGAAGCGGCGGAAGAACAACTCCTCGCCCGTGCTATTGCGCCCCTTGATGAACTGCACCACGCCGCACTGCATGCCGTGGCCCATGGCGCGGGCGAGCATGCCGAAGGCCGAGCTGCTTTTGCCTTTGCCATTGCCGGTCAGCACCAGCACCAGGCCGCACTCGTCGGGCGAATTGGCGATGCGTTCATCGATCACGGCTTTTTTGCGCTGCATGCGCGCCAGATGGCGTTCGTCGCGCTCGGGGGAATCGGTCATGGGGAGCTCTCCGTTGAGACGGGTAAACGGCGGGCAGGCACAAGAATAGACGGCAAAAAGCCTGGCATCGCCCACCGTGATGCCGCTGGATGGATCAGGCCGGTCTCCGGGCTCATGAGCGGCGTTGGCCAGACTGCGCGCCTTCCCGCTGTTGAGCAGTGGCATTGAACGCAGTGTTCACTCATTTACCGTTGCGGGGGCAGCGCCGGGATCGTCGTGGCTTCGCGTGAAGACCACCCTCACCGGCTTCCCTGTTTCACTCTGTCGACGCAGGTCACAGAGCACCTGAAACAAGCGGCGAAGGTTAGAGGGTTGGGGGTGGAGCGTCAATTAAAGAGGCGGCCATCGGGCGAGAAACTGCCACCAATCAATTATCTGCGGGCAATCTTGTGCCAGACTGTGACAAGTGATATCAAAGAGCCATGCTTTTCTCGAAAAAGCACACCACAACAATAAGGACGATGACGATGCAAGGCATGATCATCAGCAACCCGCGCCTGGAATTCCTGCGCCCGGTGCTTGAACGCTGGTTTGACTGTATCGACCGCTACAACACCGTGCGCGGCGACGGCGATACGCCGTACTGGCATGATGAGAAAGCCAACCTCGGCCTGCTTTCGGCCGCAGCCTGGATGGCCGAACTGGTGACCTTGAACGACACCGTCACCCGCAAACAGAACGAAGACGGCGAACGCAATGCCCGCGCCGATCTGTTTATCGCCGGCAGCGAAGACCGCGCCTTCATTCAAGGCACCCAGCGCTGGCCACGGGTGAACAACCTCAACCTGACCCAGGCTCTTGCCGACATCACTCAGGACGCCAAACGCATCAGTTACGCCAGCGACCTCAAGCTCGGCTGCCTGTTCGTCGCCCCGCAAAAAGCCCAGCACAGCGCCAGCCCCGAAGAATTGCAGGACATGGTCGACGATCTGCAAAAGGAACACACCTGCGCCGTGGCCTGGTATTTCCCCTACGCCTACCGCAAATTGCACAGCGACGCGGGCAACTATCACCCGGGCATTGCCGTGCTGTTCAAGGAAGCCCGCGGCTGAGCAGTTGAACCATCGGGCTTGCGCCCTCCTCTATGGTTAGGAATGCATTCATAGGGAAGATCAGCAATGCGCAAGCCCCACCTCGTTTTCGTCATCGCCCTCGCCGGCGGGCTCAGCGCCTGTGGCGAAACCTCCAGCCTGCAAGTCTCCGACGGCACTGGCCCGTCGCCGAAACTGCCGGAACCGAACAAGACCCTGATCCCGACGGTGAACATCGCCCCCGCGATCGGCTGGCCCGAGGGGGCAAAACCGACGGCCGCGGCCGGCACTCAGGTCGCAGCATTTGCCGAAGGCCTCGATCACCCGCGCTGGCTGTATGTGCTACCCAACGGTGATGTACTGGTGGCCGAAACCAATGCGCCACCGAAACCGGACGACAGCAAAGGCATTCGTGGCTGGGTGATGAAAAAGGTCATGGGCAAGGCTGGTGCCGGCGTACCGAGCCCGAATCGCATCACCTTGCTGCGCGATGCCGACAAGGACGGTGTGGCCGAGACCCGAACGGTATTTCTGCAAAACCTCAACTCACCGTTCGGCATGACTCTGGTCGGCAACGACTTGTACGTGGCCGATACCGATCGCCTGTTGCGCTTTAACTACGAGCCCGGCGCCACCGAGATCAAGACCCAGCCGATCAAGGTCGTCGATCTGCCGGGCGGCACGCTGAACCATCACTGGACCAAAAACGTCATTGCCAGCAAGGACGGCAGCAAGCTCTACGTCACCGTCGGCTCGAACAGCAACGTCGGCGAAAACGGCCTGGATCAGGAAGAGGGTCGCGCGGCGATCTGGGAAGTCGATCGGGCGACCGGTAATCACCGGATCTTCGCCTCTGGCATCCGTAATCCCAATGGCCTGGCGTGGGAGCCCAGCAGTGGCGCGCTGTGGACGGCGGTCAACGAGCGTGACGAGATCGGCAGCGACCTGGTGCCGGACTACATCACCTCGGTCAAGGACGGCGGTTTCTATGGCTGGCCATTCAGCTATTACGGTCAGCACGTCGACGTGCGGGTCAAGCCGCAGAACCTCGACCTGGTGGCCAAGGCCATCGTCCCGGATTACGCGGTCGGCCCGCACACCGCCTCGCTGGGCCTGACCTTTGCCGAGGGCAATAAGCTGCCGGCGCAATTCAAGGAAGGCGCCTTCATCGGCCAGCACGGCTCGTGGAACCGCAAACCGCACAGCGGCTATAAAGTGATTTTCGTGCCGTTCAGTGGCGGTAAACCGACTGGGCAACCGGTGGATGTACTGACCGGCTTCCTCGACAAGGATGAGAACGCACTGGGCCGCCCGGTGGGCGTGGTGATCGACCCGCAAGGCGGGTTGCTGGTGGCGGATGATGTGGGCAACAAGGTGTGGCGCGTGTCTTCTGCCAAATAACTAATGCCTGATGCAAACCAACTGTAGGAGTGAGCCTGCTCGCGATAGCGCCTTGTCAGTCGACATCATCGGTGACTGAAAGACCGCTATCGCGAGCAGGCTCACTCCTACAGGGATTGTGTGCGATTGAATTTATGGGTTATGCGCCAACTGCCCCGGCTGCAGCACCCGCTTGGCACTCAGATAGGCCTTCTGCCAATACGCCTTCGACAGGCTGTCGAGCTTGACCGTGCCGCCGGTTGCCGGCGCATGCACAAACCGCCCTTCGCCGACATAAATGCCGGCATGGCTGACCTGCGAGCCGCCGTTGGTGGCGAAGAAAATCAGGTCGCCGGTCTGCAAGCCTTCCTTGCCGACGTTCGGTGCCTGCATGACAATCATTTCGCGGGTGGAACGTGGCAGCGAGATTCCCGCGGCATCGCGGTAGACGAAACCGATCAGGCCGCTGCAATCGAAACCCGAATCCGGCGTGTTGCCGCCCCAGCGATAGGGCGTGCCGACGAGGCCGAGCGCGCGAAACAGTACGTCTTCAGCAACCGGTGAAAAAGCCTGGGAGGGACCGAACACAATCGGCGCGCGAACCACGGGGGCTGGCGGCGGTGTACGACTGGCGCAGGCGCTGAGCAGCGCGGCGCAGAGGATCAAGGTGAGGCGGGCCGACATCGTCATAAGCGGAACATCCTGATCAGGCTGCGGCTTTCTCTGCCGAATGGACAGAAACAAAACCGCCTGCGTCTGTACGCAGGCGGTTTGCCATCAATATGATTCAGGATTCTAGCGGCTACGCGGCAAACTTCAAGTAAGACTTTAACTTCACCTTGTAAAGTTTGTGTCTACTCTGTTTGCCGGTAGCCTGCGTGTCGCCACGAACGCAGCGACATCAGGAATTACTTGCGCGCGGTGACCACGGTTGGAGCGTTCGCCAGTGCGCGTTTCGCTTCGATAAAGGTCTTGCTCCAGTAGCTGTCACCCAGGCTGTCGATGCGAACACCGCCGCTGCGACGACTGCTGGAGTGGATGAACTGGTTGTCGCCCAGGTAGATCCCGGCGTGACTGACCCGGCCGCGACGACCATTGGTGGCAAAGAACAGCAGATCGCCCGGCTCAAGGTTGCTGCGCGCAACCAGCGGCGCATCAACGTTGATCATTTCGCGGGTGGAGCGCGGCAGGTTCATGCCGGCTTCTTCGCGAAACAGGTAACCAATGAAACCGCTGCAATCGAAACCGGCTTCAGAGGTACCGCCGAAACGGTAACGGGTACCGATCAGGGACATGCCGCGTTCGAGAATGCTGTCGGCCAGCACAGGAAGCTGATAAGGCTTCTTGCCGTTGAATTCATTGAGTTCTTTTTCGGTGTCCAGCTCTTCCTGGTAAATAACGGAAGACTGAGCCGTGGCGGAATTTTTAACCTGTTGTGGCTGCTCTTGAACTGGAGAGTGAGCAGCACAACCGTACAACAGGGTGACAAGTGCGAGAGGCACGAGGGGTGCGAAGCGCTTTAGCATGGGCACGACCGTGGCTGATAATTGTAAAGAAGCCGAGACTATGCCCGCTATCGTCCTCATTTGCAAATTCAATCGAACTTTATGTGACTTGGCGGTTTCGCGTTTACATCTAAGCGCTTAAGCCCATTTGACCCGATACGCGGCCTGCAACCCATGCAGGAATGCGGATTTTCTGGCGCCTGAAAGGTGCCGCCCTCCCCTTGAACCCTCGTAGAACAACAGGCTCGGCTTACCAGCCCAAGGTTTCTTTGAGGAACGGAATAGTCAGTTTGCGCTGGGCCTGCAACGAGGCCTGGTCAAGCTGTTCGAGCAGATCGAACAACGCGCTCATGCTGCGCGTGCCGCGAGTCAGAATGAAGTGCCCGACCTCATCGGTCAGGTGCAAACCACGACGCGATGCGCGCAATTGCAGCGCACGCAATTTGTCTTCGTCGGAAAGTGGGCGCATCTGGAAGATCAGCGCCAGGGTCAGGCGCGATTTCAGGTCGGCCAGTTTCACTGGCAGCTCGCGCGGAGATGTCGACGCGGCGATCAGAAGACGCCGACCGCTGTCACGCAGACGATTGAACAGGTGAAACATCGCCTCTTCCCAGTCCGCCTTGCCGGCAATCACCTGCAAGTCGTCGAGACAGACCAGTTCGTATTGTTCGAGGTTGTCGAGGATTTCGACGCCGCGGTCCATCAACTCGGCCAGCGGCAGGTACACCGCCGGCTCGCCCATCTGCTCGAAACGCAAGCACGCGGCCTGCAACAGATGCGTACGCCCTACGCCGTGTTTGCCCCACAGGTAGATCAGGCTCTCTGTCCAGCCGGCGTCGGCTTCGCACAGACGCTCGACATAGCCGAGTGCAGCGGCATTGGCGCCTGGGTAGTAGTTGATGAAGGTGGCGTCGTCACGCAGACGCACACCTAGGGGCAGCTGAATCGGTTTCATGCTGACTGAACGGTTACCAAGGAACCGTTAGTGGCCTCTGTGTAAAGTTGGCGAAGTTTATACCCGTGACGCTGAGCGCACAATGCGACAGAGTCCAAGCAAAATCAAAGGTTTGCGTTAACACGCTGGTTTCATGGCAGATTCTTTGGCGCCAGCGCCTGTGGAAAACGGGGCGACCCGGCCGTTCGCCGGGCCGCCCTTCGCCCTTACAACTCCGGCTCGTCCACACCACTATAGATGTCGGAATCCTTGTACAGGTCGTGCATATGGCGCACCAGGACCATGATTACCGCCGCCACCGGCAGCGCCAGCAGCACACCGGTAAAACCGAACAACTCTCCACCGGCGAGAATGGCGAAAATAACCGCCACCGGATGCAGGCCGATGCGGTCGCCCACCAAAAGCGGTGTCAGCACCATGCCTTCCAGCGCCTGCCCGACCATGAATACTGCGACGATGCCGACCATCGGGTACAGATCGCCACCGAACTGGAACAACCCGGCGATCAGCGCCGCGCCGATACCGATCACGAAGCCCATATAAGGCACGATCGCCGCCAGACCTGCGATCAGGCCGATCAACAGGCCCAGCTCGAGACCGACGATCATCAGCCCCGCCGCGTAGATCACGCCCAGCGCCAGCATCACCAGCAACTGCCCGCGCACGAACGCGCCGAGCACTTCATGGCATTCGCCCGCCAGCGCCACCACGCGCTCTTCGCGATCACGCGGCAGCAGGCTGCGGATCTTCGCCATCATCACGTCCCAATCGCGCAGCAGGTAAAAGCTCACCACCGGAATCAGCACCAGATTTGCCAGCCAGCCGATCAACGCCAGACTCGACGCCGTCGCCTGGCTCAGCACCACGCCGACGATGTCGGTGGTCTGGCCCATGTGCTCACTGATTGCCGCCTTGACCTTGTCGAACTTCCAGAAACCGTCCGACAGCCCCAGCTTCGCCTGCGCCCACGGCACCGCGGTGTGCTGCAGCCAGTCGAGCATCTGTGGCGCCAATTCGTACAGACGCAGCAACTGCTTGGCGAGCATCGGCACCAGCACCAGCAACAGCGCAGTAACGATCAAGGTAAACAAGGCGAACACCGAAATCACTCCCCAGGTGCGCGACAGACCCGCGCGCTCCAGCCGATCCACCAGCGGATCGAACAGATAAGCCAGCAGCAGCGCAACCAGGAACGGCGTGAGGATCGGGTGCAGCAACCAGACAAACGCGCAAAGCAGGATTACCCCACCGAGCCAGAACCAACGCCGCGTATCGGCCATTTACCACTCCTGCTTCTATATAAAGAAAGATTTACCAACGAAAGCGTAACGACGGCGCCGCTGCTACCGGAGCTGGCGCTGCAACCGGTGCAGCACCTGCCTCCACAGTCTGCGGCGCAGGCACCGGAGCCGGAACCGGCGCTTCTGGCGGCAACTCCTGCAACTTCGCCAGCGAGAGTTGCGCACGCAACTGCTCGGCGCTGCCGTTGACCCGGTAGACGATACGATCGCCGTCAACAGTCTGCAGACGCACGCCGAACGGTTCGAGTAACCGCAACAACGCCGCGTAATGCTCCAGATTCATGCCCTGCACTTCGAGGGTCTGCTGCCCTGACACACCGGGCTTGACCACAAAGCTCGGCGCCAGGCGCTCAGCCACGGCCAGCATCACCGCATCGGCCACGGCGGCCTGATCGGCACCCTGCACGCTGCCGGCTTCTTTCTGATCGCCCAGCCACAGACGCCACTTGGCCTGCCACTGCCCGCCTTCTTCACGGGCATGCACGGCCAGCAAGGCGTCGGCGTTGTAGCGTTCGGAGGCACTGCGCAACGGCGCGGCATCGGCGCCCTCGAGTGTCGGCGCGGTGGCGACCAACTGCTCGCTCAGGTCGGCCAGCGGCAGGCGCAGCGGCAAGCCGCGATGTTGCGCCGCCGCGCGCAGTGGTGCTGCAGCGGCCTGACCATCGCTGACCAGACTCGAGCCTTCGGTCGAATCGTTCAGCCACCAACCGACAATCGACGGCCGATTGGCGCCCCACAGGGACAAACCAGCGCGACGCAGCGCCTGTTCGCTGGTCGCCGGGTCGAAATCGACCTTCAGCACTTCCGGCGGCCCGGCATCGAAACCGAACTGGCTGATGATCTGCTGCGGATCCTTGCGGATCGCCGCCAAATCAGGACTTTGCGGGGCTTTCGGGTCGCCGGTCAGACGCAGCACCAGCGTGTCGAGCGCCGCCTGCGTGGCGCGATCGCGTTCTTCCGGCGCCTGGCCGGTGACTGGCTGGCGTACCTGATAAAGACCTTTGAGATTTTCGGCATGACTCGCCAGGCTGAGCAGCGACAGACAGCCTACAAACAAAAATTTTACAAAACGCATGGAGAATTCCCGTCGACAGGAGCGGCTGGAACAGGCCGCGTGAACCGTTTGAGCAAGGCTGTGACCCCAGGCCTGCGCGAAACATTCACACGGCGGCGGTAAGTTTTTGCACAGTGATAACGATAGACGGTTAATGGCCACACCTTATACAGACGTTCATGGCGCTGGATTGTAAAAAAATTCCGCGGATATGGCCCTGCCCGTCGGTGCGAGGATGGCCGCTGCCCCTCAAGCCTGATAAAATCGCGCGCCTTCGCAGACCGGCAACAGCCGGGCACCCCGAAACTCGCGTGAGGCCACCGCCACCTCGATTTCGATGTTCCCGCTGAACTCGGTCGTTACCCCCTGAATCCCCTCCCCTAAAGGCCTGGATCATGAGCAAGCAACCCTCCCTGAGCTACAAGGACGCCGGTGTAGACATCGACGCCGGTGAAGCATTGGTCGAACGCATCAAGAGCGTCGCCAAGCGCACTGCGCGCCCGGAAGTCATGGGCGGCCTGGGCGGTTTCGGCGCCCTCTGCGAAATCCCGGCCGGCTACAAGCAGCCCGTGCTGGTGTCCGGCACCGACGGCGTCGGCACCAAGCTGCGTCTGGCGCTGAACCTGAACAAGCACGACAGCATCGGCATCGACCTGGTCGCCATGTGCGTCAACGATCTGGTGGTGTGCGGCGCCGAGCCGCTGTTCTTCCTCGACTACTACGCCACCGGCAAACTCAACGTCGACACCGCAGCCCAGGTGGTGACCGGTATCGGCGCCGGCTGCGAACTGGCGGGTTGCTCGCTGGTGGGCGGCGAAACCGCTGAAATGCCAGGCATGTACGAAGGCGAAGACTACGACCTGGCCGGCTTCTGCGTCGGCGTCGTGGAAAAAGCCGAAATCATCGACGGCTCGAAAGTCGCCACCGGTGACGCGCTGATCGCCCTGCCATCGTCCGGTCCGCACTCCAACGGCTACTCGCTGATCCGCAAGATCATCGAAGTCTCCGGCGCCGACATCGAAACCATCCAGCTCGACGGCAAACCGCTGACCGACCTGCTGATGGCCCCGACCCGCATCTACGTCAAGCCACTGCTCAAGCTGATCAAGGACACTGGCGCCGTCAAGGCCATGGCCCACATCACCGGTGGTGGCCTGCTCGACAACATCCCGCGCGTGCTGCCAAAAGGCGCTCAAGCGGTGGTTGATGTCGCCAGCTGGACCCGCCCTGCGGTGTTCGACTGGCTGCAAGAGCAAGGCAACGTTGACGAAACCGAGATGCACCGCGTACTGAACTGCGGCGTCGGCATGGTCATCTGCGTGGCTCAGGAGCACGTTGAAGTGGCACTGAACACCCTGCGTGACGCGGGCGAGCAGCCTTGGGTCATCGGTCAGATCGCCGCGGCTGCCGAAGGCGCTGCCCAGGTCGACCTGCAGAACCTTAAGGCTCATTGATGTCCGCACCCTGTGATGTCGTGGTGCTGTTGTCCGGCACCGGCAGTAACTTGCAGGCTCTGATCGACAGCACGCGGACCGGCGACAGCCCGGTCCGCATCGCTGCAGTGATTTCCAATCGCGCCGACGCCTACGGCCTGCAGCGCGCCAGTGACGCGGGTATCGCCACCCGCTCGCTGGATCACAAGGCGTTCGAGGGCCGCGAGGCCTTCGATGCTGCACTGATCGAACTGATCGACGAATTCCAACCGAAACTCGTGGTACTGGCCGGCTTCATGCGCATTCTCAGCGCGGATTTCGTCCGGCATTACCAGGGTCGTCTGCTCAATATCCATCCGTCGTTGCTGCCCAAATACAAAGGGTTACACACTCATCAGCGTGCGCTGGAGGCCGGCGACACGGAACACGGCTGCTCGGTGCACTTTGTCACTGAGGAACTCGATGGCGGGCCTCTGGTCGTACAGGCAGTATTACCGGTAGAGTTGCACGACACGCCGCAGAGTCTGGCGCAGCGCGTTCACGTTCAGGAACACCGGATTTACCCGATGGCGGTACGCTGGTTTGCCGAAGGCAGGCTGGCACTCGGGGAGCACGGTGCCTTGCTGGACGGGCAGTTACTCGCCGCCAGCGGCCACTTGATTCGAATCTAGGAGATATTATGCGTCGCGCCCTGCTCTTCGCTTGCGCTCTGCTCGCCCTGCCCTTCGCGCAGGCAGCGGACCTTCAACCGTTCTCCGCCAGCTACACCGCCGACTGGAAGCAACTGCCCATGAGCGGCACCGCCGAGCGCAGTCTGGCCAAGGAAGCCAACGGCGTCTGGAAGCTCAGCTTCAAGGCCTCGATGATGATCGCCAGCCTGACTGAAGAAAGCACCCTGACGCTGGACAAGGACACCTTGCTGCCACAGTCCTATCACTTCGAACGCGGTGGTCTGGGCAAAGCCAAAAAGGCTGATCTGGATTTCGACTGGAACAACAAACTGGTCACCGGCACCGACCGTGGCGACGCGGTGAAGATCCCGCTGAACCGTGGCATGGTCGACAAGTCCACCTATCAACTGGCGCTGCAGCATGACGTGGCCGCCGGCAAGAAGACCATGAGTTATCAAGTGGTCGATGATGGCGAAGTCGATACCTATGACTTCCGCGTGCTGGGCTCGGAAAAAGTCGAGACCAAGGCCGGCAAGATCGACGCGATCAAAGTCGAACGCGTGCGCGACCCTACACAAAGCAAGCGCATCACCGTGCTGTGGTTCGCCAAGGACTGGGATTATCTGCTGGTGCGTCTGCAGCAGGTCGAGACCGACGGCAAGGAGTACAACATCATGCTCCAGGACGGTACGGTCAACGGCAAGGCTGTCAAAGGCAGCTGATTCATGCAGGAACGAAGAGCCCCGCGAAATGCGGGGCTTTTGTTTATCTGTTCGATGATACTGCGCGGCGGCCCTACCCCTCACCCCAGCCCTCTCCCGAGGGAGAGGGAGCCGACCGAGGTGTCTGCCGCTAACCATCGACCTGAAAAACCGAGTCGAATATGGATTCCAAAGCATCGCACGACTAGTCCCCTCTCCCTCCGGGAGAGGGTTAGGGTGAGGGGCTTTTGAAGGTCAAACTCACACCGAAAACCGCGCCACCATCCCGTTCAAATCCACCGCCAACCGCGACAACTCCTGACTCGCCGCACTGGTCTGATTGGCCCCGGCCGAGGTCTGCATCGCCAGATCGCGAATGTTCATCAGGTTACGGTCCACCTCCCGCGCCACCGCGGCCTGCTCCTCCGAAGCACTGGCAATCACCAGGTTGCGTTCGTTGATCAGGGTAAACGCCGAGGCGATCTCTTCCAGCGCCATACCGGCAGACTTGGCCAGTTCCAGCGTCGAACGCGCCCGCGTATTGCTCTGCTGCATCGAACTGACCGCCGAATCAGTGCCCTGCTGAATCCCGCCAATCATCTGTTCGATTTCCTGCGTCGATTGCTGGGTGCGATGGGCCAAGGCCCGCACTTCATCGGCGACCACCGCAAAGCCACGTCCGGCATCACCAGCGCGCGCGGCCTCGATCGCGGCGTTCAAGGCCAGCAGATTGGTCTGCTCGGCAATCGAACGAATCACATCCAGCACCTTGCTGATGCCATGAATCTTCTGCGCCAGATCTTCGACCTTGGCCGCGTTCTGGGTTACGTCGCCGGCGAGAAATTCGATGGATGTCACCGTCTGCTGCACTTGCTCGCGACCCTGGCGGGCGATGCGATCGGATTCACGCGACGCTTCGGACGTGGCCACGGCGTTGTTTGCCACCTCCTCCACCGCCGCGGTCATCTGGTTGACCGCCGTGGCCGCCTGCTCGATTTCCTGACTTTGCTGATGCAAGCCGCGGGTGGCGTCTTCGGTGACGCTGCTCAGTTCTTCGGAAGCCGAGGCCAGTTGCGTAGACGACTCGGAGATCCGCCGGATCGTGTCACGGAGGTTGTGCTGCATGCTCTTGAGCGCCTGCAACAGCCGCGCCGGCTCGTCTTTGCCAGCGATGTGAATATCGCCGGTCAAATCACCGCCGGCGACGACTTCAGCCACGCTGAGCGATTGAGTCAATGGCACGACGATGCTGCGGGTCAACAGCCACGCCAGGCCAATCGTGATCAGCGCGGTCAATGCAATCATCGCGGCAACCCAGACCCGTGAATGGTTGAACACCTGACGTGCCGCCTCGGTGGCCAGATTCGCATTGTGCTTGTTCAGATCGACCAGTTCGCGCAGGGTGGCGGCGATCTCGTCGGCCAGTGCGCTCATCTGCTCGTTGAGAATCGTTGAAGCTTCGGCTACCCGATTCTGCCCCGACAGCTGCACAACCTGCGCCTGAAGCTCAAGGTACTTGTGTTCGGCGACTTTGAAGCGATCGAACAACGCCCGTTCTTCAGGCAGGGCGATAAGCCCCTCATAGCGCCGCTGCGTCTCGGTCAGACCATTGCGCAGCTCGTTGAGCTTGGCGACGTTCTGCTCAAGCGCCTTGGGGTCTCGATTGAGCAGCAGGCGCATGGTCAAGGCGCGCAGGCGCAGCATGTCCTGACTCATGTCCCCGACCGCCATCACGCTCGGCAGCCAGTTGTTGTCGACCTCATCGGACTGCGCGCGCATGTTCGACATTTGCAGCAGGGCAAATGCCCCAAGGGCGAATACCATTACCGCCAACAGGCCAAACCCCACGCCGGCGCGGGGGGCAATATTGAAATTACGGATGTTCATGACACTGGCTCCTTCCAAAAGCGCTGCATCAGCCTGCAGCGGGTTGCTTTAGAAGGTATCGGCATTGCCTTGAAATTGCGTAAGACGAAAAGGCGATAGGCAGACGAGCGGCTAGTTCGAAGCGCTGGGCTTAATGTTTCAGCGCTGGTCAGGGCTTTTGAGCGTATCGCGCGGCAGTATCGCCAGGAAGTTATCCCGCGCAACCTTCCGGGCCACCGCCTCCGGCAGTGCATCCAGAAACGGACGATAGCTGTGCATTTCCCGACCGAGTTTGTTGAATCGTCCAACCACGTCAGAGCCGAGCATAAAGCGATCAGGGTACTTTTCCACCAGCGCCAGCCACTCTGGCCGAGGTTTGCCCTGCTCATCCAGCAGGTAAGGCGTGAGCATGCTCCACGACAGATCGACGAACAGATTCGGATAAGCCTCAAGCATGCGCGTCAGGGTCGGTAGCAGAAACGGCAGCTGCTTTTGATGCCGATGGATTTCCGCACTGGTGCCCGCATGCGCCCAGATGAAGCGGGTGTGCGGATGATTACGCAGCGGCTCTTCGACTTCCTGCAGATACAGCGGATTTTTCTCACGTTTGGAGGTGATGTTGGAATGCAGCATCACTGGCAGATCATTTTCCGCAGCAAGGTGATAGATCTTCGTCATCGCTTCGTTGTTGGCTCGCGGGGTGTCGCCCGCGGTGAGCGCGGTCAGATCGTCGTGCCGGGTAAACACTTCGCCAATGCCCTGCCACAGCCCCGGATACAGGTCGAGCATGCGCTGGATGTGCGCGGCGGAGTTTTTGTCGTTGGGATTGAAACCTGACAAGAACGGATGGAAGTACTGGCGCTGTTCCGGCGACAGCTTTTGCACCGCATCGGCAATGATCACGTCGGTGGCGCTGTACCAGTAGGCGTCGGCGTCATCACCGGCGTAATAGCGCGGGCGCTTGGGTTCGTCCTCATGCCACTTCTTCGCCACGGGAATGCCGGAAATCATCACATGCTCGATGGAGTTTTCCTTCATGGCCATCAGCAATTTCGCCATGCCGGCGCTTTCCTGGAAAAAATCCACGTAATGCAGGTGCGCATCGCTGTAGGTGTATTCGCGGGCATGGGCAGTCCCGGCGAGAGCCAGAAGGCAGACGACAATCAGACGAGACAAAAACACAAGTAATCTCCGGCAAGTGGGCATAGCCTAGACCCCGCCCGCAGGACAAGGGTTCAGCCCTCACGGAAAGCGGAACGCGTACCGGTGGGAATGTTCTATAACTGCAAGGTCTTGCCTGACCCAACGATTTTTCCTGCTGCCTGTGAGGTTCTCATGACTGTTACCGTCAATACCGTCTCCGCTGAAGGCTATCGTCACACCGTACAAATCGATGACCACGAACTGTTTGCCGACGTGCCGAAAACGGCTGGCGGTGAAGGTTCGGCGCCTGAGCCACACGATTATTTCGATGCCGCACTTGGCGCGTGCAAAGCGCTGACGCTGAAGATGTACGCGAAGAAGAAGGACATCCCGCTGACCGGCGTAGGCGTCGATGTCAAACGCGACAACAGCGAAGAGCAGAAAGGCAAATACGTCTTGCACGTCACCCTGACCCTTAAAGGCGTACTCACCGACGCGCAACGCGACGAACTGCTGCGGGTCGCCGACCGTTGCCCGATTCACAAACTGATGACCACCAGTGACGTGACGATCGAAACCCACACCCCGCAAGGCTTCGACAGCCAATAAACCTCCCATGGCCAGCGGCGGGTTATGCTTCTGGCATCGCCCGCTCAGCCTGGAATATCCCCATGGATACGCAACCCCTGATCATCCGCCCGCGCGCCGAAGACGTCGAAGGCCAGCCGATCCTGCGCCCGCTGCCGTCAGCCAAATGCCGCAGCGTCGGGCCTTTCGTGTTTTTCGACCACATGCTCGAGACGGTTTATCCGACCGGCAAAGGCATGGACATTCGACAGCATCCGCACATCGGTCTGTCGACCCTGACCTATCTGTTCGAAGGCCAACTGCAACACAAGGACAGCCTTGGCTCGGATCAAGTAGTCAGCGCTGGTGATGTCAGCTGGATGACTGCCGGCAGTGCGATCGCCCATGTCGAGCGCACACCGGCGCCGTTATTGACGCAAAGCTTTACTTTGCATGGGTTGCAGGTCTGGCTGGCCTCGCCCAGGGAACACGAACAGGGGCCGGGACACTACAGCCATCATCCGGCGGCGAGCTTGCCGGTCAGCGATAACCTCGGCGTGCAGATCCGCATGATTGCCGGGTCAGGCTTTTGCCTCGAATCGCCGGTGCCGGTGCTTTCTCCTACGCTGTATGCCGAAGTACGGATGCAGAGCGCAACCACGCTACTGATTCCGACCGAGCATGCAGAACGTGCGGTGTATGTGTTGAGCGGCGATGCGCAACTGAACGGCAAAGCCATCGAGGCCCACGCGTTGGCGGTGCTGCCGGCCGGGGAAGAGATGAGTCTGTTTGCCGAAAGTGATGTGCACGCGGTGATATTCGGCGGTGCGGCGCTGGACGGGCCGCGACGGATCAACTGGAATTTCGTCGCCAGTGATCCGGCGGCGATCGATGAAGCACGGCGCAAATGGGCGGCCGGGGATTGGCCGACGGTGCCGGGGGAAGTCGAGCGGATCGAGTTACCGCGTTGACCCCTTGCCCTCACCCCAGCCCTCTCCCGGAGGGAGAGGGAGCCGACCGGGGTGTCTTGCGTTATACACCGACCTGAAAAATCCTGGCGATTTGGATTCACCAAAACTCTTTCACGTCGGCGTAAATCCCGAGCATCCCCCAATCAGCCCCCTCTCCCTTTGGGAGAGGGCTAGGCGGGCGGCGTTCCGATGAGGGGCTTTTAGCTCTTCAGGCTTCAACCCTTGAACACTTCATCCAGCAAATCATGCATCGCTTTGAACGCGCGCTTCGCGGTCTTCTCGTCGTACATCATCTTGCCCGGCACGTTCGCATGCGGGTCGGTAAACGAGTGCACCGCACCGCCGTAGCTGAGCAACTGCCAGTCCACGCCGGCGGCGTTCATTTCGTCTTCAAACGCTGGCAATTGCTCTTTCGGCACCAGCGGATCGGACGCACCGTGCAGCACCAGCACCGAGCCCTTGATGTTCTGCGCATCCGCCGGGTTCGGCGAGTCAAGCGTGCCGTGGAATGACACCGCCGCTTTCACCGGCGCGCCAGTGCGGGCCAGATCCAGTGCACAGCAGCCGCCAAAACAGAAACCGAACACCGCCAGTTTCGACGTATCGACCGCCGCTTCACCTTGGCTCTGCAACTGCTCGAAAGCCACTTGCAGACGTTTGCGCAGCAGAGCGCGGTCGTCCTTGAGTGGCATCATCGCCGCCAGCGCCTGATCGGCATTCTGTGGACGTACGCTTTGACCGTAGACGTCAGCGATCAATACCACATAACCCTTGGCAGCTACCGCTTTGGCGATGTCTTCGGCACCGGCGCTGACGCCCATCCAGTTGGGCGCCATCAACAAACCCGGCAGCGCCCCCTTGTGCTCGGCATCGAAGGCCAAACGACCTTCATAAGGCTGGCCGTCAATCTGGTAGATCACGGAACGTACAGTGACTTGGCTCATTTCTGACTCCTGATTCGTTAAACACCAGAATGAAAAAACCCGCCGAAGCGGGTTTTTCCTACAACGTGATCAAACCGACAGTTCAACCAGCAGCTTGTTCAGACGGCGCACATAAGCGGCCGGGTCTTTCAAGCTGTCGCCAGCAGCCAGCGCGGCCTGATCGAAGAGAATGTGCGACAGGTCGCCGAAACGCTCTTCGTTCTGCTCGCCATCGAGTTTCTCGATCAGCGGGTGGTTCGGGTTGAATTCGAAGATCGGCTTCGAATCCGGCACCTTTTGCCCGCTCGCCTCGAGGATCTGGCGCATTTGCAGCCCCAGGTCCTGCTCGCCAATGGCCAGAATGGCTGGCGAATCCGTCAGGCGATGCGACACACGAACTTCCGCAACGGACTCGCCCAGCGCGGTCTTCAGGCGCTCGACCAGACCTTCCTTGGACTTGGCGACTTCTTCTGCAGCCTTCTTGTCCTCTTCCGAGTCCAGATTGCCCAGATCGAGGTCACCGCGTGCCACGTCGACGAAGGTCTTGCCGTCGAACTCGCTGAGGTAGCTCATCAGCCACTCGTCAATGCGGTCGGTCAGCAGCAGCACTTCGATGCCTTTCTTGCGGAAGACTTCCAGGTGCGGGCTGTTCTTGACCTGCGCGTAGGTCTCGCCGGTGAGGTAGTAGATCTTGTCCTGACCTTCCTTGGCGCGGGCCAGGTAGTCGGCCAGACCGACGATCTGCTCGCCGTCGTCACCCTGAGTCGATGCGAAGCGCAGCAGACCGGCAATTTTCTCTTTGTTGGCGAAATCTTCTGCCGGGCCTTCTTTCATGACCTGACCGAAGTTTTTCCAGAAGCCCTTGTATTGCTCTGGCTCGTTCTTCGCCAGTTTTTCCAGCATGTCCAGTACGCGCTTGGTCAGCGCAGTCTTCATCGAATCGATGATCGGGTCTTTCTGCAGGATTTCACGCGACACGTTCAGCGACAGATCGTTGGAATCGACCACACCTTTGATGAAGCGCAGGTACAGCGGCAGGAACGACTCGGCCTGATCCATGACAAACACACGCTGCACGTACAGCTTCAGCCCTTTTGGCGCTTCACGCTGGTACAGATCGAACGGGGCGCGGGCCGGCACGTAGAGCAGCGAGCTGTACTCGAGCTTGCCTTCGACCTTGTTGTGACTCCACGACAGTGGATTCTCGAAGTCATGCGCGATGTGCTTGTAGAACTCCTGGTATTCCTCGTCCTTCACTTCAGTGCGCGGACGGGTCCACAGGGCACTGGCGCGGTTGACAGTTTCCCACTCGACGGCAGGAGCCTCTTCGCCTTCAGCCGCGGTGACTTCTTTCGGCAGCTCGATCGGCAGCGCGATGTGGTCGGAATACTTTTTGATGATGTTGCGCAGACGCCAGCCATCGGCGAACTCATCTTCACCGGATTTCAGATGCAGGACGATGCGGGTACCGCGCTCTGGCTTGTCGATGTTGGCGACTTCGAACTCGCCCTCGCCTTTCGACGACCAGTGCACGCCTTCGCTGGCAGCAGTGCCGGCGCGACGGCTGTAGACGTCAACCTTGTCGGCAACGATGAACGCGGAGTAGAAACCCACACCGAACTGACCGATCAGGTGCGAATCCTTCTTCTGATCGCCGGACAGGTTTTTCATGAAATCGGCAGTGCCGGACTTGGCGATGGTCCCCAGGTGGGTGATCACATCGTCACGGTTCATGCCGATACCGTTGTCTTCGAGAGTGACGGTCTTGGCGTCCTTGTCGAAGCTCACACGGATTTTCAGGTCAGCGCCGCCCTCGAGCAACTCTGGCTTGGCCAGCGCTTCGAAGCGCAGCTTGTCGACAGCGTCAGAGGCGTTCGAGATCAATTCGCGCAGGAAGATTTCCTTGTTCGAATACAGCGAATGGATCATGAGGTGCAGCAGCTGCTTTACCTCGGTCTGGAAGCCCAGGGTTTCCTTTTGAGTTTCCACACTCATGGTCATCAAACTCCAATCAGATGGCAGTGGCCGTGACCCGAATGGTCGGCGGCGGGTTGTCATCTGAGTTTGGGGCGCCGTTCAGGATTTCAAGGGTTCATCGATTTTGAAGTGCGCGCGAGCGGTGGCAATCGGTTCAGCCTCGGTGGTTTGCCAGGCAGTGATCGCCACATTGGCGACCCGACGCCCCTGCCGACAGACCTGGCATTTGGCCCATGTGTCGCGAAACTGCCCGGCGCGCAGGTAGTCGAGGGAAAAGTCGATGATCTTCGGCACGCCCGGGGCGCCGGTGAAAATCAGCAGATGCAGGGCGGCCGCCAGCTCCATGAACCCGGCAATCACCCCGCCATGGATCGCCGGCAATAAAGGGTTACCAATGTTGTCCTTGTTCGCCGGCAGCTTGAACAGCAGCTCATCGCCTACCCGCGAGCACTCGATGCCGATCAGGCCGGCGTAGGGGATCAGCTTCAGCAACGGCGCATAGTCGCCTTGCGCATGGGCCAGCTGCAATTGCTGCTTGAGATCACCGCTCACGGCTTGACTCCCTTGATAGCGCCGCCAAAGCCTTGGGTGCCTTTGAGCGCCTTGCCCATCCGCATGAACGTGCCGACAACGTGGGCAATGGGTTGCTCGGGATCGTCCTGGTAGGCGAATCCGCGGGCAAAAATCACGTCAGTGGTGACCCGGTAGCACTGGGCAAAGCCATAGACATCTTTATGCGGCTCGGCGGCGTGCATGTAATCGATGCGCAGATCGAGGGTCGGGCAGACTTCGAATTCCGGCAGCACGCACAAGGTCGACATGCCGCAGGCCGTGTCCATCAGCGAGGTAATCGCGCCGCCATGAATCACCCCGGTTTGCGGGTTACCGACGATCTGCGCACTGTAGGGCAGGATCACCGTCAGGCCTTCGCTGGAGGCGCTCTGCACCTTTAACCCCAGCACTTGACAGTGGCGCAACGCCGAGAGGAACCGTGTCGCACGCTCAAAAACGCTGTTTTCAGCCATTTGCTCATTACTCGCATTAAAGCCTTTTGCCAGTAGTGAGAAAAGCGGCAAAAGTTCCGTGATAAAACAAACTTATATATCTGAAACAAATGAGGAACTTAACCCGCAGCCCCGAGTTCTTAAGGCCAGTAGTTATTTTCCATAAGGAGAAACACCCCATGCGTAAGACTTTAGCTATTGCCTTGATGTTGACCGCTTCCCTCGGTCTCGCTGCCTGCGATAAAAAATCCGAGGACAAAGCTCAAGATGCCAACCAGCACGCTGAGCAAGCTCAGCAGGACATGAACAAAGCTCAGGATAAAGTGAACGACGCTGCGAAAGAAAACGCCGAAGCTGCCAAAGCTCAGGCTGAATCGAACGCTGCCGCACAAGACGAAGCTGCCAAGAAGCAATAAAGCGCTTTTGACGCAGTAAAAGAAAACCCGCCAAGTGCGGGTTTTCTTTTGTCCGGGATTTGGTGCGATGGCCGTTTACAACAGAACCGTCCTGAAAGTCGGACTAATCATCAGCAACAACGAAGACACTAAGCCGACCAGCCAGACCAGACTGCGCAACTTCGGCAGATCCGCCAGGTAGAACCACAAGTACAGAACCCGCGCGATCACGAAGATGATCGCCAGCGCATCGATCAGCCATCCCGCCGTTTGCGTGGTGTGCGCCATCAGTACACCGACCGCGAACAAAATGAACGCTTCGATACTGTTCTGATGCGCCGCCAGTGCGCGTGCGCCGTAACCGGTCAGTTGCGCCTGTTGCTGGCGCGGCAGGTGATTGTCATACCCGCCCTGCTCTTTCATTGCCTTGCCCACGGGCATACGCGCTATATAAATCAGCAATGCGCTGATAAACACACACCAGAACGGAATACTCATCAAGCGGCCTCTTTATTGGTTTCGGGCACAGGTGCCTCGGTAGGGGTATAGACCATGACATCGAGCACGTCGGAATGAAATTCGCGGCGATACAACACCACGACCACACCCGCGCTCATCAACATGAACAGCCACGGGCTGACGAACCAGGCCAGCATGCTCATGCCGAAGTAGTAAGAGCGCAAACCGAAGTTGAACTGGTTGGCCGCCATCGAAATCACCCGTGCCGCACGTGAGGCGAAGGCTTTGCGCTCTTGCTCGGAAACATGCCGCTCACCGACCATCGGCGCCGAGCCGACCAGAATCGCCGCAAAGTTGTACTGGCGCATGCACCAACTGAACGTAAAGAAGGCATAGACGAACACCAGCGCCAGGCACAGCAACTTGATTTCCGACATGCCCTGCGACGCCTGCTGGACCATGGGAATGTCCGCCAACAGCGACACAGCCCGGTCGGACGCACCGAGCACGGTGAGAATGCCCGCGAGAATAATCAACGTGCTGGAGGCGAAGAACGAGGCGTTGCGTTCCAGGTTGCCAATCACACTGGCGTCGGCAATACGGTTGTCACGCAGCAGCATGCGGCGCATCCAGTCCTCGCGATACAGGTGCAACACGCTGGCCAGACATGCCGTGTCGCGGGCCTTCCAGGTGGCGTAACGGGTGTAACCGCCCCAGCAGATGACAAACCAGAGCGCGGCGAGCAGATGGATCAGATTGGCTTGGATGAACGACATGCAAATCCCTGTGAATATAGATGCTGTACCTGTAGGAGTGAGCCTGCTCGCGATAGCGGTGTGTCAGACAACTTTAACGGTGACTGACACACCGCTATCGCGAGCAGGCTCACTCCTGCATAAAAGCGACGCAACCCTTCGACGTTAGCTCAGCCAAAAAGACACTGCCTCCTGCGCATAAAAAATGCCCCGTATCGATTGATACGGGGCATTTCCGTTTAATCCTGCGGGATCCGCTTGTGGCGGATCAGAACAGGTCAGGCAACCGCTTCGCTGCGCTTGCCCAGCAGGCGATCGCACACCACAGCAACCACCAGCGTCATCACGCACGGCACCAGCCAGGCCAGCCCCTGCTCGCTCAGCGGCAGGTGGCTGAGCTGGGTTGGCAGCCAGTCAGCCAGACCGGCGCCTTTCAGCGCGTCGATGCTGCCAAAGACAAACGACACCAGCATCACCGGGCCGAGAATGCGGCCATGTTCATGCCAGAAGTCTTTGCAGAAGCTCAGCGCCACCAGCACGATGCACGGCGGGTAGATCGCGGTCAGTACCGGGATCGAGAAGGCGATCAGTTTGGTCAGGCCCAAGTTGGACACCAGCAGCGAGAACGCCGCGAGGATGATCACCAGCGTCTTGTACGACAGCGGCAACACGCGGCTGAAGTATTCGGCACAGGCGCAAGTCAGGCCGACCGCAGTCACCAGACACGCCAGCGAAATCAGCACGGCGAGGAAACCGCTGCCCAGCGAGCCAAAAGTGTGTTGCACATAAGCGTGCAAGACCGCCGCGCCGTTGGTCGCACCGACCGCTACTTCATGGCTGCCGGAACCAAGACGGAAGAGGCTGACATACACCAGCGCCAGACCGACACCGGCAATCAGCCCGGCGATGATCGCGTAACGGGTGATCAGCTTGGGCGACTCGACACCACGGGAGCGGATCGCGTTGACGATGACGATGCCGAACACCAGTGCACCAAGGGTATCCATGGTCAGGTAACCATTGATGAAGCCCTGGGAGAACGGCGCGGCAACATACTCGGGCGTGCCGTGGCCGATATCACCGGCCGGCAAGGCGAACGCGGCGATACCGAGTACCGCGAGCGCAATGATCTTCAGCGGCGCGAGGAAACGGCCAACGGTGTCCAGCAAACGCCCCGGGTACAGGGAAATGAAGAACACCAGCAGGAAGTACACCGAGCTGTACAGGAACAGCGCCAACGGGCTTTCGCCGGTCAGTGGCGCCAGACCCACTTCGAACGACACCGTCGCGGTTCGCGGTGTGGCGAACAACGGACCGACTGCCAGATAGCAGGCCGCCGCAAGAATGCCACCGGCGATCTTGCCGATCGGGCTGCTCAACGCATCCATCGCACCACCGACCTTGGCCAGCGCAACAACAGTAATCACCGGCAGACCGACTGCGGTGATCAGAAAGCCCAGTGCAGCCATCCAGACGTGAGGTCCGGCCTGCAAGCCGACGATCGGCGGGAAAATGATGTTACCGGCCCCTACGAACAGGGCAAACGTCATAAAACCAAGTGCCAGGATGTCCTGACCTTTCAAAACTTTCATTAAGGTAATACCACACTACTGAAATCGGAATTTAGAGGGGGATTGCCCTGTGGGATTAGGGAAATGCTGTCGATCCGTATGGGACTGACCTGTGAAGCTGCGTGGCTGCCTTGTGGGCGACGCACTGCAAAATGGCCGCCAGCCTAACGAATCCGGCACGAAAACGCACTGTTAGAGGGCGAACTATCCGATACACGACGTTTCCGTGTCGCGTTTACATAAGAAAAGCAGCCGCAAGCTGCAAGTTTCGAGCTTGTAGCTTGCAGCTTGCCGCTGCGCTGAAACGACAAAGGCCACCCGAAGGTGGCCTTTGTTGCTGGAGCTAAAAAGTCAGCCGAAGCTTACTTCTTCACTTCCCAGCCAGTCAGCTCGGCCAGGGCCTTGCCGATGTCTGCCAGCGAACGCACGGTTTTCACGCCTGCATCTTGCAGAGCAGCGAATTTTTCGTCTGCAGTGCCTTTGCCGCCAGAGATGATTGCACCAGCATGGCCCATGCGCTTGCCCGGAGGAGCAGTCACACCTGCGATGTAGGAAACAACCGGCTTGGTCACGTTAGCCTTGATGTAGGCCGCCGCTTCTTCTTCAGCCGAACCGCCGATTTCACCGATCATCACGATCGCTTCGGTCTGCGGGTCTTCCTGGAACAGCTTCAGGATGTCGATGAAGTTCGAACCCGGGATCGGGTCACCACCGATGCCGACGCAAGTCGACTGACCGAAACCGGCGTCAGTGGTCTGCTTCACAGCTTCGTAGGTCAGGGTGCCGGAACGCGAAACGATACCGACCTTGCCTGGCAAGTGAATGTGACCTGGCATGATGCCGATCTTGCATTCGCCTGGGGTGATCACGCCTGGGCAGTTAGGGCCGATCAGGACTACGCCCAGCTCGTCGCACTTGACCTTGGCGTCCAGCATGTCCAGGGTAGGAATGCCTTCGGTGATGCACACGATCAGCTTGATGCCGCCGAATGCCGCTTCCAGGATCGAGTCCTTGCAGAAAGGAGCCGGTACGTAGATCACGCTGGCGGTGGCGCCAGTGGCTTCTACGGCTTCTTTCACAGTGTTGAACACTGGCAGGTTCAGGTGAGTGGTACCACCCTTGCCCGGCGTCACGCCGCCAACCATTTTAGTGCCGTAGGCAATGGCTTGTTCGGAGTGGAAAGTACCCTGCGCGCCGGTGAAACCCTGGCAGATGACTTTGGTGTCTTTATTGATCAGGACGCTCATTACTTGCCCTCCGCAGCTTTAACGACTTGTTGAGCAGCGTCGGTCAGGCTGGTAGCAGCGATGATGTTCAAACCGCTTTCTGCCAGTACTTTAGCGCCCAGTTCAGCGTTGTTGCCTTCAAGACGAACAACAACCGGGATTTTCACGCCGACTTCTTTCACAGCGCCGATGATGCCTTCGGCAATCATGTCGCAGCGAACGATGCCGCCGAAGATGTTGACCAGTACTGCAGCGACATTGCTGTCGGACAGGATGATCTTGAATGCTTCGGTCACGCGCTCTTTGGTAGCACCACCGCCTACGTCGAGGAAGTTGGCTGGCTTGCCGCCGTGCAGGTTGACGATGTCCATGGTACCCATGGCCAGACCGGCACCGTTGACCATGCAGCCGATGTTGCCTTCCAGTGCTACGTAGTTCAGTTCGAACTTGGCAGCGTGCGCTTCGCGCGGATCGTCCTGCGACGGATCGTGGAATGCCTTCAGCTTGGGCTGACGGTACATGGCGTTGGCGTCGATGTTGATCTTCGCGTCCAGGCAGTGCAGATCGCCGTCAGCCTTGATCACCAGCGGGTTCACTTCCAGCAGAGCCAGGTCGTGGTCTTTGAACAGTTTGGCCAGACCTACGAAGATCTTGGCGAACTGAGTGACCTGCTTGCCTTCCAGACCCAGCTGGAATGCCAGCTCGCGACCCTGGGATGGCTGAGCGCCAACCAGTGGATCGATAGTGGCCTTGAGAATTTTTTCTGGTGTGTCGTGAGCGATTTTCTCGATGTCCACGCCACCTTCGGTGGAAGCCATGAACACGATGCGACGGCTCGAACGGTCAACGACAGCGCCCAGGTACAGCTCTTTAGCGATATCAGTGCACGATTCAACCAGGATCTTGGTGACTGGCTGGCCGTTGGCGTCAGTCTGGTAAGTCACCAGACGCTTGCCCAGCCACTGCTGTGCGAAGGCTTTGGCGTCTTCTTTGCTGCGAACCAGCTTGACGCCGCCCGCTTTACCGCGACCACCGGCGTGGACCTGGGCTTTGACAACCCACTCGCTGCCGCCGATTTTGTCGCAAGCTTCTGCTGCTGCTTCCGGGGTGTCTACTGCGTAACCAGTGGAAACTGGCAGGCCGTATTCAGCGAACAGCTGCTTACCCTGATACTCGTGAAGATTCATGCTTTTTACCGTCTTCGTTAGGTACTGCGCATTCGGCGCTGCGCTCGTTTGAGTGCCGCGCCACCTGTGACTGCTGCTTGCGTAGCTGCGCTACGCAAGACTGCGTCCGGCGGACATTCCGCGGTGAGTCTTGCTCGCAAGGCTCACGACGGGCCGCTACCGCCGTGGTTTCTTATTATTCAGTTAACGCTTCTTGCGGTTGGCAACGTGGATGGCGCCGCCATTCACTGCCAGAGCAGCTTCGTGCAAGGCTTCGGACAGGGTTGGATGGGAGAAAACCATCATGCCCAGGTCTTCAGCGCTGGTGCCGAATTCCATACCGATTGCGCCCTGTTGAACCAGTTCTGCAGCGCTCGGGCCAATCACGTGCACACCCAATACGCGGTCGGTCTTGGCGTCGGCGATGACCTTGACGAAACCACCGGTATCGTTGGCGGCCATGGCACGGCCGGAAGCTGCGAACGGGAAGGTGCCGACGTTGACTTCAACGCCTTCGGCCTTCAGCGCCTGCTCGGTTTTGCCAACCCACGCGATTTCCGGGTGAGTATAAATAACCGAAGGGATCAAATCATAGTTCATCTGAGCCTTGTGGCCCTTGATGCGCTCGACGACCATGATGCCTTCTTCGGACGCCTTGTGCGCCAGCATCATGCCGCGAACCACGTCACCGATGGCGAATACGCCCGGTACGGCGGTTACGCAGTGCTCGTCGACGGCGATGAAACCGCGCTCGTCGAGGGCTACGCCGCTGTCGGCTGCGAGCAGATCAGTGGTCACCGGGCGGCGACCAACGGCTACGATCAGCTTGTCGAACGTGATGGTCTGTTCGCCGTTGGCGTCGGTGTAGTTCACCACGACTTCTTCGCCGTTGACTTTCGAACCGGTCACGCGAGCGCCCAGCTTGATGTCCAGACCCTGTTTGGTCAGGGTTTTCAGCGCTTCCTTGGAAACCGCGGTGTCCGCTGCCATCAGGAAGGTGTCCAGCGCTTCGAGCACAGTCACTTCTGCACCCAGACGCGACCATACCGAACCCAGTTCCAGGCCGATCACGCCAGCGCCGATCACGCCCAGACGTTTAGGTACGGACTGGAATTCCAGAGCACCGGTCGAATCGACGATGACTTTCTGGTCAACCGGAGCCGGTGGAATGTCGATCGGACGCGAACCTGGCGCGAGGATGACGTTTTCCGCTTCGATGACTTCAACCGAGCCGTCCGGCTTGGTGACTTCGACTTTCTTGCCAGCCAGCAGTTTGCCGTGGCCCTGGATCGAAGTTACGCCGTTGGCCTTGAACAGGGTGGCAACGCCGCCGGTCAGGTTCTTGACGATGCCAGCCTTGCGGCCAACCATCGCAGCGACGTCCATTTTGACTTCGCCGGTCGAGATACCGTGAACATTGAAGCTTTCTTTCGCTTCCTTGTACTTCCAGGAGCTGTCGAGCAGTGCCTTGGACGGAATGCAACCCACGTTCAGGCAGGTACCGCCCAGGGCTTGCTTGCCTTCAGCGTCGGTGTACTTCTCGATGCAGGCAGTGCTCAGGCCCAGTTGCGCGGCCTTGATGGCGGCTACGTAGCCACCAGGGCCAGCACCGATCACTACTACGTCAAATTTCTGCGACATTCAAAAAATCCTCTTTAGCAATAAAGCTACAAGCCGCAAGCTTCAAGCTGCAAGCCCACCGGCTCGTCTTGAGCTTGAGGCTTGTAGCTGAAAGCTTGCAGCTGTTTCTTAGATATCCAGCAACAGACGAGCCGGATCTTCCAGCAGGTTCTTGATGGTCACCAGGAAGGTCACAGCTTCTTTGCCATCGATCAGACGGTGATCGTAGGACAGTGCCAGGTACATCATCGGACGGATCACGACCTGACCGTTGATGGCCATAGGACGCTGGATGATGTTGTGCATGCCCAGAATCGCTGCCTGCGGCGGGTTGACGATCGGCGTCGACATCATCGAACCGAAGGTACCACCGTTGGTGATGGTGAAGGTACCACCGGTCATCTCGTCCATCGACAGTTTGCCGTCACGGGCTTTCTTGCCGAACGTGGCGATGCCGCCTTCGATTTCCGCCAGGCTCATCAGCTCGGCGTTACGCAGAACCGGAACAACCAGGCCACGGTCGCTGGAAACGGCAACGCCGATGTCCGCGTAGCCGTGGTAAACGATGTCGCCGCCGTCGATCGATGCGTTGACAGCCGGGAAGCGCTTCAGTGCCTCGGTAGCTGCTTTGACGAAGAACGACATGAAGCCCAGTCGCACGCCGTTGTGGGACTTCTCGAACAGGTCCTTGTACTTCGAACGCAGGGCCATGACTTCGGTCATGTCGACTTCGTTGAACGTGGTCAGCATGGCCATGTTCGACTGTGCTTCAACCAGACGCTTGGCCACGGTGGCACGTACGCGGGTCATCGGTACGCGCTTCTCGACGCGGTCGCCAGCGGCGAACACTGGAGCAGCGGCCGAAGGAGCAGCAGCCTTGGCAGGCGCGGCAGCCGGAGCGGCTTTCTTCGCAGCAACAGCAGCAACCACGTCTTCCTTGGTCACACGACCGCCCTTGCCGGTGCCGGCAACGGAAGCGATGTTGATGCCGTTCTCTTCAGCCAGCTTGCGTGCAGCGGGAGCCGCGATCGGGTCGTCTTCGCCATCGGCAGCAGCCGGTGCGGCAGCGGCAGTAGCGGCCGGAGCAGCGGCGGCGGCTGGAGCAGCGGCAGCAGCGCTGCCTTCTTCGATCGAGCCCAGGACCTGGTTCGACAGTACGGTAGCGCCCTCTTCGGCAACGATTGCGCCCAGCACGCCGTCGGCTTCGGCCAACACTTCCAGCACGACCTTGTCGGTCTCGATGTCGACGATCAGGTCGTCACGCTTGACGGCCTCGCCTGGTTTCTTGTGCCAGGTGGCAACGGTGCCATCGGCAACCGATTCCGGGAATGACGGGGCTTTGATTTCGATAGCCATTATCTGTGGGTCCTTAAAATTCGGTTTCAGTCAGCGCGAAGGCGTTAAACGGTAAACGCGTCTTGCAGCAGTTTTTCCTGCTGCTCGGCGTGCATCGATGCGTAACCACAAGCAGGTGCAGCCGAAGCGTCACGGCCCGCGTACTCAAGTACGAGAGTCTTGTCGAGGTTTGCGACGCTGCGACGCAAGTGATGCTGGCTGCAGTACCAGGCACCCTGGTTCATCGGCTCTTCCTGACACCACACGGCATGCTTGACGTTGGTGTATGGAGCCAGGACTTCCTTCAAGTCGTCCTCAGGGAACGGATACAGCTGCTCGATACGCACGATGGCGATATCTTCGCGGCCTTCGGCACGGCGTTTTTCCAGCAGGTCGTAGTAGACCTTGCCGCTGCACAGAACCACGCGCTCGACCTTTTTCGGGTCCAGTGCGTCGATTTCCGGGATCACGGTCTGGAACGAACCTTCGGCCAGATCTTCCAGCGTCGAGATGGCCAGCTTGTGGCGCAGCAGCGACTTCGGCGTCAGCACGACCAGCGGCTTGCGCAGCGGGCGGATCACCTGGCGGCGCAGCAAGTGGTAGATCTGTGCCGGCGTGGTCGGCATGCACACCTGAATGTTGTGCTCGGCGCACAGCTGCAGGTAACGCTCAAGACGTGCCGAGCTGTGCTCAGGGCCCTGACCTTCATAACCGTGTGGCAGCAACATGGTCAGACCGCAGAGACGGCCCCACTTGTGCTCACCGCTGGTGATGAACTGGTCGATCACGACCTGCGCACCGTTGGCGAAGTCGCCGAACTGGGCTTCCCAGATCACCAGCGCGTTTGGCGTGGTGGTCGAGTAGCCATATTCGAAGGCCAGTACCGCTTCTTCCGAGAGGAACGAGTCGTACAGGTCGAAGCGTGGCTGACCGTCGTACAGGTTCTGCAGCGGAATGTAGGTGCCCGCGTCTTTCTGGTTGTGCAGCACAGCGTGACGGTGCGAGAACGTACCGCGGCCGATGTCCTGACCGGTCATGCGAATCGGGTGACCTTCGAACGCCAGGGTCGCGTACGCCATGGTTTCGGCGTAACCCCAGTTGATCGGCAGGCCGCCGGCTTGCATCTTCTGACGGTCTTCGTAGATCTTCGCGACCTGACGCTGAACCACGAAGCCTTCCGGGATTTCCAGCAGCTTGGCGGACAGCTCTTGCAGGGTTTTCAGATCGAAACGCGTGTCATGACGCGCAGTCCAGGCGTGGCCCAGATACGGACGCCAGTCGACGAACAGCTCTTTGTTCGGCTCTTTGACCAGCGATTTCACCACGTGCAGACCGTTGTCAAGCGCGTTGCGGTATTCGTCGACCTTGGCCTGAACACGTTCAGCGTCGAGGACACCGGCCTGGGTCAGACGATCGGCGTACAGCTCACGGGTAGTGCGCTGCTTGGTGATCTGCTGATACATCAGTGGCTGGGTGCCGCTTGGCTCGTCGGCCTCGTTGTGGCCGCGACGACGGTAGCAGACCAGATCAATCACCACGTCACGCTTGAACTGCATGCGGTAGTCGATGGCGAGCTGAGTCACGAACAGCACGGCTTCCGGATCATCGCCATTTACATGGAGGATCGGCGCCTGGATCATCTTGGCAACGTCGGTGGCGTACTCGGTGGAGCGCGAGTCCAGCGGGTTGCTGATGGTGAAACCCACCTGGTTGTTGATCACGATGTGCACGGTACCGCCGGTCTTGAAACCGCGGGTCTGCGACATCTGGAAGGTTTCCATGACCACGCCCTGACCGGCGAATGCCGCGTCACCGTGGATGGAGATCGGCAGCACTTTCTCGCCGGTCGCGTCGTTACGACGGTCCTGACGGGCACGCACCGAACCTTCGACCACCGGAGAAACGATTTCCAGGTGGGACGGGTTGAACGCCATGGCCAGGTGAACTTCACCGCCGGCGGTCATCACGTTGGACGAGAAGCCCTGGTGATATTTCACGTCACCGGAACCCAGCTCGACCTTCTTCTTGCCTTCGAACTCGTCGAACAGCTCGCGCGGGTTTTTGCCGAAGGTGTTGACCAGCACGTTCAGACGGCCACGGTGGGCCATGCCGATGACGACTTCCTTGGTGCCGTACGAGCCGGAACGCTGGATCAGTTCGTCGAGCATCGGAATCAGGCTTTCGCCGCCTTCCAGACCGAAACGCTTGGTGCCCGGGTATTTGGTACCGAGGTATTTTTCCAGGCCTTCACCGGCGGTCACGCGCTCAAGCAGGTGGCTCTTGATGTCGGCGGAGTACGTCGGACGACCACGCACGCTTTCCAGACGCTGCTGGAACCACTGGCGCTGCTCGGAATCGGTGATGTGCGTGAATTCAGCGCCGATGGTGCGGCAATATGTCTGCTGCAACGCTTCGTGAATTTCGCGTAGGCTCGCTTCCTCTTTGCCGATGAACAGGTCGCCGGCACGGAAGGTCGTATCAAGATCGGCATTGGTCAAGCCGTAATGATTGATCGACAGGTCTGCAGGTGCAGGACGCTGCCACAGTCCCAGCGGGTCAAGCTGGGCTGCCTGGTGGCCACGCATACGGTAGGCCTGGATCAATCGCAACACTTCAACTTGCTTCTTCTCGTGCTCACTGCTCACGCTGCCGGCGGAAACCGGTTGGGCGCGGCGCTGGTTCTTTGCCAGCAGTACGAAATGATCGCGAATCGTGGAGTGCGAAACATCAGTGGCAGAGTTGCCGTCGGCTGGCAACTTCTGAAAGTAGGTGCGCCACTCTTCTGGCACAGCGTTAGGGTCGTGCAGGTAGAGCTCATAAAGCTCTTCCACATAGGCAGCGTTTCCACCTGAAAGGTAGGCGCTGTTCCACATGCGCTGCATCACGCTTTCTTGCATGCTTGGTCACCCTCGGTTAGGGGAACACCATCGGCGTCGACACCGAGCAAACTTGCAGAAGTCCGAATGCAGCGACTAAAACAAGCCACTTAGGATCACACTGATAGTCCGGGTACCAGCCCGGATGCCCCTGCTTGTCTCATTTCTTCAAAATAAGAGCGGCAGCTTGTGGCTACTGCTCTGGTTATAGCCATGACGCGGGTTGAAGCCCGCGCCACAGCCTCTACGGTGCAACGTTACAGCAGCTGAATCACACGCCGCTCGAAAGCAACATGTTACGGATGTGACCGATGGCCTTAGTCGGGTTCAGGCCTTTCGGACATACGTTGACGCAGTTCATGATGCCCCGGCAGCGGAAAACGCTGAACGGGTCATCGAGCGAAGCCAGACGCTCGCTGGTCTTGGTGTCACGGCTGTCGGCCAGGAAGCGGTAGGCTTGCAGCAGTGCAGCAGGACCGAGGAACTTGTCAGGGTTCCACCAGAACGACGGGCACGAAGTCGAGCAGCAGGCGCACAGGATGCACTCGTACAGACCGTCGAGCTTTTCACGTTCTTCCGGCGACTGCAGACGTTCGATGGCCGGAGCCGGCGTGTCGTTCTGCAGGTAAGGCTTCACCTTCTCGTATTGCTTGTAGAAGATGCTCATATCGACGACCAGGTCACGGATAACCGGCAGACCTGGCAGTGGGCGAACGATCAACTTGTTACCTTTTACAACGGCGGACAGCGGCGTGATGCACGCCAGGCCGTTCTTGCCGTTGATGTTCATGCCGTCGGAGCCGCAGACGCCTTCACGGCAAGAGCGACGATAGGAGAAACCTTCGTCCTGCTCTTTGATCAGGGCCAGCACGTCGAGCACCATCAGGTCTTTACCACCGGTATCGACCTGGAAATCCTGCATGAACGGCGCAGCGTCCTGATCAGGGTTGTAGCGATAAACACTGACTTGCAACATGGCGGTCACCCCTTAATAAGTCCGGACTTTAGGTTCGAAAGTCGGAACAGTCTTCGGCGAGAAGTTGACGGCACGCTTGGTGACGCGCTTGTCACCCGGGAAGTACAGGGTGTGGCACAGCCAGTTTTCGTCGTCACGGTCTTCAAAGTCTTCACGAGCGTGCGCGCCGCGGGACTCTTTACGTACTTCGGCCGCGATGGCGGTAGCTTCAGCCACCTCAAGCAGGTTTTGCAGCTCCAGCGCTTCGATTCGTGCAGTGTTGAACGCCTGCGACTTGTCGTTGATCTTCACGTTGGCGATGCGGGCACGCAGGTCAGCAAGCTGAGCGATGCCTTTCTGCATGTATTCGCCAGTACGGAATACGCCGAAGTAGTTCTGCATGCAGCTTTGCAGCTCGCGACGCAGGGTCGCAACGTCTTCACCGTCGGTACGGTTGTTCAGTGCGTTCAGGCGCGACAGGGCAGCTTCGATGTCAGACTCGGTAGCGTCGTCGTATTCGATGCCGTCGGTCAGGGCCTTTTCCAGGTGCAGGCCGGCAGCGCGACCGAATACCACCAGGTCGAGCAGCGAGTTGCCGCCCAGACGGTTGGCACCGTGAACCGATACGCAAGCCACTTCACCGACCGCGAACAGGCCAGGAATGATCTGGTCCTGACCTTCGGCGTTCTGGGTGATCGCCTGGCCATGAATGTTGGTGGCAACGCCGCCCATCATGTAGTGGCAGGTCGGAACAACCGGAACCGGCGCAACCACAGGGTCAACGTGTGCAAACGTCTTCGACAGTTCGCAGATGCCTGGCAGACGGCTGTGCAGCACTTCCTCGCCCAGGTGGTCGAGTTTGAGCATTACGTGGTCGCCATTCGGACCGCAGCCGTTGCCGGCGATGATTTCTTTAACCATCGAACGGGCAACCACGTCACGACCGGCAAGGTCTTTGGCGTTCGGAGCATAACGCTCCATGAAACGCTCGCCGTGCTTGTTGATCAGGTATCCACCTTCACCACGGCAACCTTCGGTCACCAGTACACCGGCGCCGGCGATGCCGGTCGGGTGGAACTGCCACATTTCGATGTCCTGCACCGGCACGCCGGCACGCAGGGCCATGCCAACGCCGTCACCGGTGTTGATCAGGGCATTGGTGGTGGAGGCGTAGATACGGCCTGCACCGCCAGTGGCCAGAACGGTGGCCTTGGCGCGGATGTACGAAGTTTCGCCGGTTTCGATGCAGATCGCGATCACACCCACGAACTCGCCTTCCTGGTTTTTCACCAGATCGACAGCGTAGTACTCGTTGAGGAACGTGGTGCCGGCTTTCAGGTTGCCCTGATAAAGGGTGTGCAGCAGCGCGTGACCGGTACGGTCGGAAGCGGCGCAAGTACGTGCAGCCTGACCGCCCTTGCCATAGTCCTTGGACTGACCGCCGAACGGACGCTGGTAGATACGGCCTTGCTCGGTACGCGAGAACGGCAGACCCATGTGGTCCAGCTCGAACACCGCAGCCGGGCCTTCCTGACACATGTATTCGATCGCGTCCTGGTCACCGATGTAGTCGGAACCCTTGACGGTATCGTACATGTGCCAGCGCCAGTCATCGTTCGGATCAGCGGACGCGATGGCGCAGGTGATGCCGCCCTGGGCGGAAACAGTGTGCGAACGGGTCGGGAAGACCTTGGTGATCACCGCAGTCTTGTGCCCGCCCTGTGCCAGCTGCAGCGCAGCGCGCATGCCGGCACCGCCACCACCAATAATGATGGCGTCGAAAGAAATCGTTGGAATGTTAGCCATGACTCAGATACCCCAGAGAATCTGCACACCCCAGACGAAGTAAGCGAACATCGCAACGCCGCAAACTGCCTGGAAAAGGAAACGTATTGCCGTTGCGGACTTGCCGAACGCCATTGGCGTCAGGTAGTCGGTCGCGATGGTCCACATGCCGACCCAGGCGTGAGCGCCCAGAGCAACAAGGGCCAGCAGGCTGAAAATACGCATTCCGTTGTGGGCGAACAGTTCATGCCACTGGGCATACTCGAGGCCAGGGTTGGCGACGATGTATCCGATCAGGAAAATGAAGTAAGCCGCGAGAACGACCGCAGACACACGTTGCGCCATCCAGTCATAGAGGCCCGAACGCGACAGGTTAGTGACGTTAGTTACCATATCCAGACTCCTGCCAGAACGATTACCACCACGGAAACGGCGATAACGATTTTCGAGCCCAGTTTGCCGCCTTCCAGCGTCTCACCGATGCCCATGTCCATGATCAAGTGGCGCACACCGGCTACCAGGTGATACAGCAGAGCGGACAGGATGCCCCAAATCACTAGCTTGGCTAGCGGACTGGTCAGACACGCTTTCACCTGACCGAAGCCTTCCTCGGAGCTCAGCGACTTGTCCAATGCATAAAGCATGATGGCAAGGCACACGAAGAGGATGACACCGGAGATACGGTGAAGAATGGACGTGTAAGCAGTGACTGGGAGTTTGATGGTCCTTAGGTCTAGGTTTACAGGTCGTTGGCTTTTCACGGCTTTTTTTTCACACTGAAGAGCCCCTAACAATCAGGGCAAAGTTGTTGGGGAGTGCACTGGTCAGGTAACCACCACCCAGGGATGCGACCCCCAATGAAAGCAAGCCCAAAAGCCCTTGGCGGTCGGTGGCCGAGTATAGACAGTTAGGCTACTAATGACAACGCGTTCACCTACCCCCAATAGCGGATTGCACAAGTCGCATAAAAGGCGTAAATGGCAGTCAATTTCGAGGAAAAAGTGCGCTTAAAGCCTTCTGGAGCAAGACTTTAGGCAAATTGACATTCGAATTTATCTCACTATAGTGGTGCGGGCCCTGCGTGGGGGGTCTGTCTGATGGTTCAAGCATAAATAGGAGGCCACATGGCTGACAAAAAAGCGCAGTTGATCATCGAGGGCGCAGCCCCCGTCGAGCTGCCCATTTTAACCGGCACCGTTGGTCCCGATGTAATCGATGTTCGGAGCCTGACGGCCACGGGCCGCTTCACGTTCGACCCGGGTTTCATGTCGACCGCCTCGTGCGAGTCGAAAATCACCTATATCGACGGCGACAACGGCATTCTGCTGCACCGCGGCTACCCGATCGAACAGCTGGCTGAAAAGTCGGACTACCTGGAAACCTGCTACCTGCTGCTCAACGGCGAATTGCCGACGGCAGAACAGAAGGCCCAGTTCGTCAGCACCGTGAAAAACCACACCATGGTTCACGAGCAGCTGAAAACCTTCTTCAACGGTTTCCGTCGCGACGCCCACCCGATGGCCGTCATGTGCGGTGTAGTCGGCGCCCTCTCGGCTTTCTACCACGACTCTCTGGACATCAATAACCCGCAGCATCGCGAAATCTCCGCGATCCGTCTGGTTGCGAAGATGCCAACCCTGGCAGCGATGGTTTACAAGTACTCCATGGGCCAACCCATGATGTACCCGCGCAACGACCTGACGTACGCGGAAAACTTCCTGCACATGATGTTCAACACTCCGTGCGAGATCAAACCGATCAGCCCGGTGCTTGCCAAGGCCATGGACCGGATCTTCATCCTCCACGCCGACCACGAGCAGAACGCGTCGACCTCCACCGTGCGTCTGGCCGGTTCTTCGGGTGCCAACCCGTTCGCCTGTATCGCCGCCGGTATCGCCGCACTGTGGGGCCCTGCCCACGGCGGTGCGAACGAAGCCGTACTGACCATGCTC
Source organism: Pseudomonas granadensis (assembly GCF_900105485.1). Taxonomy (GTDB): domain Bacteria; phylum Pseudomonadota; class Gammaproteobacteria; order Pseudomonadales; family Pseudomonadaceae; genus Aquipseudomonas; species Aquipseudomonas granadensis. Next base: position 1,436,114 of record NZ_LT629778.1, on the reverse strand, counting down.
GATGAAATCGGCGATGTCTCGAACATCGACAAATTCATCGCCAAGGCCAAGGACAAGAACGATCCGTTCAAGCTGATGGGCTTCGGTCACCGCGTCTACAAGAACCGCGACCCTCGCGCGACTGTAATGAAGCAGACCTGCGACGAAGTATTGAAGGAACTGGGCATCAACAACGATCCGCAACTCGAACTGGCCATGCGCCTGGAAGAGATCGCCCTGACCGACCCGTACTTCATCGAACGCTCGCTGTACCCGAACGTCGACTTCTACTCGGGGATCATCCTCAAGGCGATCGGCATTCCGACCAGCATGTTCACCGTGATCTTCGCCCTGGCACGTACTGTTGGCTGGATTTCGCACTGGAAGGAAATGCTCTCCAGCCCGTACAAGATTGGCCGTCCGCGCCAGCTGTACACGGGTTATGAGTCGCGTGACATCGTTAAGCTGGAAGACCGTAAGTAAGGTTTTGATGGTTTAGTGGTGTGTCAGGAACGGCCTCTTATATAGAGGCCGTTTTTGTTTGGGGGGGGTTGGCATATCCCTTGCTGCGGGTGTTGCCGCTGGCGGTTTCGCTCTTACAGCGACTCACTTTTCCAGACGCCGGAGTGCCGGCCCAGCGAAAAGTAAGCAAAAGGCTTTGCCCCGGCGTTCGGCCCCTCGCTGGGGCTCGGGGTTCCTTCGTTACGGAATCGATCCGGGCGCAGCGGCTACGGTTTGCTTCGCTGCACCTCCTTCCGCTGTGTACGACTTCGTCGTACGGTCGCTACGCTCCCACGCCCGGATCAATCCCTTCACTCAGCCTGCCGAAGGGGCAAAAGATCAAGAGCAAGAGCAAGAGCGAGAGCAAGAGCAAAATCAAAAGCCCCTCACCCTAGCCCTCTCCCGGAGGGAGAGGGGACTGACCGCGGTGGATGCGAGAGATACGCCAACCTGCGATACCGAGTCGAATGCAAAGTTTCGAAACCAACCGAAATCGGCTCCCTCTCCTCGGGGAGAGGGCTGGGGTGAGGGGCAGCCACACCACAAATCCAAAGCCAACCGCAACGCTTCTAACCACTCAATACAATGAGCGTTAGCTCGAGTGCTTTTGATCTTGCGTCACCGGCGACGTCGGAAGGCTGAGTGGAGGGATTGATCCGGGGGTGGGAGCGCAGCGACCGTCTGGCGCAGCCAGACACAGCGGAAGGAGGTGCAGCGCAGCAAACCGTAGCCGCTGCGCCCGGATCGATCCCGGAGCGAAGGGACCCGAGCCTGCGAGGGCCGTACGTAGGAGCAAGCGTTTTTTTGCTTACTTTTTTTAGGCGTTTGTAAAAAAAGTGAGTCGCCGTAAGGGCGAAACCCTAAGCAGCCGTTACCGCAGCAACGGATATACACCAAAACAACCAATAACCGCCCACAAAAAAATGCCCCAATCTCTCGATCAGGGCACTCTCTTACAGCTTACAGCTTACAGCTTACAGCTTGCAGCTTGCAGCTAAAAACCGCTCTTTAGTGCGAAACCGCCCCACTCGCCCCCAACCCAGTCTGCGAACGCACAAACTGCGGGAAGAACAGCGCCCGCTCGTTGTCCGCCGCCGCCGACTTGTCAGTGATCGAGAAGAACCAGATCCCGATAAAGGCAATGATCATCGAAAACAGCGCCGGGTACTCGTAAGGGAAGATCGCCTTCTCATGATGCAGAATCTGCACCCAAATGGTCGGGCCAAGAATCATCAAGCCGACCGCACTGATCAACCCCAACCAGCCGCCAATCATCGCACCGCGCGTGGTCAACTTCTTCCAGTACATCGAAAGCAGCAGCACCGGGAAGTTGCAGCTGGCTGCGATCGAGAACGCCAGGCCGACCATGAACGCAATGTTCTGGCTTTCGAACAGAATGCCCAGACCGATCGCCAACACCGCCAGAGCGATGGTGGTGATCTTCGACACGCGAATCTCATCCTTCTCGTTGGCCTTGCCCTTCTTGATCACACTGGCATACAGGTCATGAGACACCGCCGAAGCACCCGCCAGCGTCAGGCCAGCCACCACAGCGAGAATGGTCGCGAACGCTACCGCCGAGATGAAGCCGAGGAAAATGCTGCCCCCGACCGCGTTGGCCAGGTGCACCGCCGCCATGTTGTTGCCACCGAGCAAGGCGCCCGCTGCATCTTTAAAGGCAGGGTTGGTGCTGACCAGCAGGATCGCGCCAAAGCCGATGATGAAGGTCAGGATGTAGAAATAACCGATGAAACCGGTCGCGTAGAGCACGCTCTTGCGGGCTTCTTTCGCGTCACTCACGGTGAAGAAGCGCATCAGAATGTGCGGCAGGCCAGCGGTGCCGAACATCAGCGCCAGACCCAGCGAGAACGCCGAAATCGGATCCTTGACCAGACCGCCCGGGCTCATGATCGCTTCGCCCTTGGCGTGAACCTTGATCGCTTCGGAGAACAGCGTGTTGAAATCGAAGCCAACGTGCTTCATGACCATCAGCGCCATGAACGAGGCACCGGACAGCAGCAGCACAGCCTTGATGATCTGCACCCAAGTGGTCGCCAGCATGCCGCCGAACAGCACGTACATGCACATCAGCACACCGACCAGGATCACCGCAACGTGGTAATCAAGGCCGAACAGCAGCTGGATCAGCTTGCCGGCACCGACCATTTGCGCGATCAGGTAGAACGCCACCACCACCAGCGAACCGCAGGCCGACAGGGTGCGAATCTGGGTTTGCCCGAGGCGGTAGGACGCCACATCGGCAAAGGTGTATTTACCCAGGTTCCGCAGACGCTCGGCGATCAGGAACAGAATGATCGGCCAGCCCACCAGGAAGCCGATCGAGTAGATCAGGCCATCGTAGCCGGAGGTGAACACCAGCGCGGAAATCCCCAAAAAGGACGCCGCCGACATGTAGTCACCGGCAATCGCCAGACCGTTCTGGAAACCGGTGATCTTGCCGCCCGCCGCGTAATAATCGGCGGCCGAGTTGTTTTTCTTCGAAGCCCAGTAGGTGATGTACAGCGTCGCGCCGACGAAAGCCACGAACATCAGGATCGCCGGGATGTTCAGCGGTTGTTTGGCCACGGCACCGGTCAGGGCATCAGCGGCCCAGGCGCCGGGCGCGAACGCGGCAATGCTTAGTAGAGCAAGTAGACGCCGGATCATTGCTGAGCCTCCTTGAGAATCGCATTGTTCAGGTCGTCGAACTCGCCATTGGCGCGGCGCACGTAGATGCCGGTCAGGACGAAGGCCGAAAGGATCAGGCCGACACCGATCGGGATGCCCCAGGTAATCGAAGATTCCGGACTGAGTTTCGCCCCGAGCACATGCGGCCCGTACGCGATCAGCAGGATGAATGCGGAGTACAGCCCAAGCATGATTGCCGAGAGAATCCAGGCGAATCGTTCCCTTTTCTTGACCAGCTCCTTGAATCGGGGACTGTTTTGAATCGAGAGGTAAATGCTGTCGTTCATTGTTTTTATCCTCGCAGCACAGATTATTGTTGGAACGTAGCTAATGTATGCGGCTGCGAGAGAGGTTCCAGACGACCTTAGTAGTAGATGGCCATGACGTATTTGCCATTATCCGGTAAACCCAAAACAACTGTAGGAGTGAGCCTGCTCGCGATGGCGTCGTGTCAGTCGACATTTCTATCAACTGACGGGACGCCATCGCGAGCAGGCTCACTCCTACAGGGAATTGCGGTGAAGCGGTTATTTGGTCCAGTCGGCTACGCGATCCGGGTGTTTGGCCACCCAGTCCTTGGCCGCTGCATCAGGCTTGGCACCATCCTGGATCGCCAGCATGACTTCGCCGATTTCGTCTTTCGACGCCCACTGGAAGTTCTTCAGGAATTTCGCCACTTCCGGGGCCTTGGCTTCGAGGCCTTTGCTGCCGATGCTGTTGACGGTTTCAGCCTGGCCATACACACCTTTCGGGTCGTCGAGGAAGCGCAGTTTCCACTTGGCGAACATCCAGTGCGGCACCCAACCGGTGACGGCGATGGACTCGTTTTTCTTCTCGGCGCGGGTCAGCTCGGCAATCATGCCGGCGCCGGAACTGGCCTTGAGGCTGTACTTGTCGAGACCGTAATCCTTGATCGCCTGATCGGTCTTGAGCATCACGCCTGAACCGGCATCGATGCCGACGATGCGGTTTTTGAAGGTGTCATCGGTTTTCAGGTCTTCAATCGATTTGGCTTTGACGTACTCCGGCACGATCAGGCCGATTTTTGCATCCTTGAAGTTCGGGCCGTAATCGACGACCTGATCCTTGTTCTTGGTCCAGTAATCGCCGTGGGTCACCGGCAGCCAGGCCGACAGCATGGCGTCGAGCTTACCGGTCGCCACGCCTTGCCACATGATCCCGGTGGCGACGGCTTGCAGCTTCACGTCGTAACCGAGTTTCTGCTTGATCACTTCGGCCGCCACATGGGTGGTCGCAACGCTGTCGGACCAGCCGTCAACGTAACCGATGTTCAGGGTCTGTTTTTCAGCGTTGGCGAAACTGGAACTCATCGCAAGCGCCAGCACGGCACCTGCGCCTAAAAGTCGTCGCATCTTCATCGTTTACTTCCCCGAAATGCTGCGCCCGACGGATGTCGGGCATCGTCAACGTATTGTTATGGTGCACGGCGCCCCCATCACGCCGGACCTCACACACCGAACATCAGCCGATTTTTCAAAAAGGGTACTGATGGTTCGATCATCAACCTCAAGCGGCCCGCGACCTGCTCTGTCAGCGACCTCAAGGCAACGAGAAACGACATCAGAACGCCATTAATCGCGCCTGAATAATTGACGCCAGACAATCCGCCCGAACTTTGCATGTCGTCAGCATGCGGCTCACCAACCCCTCTATAAATGCAGGTAACATGCGTCGCTTTGCAGCCACTCGGCCTGACCATGACCGCGACGTCCCGTTTTCCTTTTCTGCCCTATCTGTTCGCCTGCCTGCTCGGCGTGTTTGCCCTCGGTGGCTTCTGGTTCGGGCTCGGCCAAGCGGTGATCCTGCCGGACGCGGCCACCCCGACGCACAAGCTGCAATGCGCCTCCTACACGCCGTTCGATAAAGACCAGTCACCCTTCGACGTGCCGTTCAAGTTGCGCCCGGAGCGCATGGACGCCGACCTCGCGCTGCTGGCAACGCGTTTCGAGTGCATTCGGACCTACTCGATGACCGGCCTCGAAGCGCTGCCGGAGCTGGCGCGCAAGCACGGGCTGAAACTGATGATCGGCGCCTGGGTCAACAGCAACCCGGTGGATACCGAGCAGGAAGTCGAGCTGCTGATCAAATCGGCCAACGCCAACCCCGATGTGGTGACAGCGGTGATCGTCGGCAACGAGGCGCTGCTGCGCAAAGAGGTGACCGGCGCGCAACTGGCCCGGTTGATCAACAAGGTCAAAAGCCAGGTCAGGCAGCCGGTCACTTATGCCGATGTCTGGGACTTCTGGCTCAAGCACCCGGAAGTCGCGCCGGCGGTGGATTTCCTGACCATTCATTTACTGCCGTACTGGGAAGATGATCCGTCGAACATCGACGTGGCGCTGCAGCATGTCGCGGATGTCCGTCAGGTGTTCGGGAACAAGTTCGCACCCAAGAACGTGATGATCGGCGAAACCGGCTGGCCGAGCGAAGGCCGCCAGCGTGAGACCGCCGTGCCGAGCCGGGTCAACGAAGCGAAGTTCATTCGCGGGTTCGTGGCGATGGCCGAGAAGGAAGGCTGGCGATACAACCTGATCGAAGCCTTTGATCAACCGTGGAAACGCGGCAGCGAAGGCGCGGTCGGCGGTTATTGGGGCTTGTTCGATGCCGATCGCCAGGACAAGGGCGTGCTCGCCGGGCCGGTGAGCAATGTGCCGTACTGGAAGGAGTGGCTGGCGGTTAGTGGTTCGATTTTTCTCGGCACGCTGATGCTTGGCGGTCGCGTTCGGACAACACGTTCGGCGCTGCTGTTACCGTTGCTGGGCGCCCTCGCCGCTTGCTCGATGGGCGCCTGGGGCGATCTGGCGCGATTGACTACGCGGTTTGCCAGCGAGTGGTTGTGGGTCGGTTTGCTTACCGCGTTGAATCTTTTGGTGTTGGCGCATGCCGCGCTGACCCTGAGTGCGCGCGCTGGCTGGCGTGGGCGTGCTTTCGAATGGTTTGAGCGGCACGCTGGCTGGCTGGTCGCGGCCGCCGGTTTTGCTGCGGCGGTGATGATGCTGGAGATGGTCTTCGATCCGCGTTATCGCAGCTTTGCCAGCATGGCGTTCGTGCTGCCGGCGCTGGTTTATGTGTGCCGCCCGGTGAGCGTGCCGCGACGGGAGATCGCCTTGCTGACCTTCATGGTCGGCGCGGGGATTGCGCCGCAGTTGTATCAGGAAGGGTTGCTGAATCAGCAAGCCTGGGGTTGGGCGTTGGTCAGTGTATTAATGGTTGCCGCCCTTTGGCGCTGCCTGCGGGTTCGGCCCTGATAATCTGCACCGGCCCTGCTGGCCTTATCGCTAGCAGGGCTAGCTCCCACACTGGATCTGTGGGAACACAAAATTTGTGTCAATAAAAATCCCCTGTGGGAGCCAGCCCTGCTGGCGATAGCGCCCGATCAGGCGCTGCGTGACTCACGGACCAGGCGCAACCCGCCAATCACCACCGCAAACACCGCCAACGTGGTGTTGTACAACGCCAGCGCTGGCAAGCCGAACACCAGCGCCAGCACCGCCAGCCACCACCCTGCCCGTCCCGGCACAACCAAGCCGATCAGCGCCGCAGCGAGCGCCGCCCAGCCCAATACCTTGAAATGGATCATCAGCCCGAGGTTGGAGCGCACCACGCATTCCCAACGGCTGGCCTCGTCAACGCAGATGCCGACCCACTGGCCGTCTTCCATAAAGCCATAACGCGCGGCATAACTGGCAGCCAGCCACAACGGCAACAGCACGAGCAGCACAATCACGGGCAAGCGGCGGGACATGGAGCACTCCAATCTACGGAAATCGGCGGCCAGCTTAATCTGCCGCCCTGCATACGCAAGCGCTAACAACACTTAACTGTTCATTCAGGCCGTGCAAAGTGTATCGTCCAGCTACTATTACTCCGAATTCCGCCTGTTTGGTGCCGCAGCATGGCACTTTGGCGCAAGCCCGGTGGTCATAGCCTGCGAACTTCATTCGGCACCTTCCTCTAAGGGATCTAGTCATGCTCCGTTCCTTGCGCTTCGCCGCGCTGTTCAGCGGCCTTATTTTGAGTGCGTCCGCACTGGCGGTGGATATCGACGCCGCCAGTTATGGCTACCCCCTGACCAATCCGTTCGAGGCGACCATTGCCACGACGCCGCCGGATCTGCGCCCTGAATTGCCGCTCGATGACGACATCAACCAGTCGGATCGCAGCGTCACCCTGCGCCCGGAACGCGAGTTCATTCTCCCGGACAATTTCTGGGCAGTGAAAAAGCTGACCTATCGCATTGCAACGCAAGACAAACCGGCACCGCTGATCTTCCTGATTGCCGGCACCGGTGCGCGTTTTGACAGCACGCTCAACGAATACCTGAAAAAGCTCTATTACAAGGCCGGCTATCACGTCGTGCAGTTGTCGTCGCCGACCAGCTTCGACTTCATCAGCGCCGCTTCGCGCTTCGCCACACCGGGCGTAACCAAGGAAGACGCCGAAGACATGTACCGGGTGATGCAGGCCGTGCGGGCGCAGAACCCGAAGCTGCCGGTGACCGAGTACTACCTCACCGGCTACAGCCTCGGCGCCCTCGATGCCGCATTCGTCGCGCATCTGGATGAGACGCGCCGCAGCTTCAACTTCAAGAAAGTGCTGCTGCTCAACCCGCCGGTCAACCTCTATACCTCGGTGACCAACCTCGACAAGCTGGTGCAGACCGAGGTCAAAGGCATCAACAGCAGCACCACCTTTTACGAACTGGTACTGACCAAGCTGACCCGCTACTTCCAGCAAAAAGGTTACATCGACCTCAATGACGCACTGCTCTATGACTTCCAACAGTCCAAGCAGCACCTGACCAATGAGCAGATGGCGATGCTGATCGGCACCTCGTTCCGCTTCTCGGCGGCCGATATCGCGTTCACTTCCGACCTGATCAACCGTCGCGGGCTGATCACGCCGCCAAAATTCCCGATCACCGAAGGCACCAGTCTCACGCCGTTCCTCAAGCGTGCACTGCAATGCGATTTCGATTGCTACATCACCGAGCAGGTCATTCCGATGTGGCGCGCGCGCACCGACGGCGGCAGCCTGCTGCAACTGATCGATCAGGTCAGCCTGTACGCGCTCAAGGATTACCTGCAAGCCAGCCCGAAAATTGCCGTGATGCACAACGCCGACGACGTGATCCTCGGCCCGGGCGACCTCGGTTTCCTGCGCAAGACCTTCGGTGATCGCCTGACCCTTTACCCACTGGGCGGCCACTGCGGCAACCTTAACTACCGCGTCAACAGCGACGCCATGCTGGAGTTCTTCCGTGGCTAAATATCTCCTGCTGATTACAGCGCTCCTCTGTGCAGGCGTGGCCCAGGCCGACAACAGCAAAGCCAACGCGCCGGTAGTGGTCGACAGCGACGGCTTCAAGGAACCGCTGACCAAACTGAAATTCAACCCGGGCCTGGACCAGCGCGAGTTCGAGCGCTCGACGCTCAACGCGCTGAACGTCTACGACCCGCTGGAGTCGTGGAACCGTCGGGTTTACCACTTCAACTATCGCTTCGACCAATGGGTGTTCCTGCCGGTGGTCGATGGCTACCGCTACATCACCCCAAGCTTCGTGCGCACCGGGGTGAGCAACTTCTTCAACAACCTCGGTGACGTGCCGAACCTGGTCAACAGCCTGTTGCAGTTCAAGGGCCAGCGTTCGATGGAAACCACCGCGCGTCTGCTGCTCAACACCACCATCGGCATCGCCGGTCTGTGGGACCCGGCCACCGCCATGGGCCTGCCGCGCCAGAGCGAAGATTTCGGTCAGACGTTGGGCTTCTACGGTGTACCGGGCGGTGCCTACTTCGTACTGCCGATCCTCGGCCCGTCGAACATCCGTGACACTGCGGGCCTCGCCGTGGACTACACCGCCGAATCGGCGATCAACTTCCTCAACGTCTCGGAAGTCAGCTCAAACCATCCGGAAGTCTGGGCGTTGCGTGCGGTCGACAAGCGCTACCAGACCAGCTTCCGCTACGGCCAGATGAACTCGCCGTTCGAGTATGAGAAGGTGCGATACGTGTACACCGAGGCGCGCAAGCTGCAGGTGGCCGAGTAATTTCGGCGGGTACAAAAAAGGGCCATTCAGTGAAAATTGAATGGCCCTTTTTACTGACACAACAGCGATCAAAATGTAGGCCTTCGCCTGCTCGCGATAGCGGTCTGTCAGGTAAGAAATGTTTTTCCGGTACACCGCTATCGCGAGCAGGCGAAGGCCTACAGGGGGCAGTGTTCAGCCTTTAACGGCGCGCCAGAGCTTGCCGACCACGGAAACCACCGCCAGCACCACCGCACCGGCAATGATCCCCGCGACGCCATTGAGCAGCATCGGCACCGCAAACCCGGCGCTGCCTGCCGCCGCACCGACGCCTTCGATCCAGTGATGCACCACCGGCACGCCGTGGGTGAGGATGCCGCCGCCGACCAGGAACATCGCCGCCGTACCGACCACCGACAGGGTTTTCATCATGTACGGCGCGGCGCTGAGGATGACGCTGCCGGTTTTCTTCGCGAACTGGCCTGGCTTCTGCGTCAGCCACAAGCCGAGATCGTCGAGTTTGACGATACCCGCCACCAGCCCGTAAACGCCCACAGTCATGACGATGGCAATGCCGGACATGACAACCACCTGCTGAGTCAGCGAAGCATCCGCCACGGTACCGAGGGTGATCGCGATGATTTCTGCCGAGAGGATAAAGTCGGTGCGGATCGCGCCTTTGATCTTGTCCTTCTCATAGGCCACCAGATCGGTCGCCGGGTCCGCGACCGCCTCGGTCAACTGCGCATGCTCGGCCTCGTCTTCGGTCTTGCTGTGGAGAAATTTGTGCGCGAGCTTTTCAAACCCCTCGAAGCACAGATAGGCACCACCGACCATCAACAATGGCGTGACCAGCCACGGCACGAACGCACTGATCGCCAGCGCCGATGGCACCAGGATCAGTTTGTTGACGAACGAGCCCTTCGCCACGGCCCAGACCACGGGAATCTCGCGCTCGGCACGCACACCGGAGACCTGCTGGGCGTTGAGCGCCAGATCGTCACCGAGCACGCCGGCAGTCTTCTTGGCGGCCATTTTGGTCATCAACGCCACGTCATCCAGAACGGTGGCGATGTCGTCGATCAGCACCAGCAAACTGCTTCCTGCCATGAATCCTGTTTCCTTCTGTGTATTAATGTTGCGAAGCATAACGCGACCGCGGGCCACGTGGTGCATTGTTGAGCGCCGCGCGAGGCCGGTGCTACCATGCGCCACCGCCAGAACAGGCAAGGAACCACCGGGTTTATGAGCACAATCCGCGAGCGCAACAAAGAACTGATCCTGCGTGCCGCCAGCGAGGAGTTTGCCGACAAGGGCTTCGCGGCGACCAAAACCAGCGACATCGCCGCCAAGGCGGGACTGCCCAAGCCCAACGTCTACTACTACTTCAAATCCAAGGAAAACCTCTACCGCGAGGTCCTGGAAAGCATCATCGAGCCGATTCTGCAGGCCTCGACACCGTTCAACCCGGACGGCGTGCCGAGCGAAGTGCTCAGCGGCTACATCCGCTCGAAGATCCGCATCTCCCGCGACCTGCCCTTCGCCTCCAAGGTGTTCGCCAGCGAAATCATGCACGGCGCCCCGCACCTGAACGCCGACCTGGTCGAACAACTGAACGCCCAGGCCAAACACAACATCGCCTGCATCCAGAGCTGGATCGACCGCGGCCAGATCGCCCCGATCGACCCCAACCACCTGATGTTCAGCATCTGGGCCGCGACCCAGACGTATGCCGACTTCGACTGGCAGATTTCTGCAGTAACTGGCAAGGACAAGCTGGATGAGGCGGATTATGAAGCGGCCGCGCAAACGATTATCCGGTTGGTGTTGAAGGGGTGTGAGCCGGACTGATAGACCGTAGCGACGCTATCGCGAGCAGGCTCACTCCTACAGGGGAACGCATTCCAAAATGTAGGAGTGAGCCTGCTCGCGATCGAGGCGACGCGGTCTCAGCTCAAACCCAGATCGCCCCCCAAAGCGGATATTCGCCAAGCTTCTCAACCAGCCCAGCGCGCAATGGGTTGGCTACGACATACCGCGCCATTTTCACCAGGTCATCTTCCTTTCGCAGCGCCCGATCATGAAAACCTCTCTGCCAGAGCATGCCGTTTTCACCAGTCGCTTGCCTGACAGACCTGGTGCTCAGCGACTTGGTTTTTTGCATCAGCTCACTTAATGAACCGGTTCGTAATTCAATCAACCAGTGGAAATGGTCCGGCATAACGACCCAGGCCAGTGAATTTACCAATCCCGATTCTTGCGCATTCTGGAATTGGTCGGCGACCAGTTTACCCAAGGCAAAATCTGTAAAAATCGGTCTTCGTTGATGAGTGTTACTGGTCAGCAGATAGATTCGGCTGACTTCGGCATATCGTCCGACTCGCAATTTATGCGCAGCAGGTAAATCCGGCATTCCTTTGCCTCCTATGATCAATTCATAAAAGGCTAGTCCGGAGGGAGGCAAATGGATCGGGAGACTGTTGGCAGGATGTGTCTGGGCGAAAGCTATCGCGAGCAGGCTCACTCCTACAGGGGGATTGTGGCGTTCAGACATTTTGTGTCCGACGCGAATCCAATGTAGGAGTGAGCCTGCTCGCGATGGCGATAGCTCAATCAACGCAAATTCAGGAAACCACCCCGCCATCCGCCCTCAAATCCAGCGCCTCCACCGCTTTAATCGCCACCTGCTCATCCACGTCCGACAAATCCCCGCTGATCCCGATCGCCCCCAGCAACGCACCCGCCTGATCGCGAATCAACACCCCGCCCGGTGCCGGGACGACGCTGCCCTGGCCCAGGCTGTTGAGGGCGGCAATGAAGGCCGGGCGTTGTTGCGCGTCCTGGGCCAGCAGGCGCGAGCCTTTGCCCAGGGCGATGGCGCCCCAGGCTTTGCCGATGGCGATGTTGGGGCGCAGCAGGCTGGCGCCGTCTTCGCGTTGCAGGGCGATCAGGTGGCCGCCGGTATCGAGCACCGCGATGGTCAGCGGTGCGGCGTTGATGCCGCGCCCGACGCTGATGGCTTCGCTGACCAGATTGACTGCGACTTTCAAGGTTAAAGCGCTCATGGTGCCGTCCTCATTTTGTTATAGGGAAAGTCGTGGGGCTGCGCGTTTCTGCCGCAGCCCGATGCAACAAATAGAACACAATGAGTTATTTTTTTGTATACAATAATTTTCGAAAAGCGCCACATGCGACGAAAAGCCACACTCATACGGGCTTCCGCCGAATGAAACAGACGCTTGAGAAAATGGATTGACCTGCGCCGTCCGCCGTGAATACACTCTGCGCAAAGCCACTTGTATACAATTACAAAACGTAAAGAGGCACAAAACCATGAGCAAAATGAGAGCAATCGAAGCCGCCGTTCTGGTGATGCGCCGTGAAGGGGTCGATACCGCTTTTGGCATCCCGGGCGCAGCGATCAACCCGCTGTACTCCGCCTTGCAGAAGGTTGGTGGCATCGATCACGTCCTTGCTCGCCACGTTGAAGGCGCCTCGCACATGGCCGAGGGCTACACCCGCACCAAGGCCGGCAATATCGGCGTGTGCATCGGCACGTCCGGCCCGGCCGGTACCGACATGGTCACCGGGCTTTACAGCGCCTCGGCCGACTCGATTCCAATCCTTTGCATCACCGGTCAGGCACCCCGCGCCCGTATGCACAAGGAAGACTTCCAGGCCGTCGATATCACCAGCATCGTCAAGCCAGTGACCAAGTGGGCGACCACTGTTCTGGAGCCGGGCCAGGTGCCTTACGCGTTTCAGAAAGCCTTCTATGAAATGCGCTCCGGCCGCCCAGGCCCGGTGCTGATCGACCTGCCATTCGATGTGCAGATGGCCGAGATCGAATTCGACATCGACGCTTATCAGCCGCTGCCATTGGCCAAACCGACCGCCACCCGCGTGCAGGTCGAGAAGGCTCTGGCTTTGCTGGATCAGGCCGAGCGTCCATTGCTGGTGGCCGGTGGTGGCATCATCAACGCCGACGCCAGTGACCTGCTGGTCGAGTTCGCCGAGCTGACCGGTATTCCGGTTATCCCGACGTTGATGGGCTGGGGCACCATCCCCGACGATCACCCGCTGATGGTCGGCATGGTGGGTCTGCAGACGTCGCACCGCTACGGCAACGCGACCATGCTCAAATCCGACGTGGTGCTGGGTATCGGCAACCGTTGGGCCAACCGTCACACCGGTTCGGTGGATGTCTACACCGAAGGCCGCAAGTTCATCCACGTCGACATCGAAGGCACGCAGATCGGCCGTGTGTTCACGCCGGATCTGGGCATCGTTTCCGACGCCGCCGCTGCACTGACCGTGTTCATCGAAGTGGCCCGTGAATGGCAAGCCGCCGGCAAGCTGAAAAACCGCAGCGCCTGGCTGCAGGATTGCCAGCAGCGCAAGGCCAGCCTGCATCGCAAGACCCACTTCGACAACGTGCCGGTCAAGCCGCAGCGCGTTTACGAAGAAATGAACCAGGTGTTCGGCAAGGACACCTGCTACGTCAGCACCATTGGTCTGTCGCAGATTGCCGGCGCGCAGTTCCTGCACGTCTACAAGCCGCGTCACTGGATCAACTGTGGTCAGGCCGGCCCGCTGGGCTGGACCATTCCGGCGGCGCTGGGCGTGGTGAAGGCCGATCCGAGCCGCAAAGTCGTAGCCCTGTCGGGGGACTATGATTTCCAGTTCATGATCGAAGAACTGGCGGTCGGCGCTCAGTTCAAACTGCCTTACATCCACGTTGTGGTGAACAACTCGTACCTGGGCCTTATCCGTCAGGCCCAGCGCGGGTTCGAAATGGACTACTGCGTGCAGCTGTCCTTCGATAACCTCAACGCACCGGAACTCAATGGTTACGGGGTTGACCACATCGCAGTTGCCGAAGGCCTCGGCTGTAAAGCGCTGCGAGTATTCGAACCGTCGGAAATCGCCCCTGCCCTGCGCAAGGCCGAACAGATGATCGAAGAGTTCAAGGTGCCGGTGATCGTCGAAATCATTCTGGAGCGTGTGACCAACATCTCCATGGGTACCGAGATCAACGCGGTCAACGAGTTTGAAGACCTCGCACTGGTCGGCAACGATGCGCCGACGGCGATTTCGTTGCTGGATTAACTGCTTTTAGCTCCCTCTCCCTCAGGGATAGGGTAGCTATATTCCCTCTCCCCCAGGAGAGGGAACTGATCGCGTTTAGTCTGACTTACCGTGCCTCATCCGTTTTCAGGAGACCACCATGCCGCGTTTCGCAGCCAACCTGTCCATGCTGTTCACCGAACAGGATTTCCTTGCCCGTTTCGACGCCGCCGCCAAGGCCGGTTTCAGTGGTGTGGAATACCTGTTCCCGTACGACTTCAGCTCGGCTGAAATCAAGGCAAAACTCGATGCCAACGGTCTGACCCAAGTGCTGTTCAACCTGCCGGCCGGTGACTGGGCCAAGGGTGAGCGCGGGATTGCGTGCCTGCCGGAGCGGGTCGATGAATTCCGCGCCGGGGTCGATCTGGCGATTGCCTACGCGCAAGTGCTGGGCAACACGCAGATCAACTGCCTGGCCGGTATTCGTCCGCAAGGCGTCGACGACGCCACCGTGGAAAAGACCTTCGTCGCCAACCTCAAATACGCCGCCGACAAGCTGCAAGCGGTGGGCATCAAACTGGTGATGGAAGCGATCAACACCCGCGACATTCCCGGTTTCTACCTGAACAACACGGCGCAGGCCCTGTCGATTCGCGAACAGGTCGGCAGCGCCAATCTGTTCCTGCAATACGACATCTATCACATGCAAATCATGGAAGGCGATCTGGCCCGCACCCTGCAATCGCACCTGGGCGAGATCAACCATGTGCAGCTCGCGGACAACCCCGGGCGCAACGAACCGGGCACCGGCGAGATCAACTACCGCTTCCTGTTCGAACACCTCGACCGCATCGGTTATCAGGGTTGGGTCGGTTGCGAGTACAAGCCGCTGACCACCACCGAGGCTGGCCTCGGCTGGCTGAAGACCCACAACGCAATCTGACGCAAATCCCCTGTAGGCCTTCGCCTGCTCGCGATGAATTCACCTCGGTACACCTGATGTACCTCAGCGCCTGAATCGCGAGCAGGCTCACTCCTACATAAAGGCAACAGCTTCCCCTATTCGCTTGAGCAAGACAAAAACAAGAGGAATTTCTCATGGCTAAAATCGGATTCATCGGCACCGGCATCATGGGCCACCCAATGGCGGCGAACCTGCAGAAAGCCGGTCACAGTCTCTTCCTGTCGCAACACCACGACGCCGCGCCGGCCGACCTCGTCGCCGCAGGCGCCGTCGCGCTGGCCAATCCGCGCGAAGTGGCGCAGGAAGCTGAATTCATCATCGTCATGGTCCCGGATACCCCGCAGGTCGATGACGTGCTGTTCCGTGCCGACGGCGTTGCCGCCGGTATCGGCAAAGGCAAAGTCGTGATCGACATGAGCTCAATCTCGCCGACCGCGACCAAAGCGTTCGCGGCGAAGATCAACGAAAAAGGCGCGCAGTACCTCGACGCGCCGGTGTCCGGCGGTGAAGTCGGCGCCAAAGCGGCGACTTTGAGCATCATGGTCGGTGGCGACGCCGATGCCTTCGAACGCGCTCTGCCGCTGTTCCAGGCCATGGGCAAAAACATCACCCTGGTCGGTGGCAATGGCGACGGTCAGACCGCCAAGGTCGCCAACCAGATCATCGTGGCGCTGAACATTCAGGCCGTGGCGGAAGCGCTGCTGTTCGCCTCGAAGAACGGCGCCGATCCGGCCAAGGTGCGTGAAGCGCTGATGGGTGGTTTCGCCTCCTCGAAGATTCTTGAAGTGCACGGCGAGCGCATGATCAAAGGCACCTTTGACCCAGGCTTCCGCATCAGCCTGCACCAGAAGGACCTGAACCTGGCCCTGCAAGGCGCCAAGGAGCTGAACATCAACCTGCCGAACACCGCCAACGCCCAGCAAGTGTTCAGCACCTGCGCGGCCATCGGTGGCAGCAACTGGGACCACTCGGCGCTGATCAAGGGCCTGGAACACATGGCTAATTTCTCGATTCGCGACAATAAATAAGCCTCTGCATCAAACCTGTGGGAGCCAGCCTGCTGGCGATGGAATCGACGCGGTGTGTCTGATAGACCGCAGCGCCTGAATCGCTAGCAGGCTAGCTCCCACAGGGATCTCTACTGTCCTTTCGAATAACAAGAATTCCGGGAGCCCGCCATGTCGGTCGATCCGCAACAACTGCTGCGCGAGCTGTTTGCCACAGCCATCGACGCGGCCCATCCGAACCAGGTCCTCGAAGCCCATTTGCCTGCCGACCGCAGTGGTCGGGTGATTGTCATCGGTGCCGGCAAAGCCGCTGCGGCGATGGCGCAAGTGGTCGAGCGCTGCTGGCACGGTGACGTGTCCGGTCTGGTGGTGACCCGCTACGGTCACGGCGCCCCGTGCGAGAAAATCGAAGTGGTCGAAGCCGCGCATCCGGTGCCGGACGCGGCCGGCCTGGCCGTGGCCAAACGCGTGCTGGAAATGGTCAGCAACCTGAGCGAAGACGACCGGGTGATCTTCCTGCTCTCCGGCGGCGGCTCTGCCCTGCTCGCCTTGCCAGCCGATGGAATCACCCTCGCCGACAAACAGTCGATCAACAAAGCCCTGCTCAAATCCGGCGCGACCATCGGCGAGATGAACTGCGTGCGCAAGCACCTCTCGGCGATCAAGGGCGGCCGACTCGGCAAGGCCTGCTGGCCGGCGACGGTTTACACCTACGCGATTTCCGATGTACCCGGTGACCTCGCCACCGTCATCGCCTCCGGCCCGACCGTGGCCGACCCGAGCACCAGTGCCGAAGCCCTGGCGATCATCAAACGCTACGGCATCGATATTCCGGCTTCGGTGCGCAACTGGCTGCAAAGCCCCGAGTCGGAAACCGTCAAACCCGGCGACCCGAGTCTGGCGCGCAGTCACTTCCAGTTGATCGCCCGCCCGCAACAATCGCTGGATGCCGCCGCGGTGAAATGCCGTCAGGCCGGTTTCAGCACCTTGATTCTGGGTGATCTCGAAGGCGAATCCCGCGAAGTGGCAAAAGTCCACGCCGGCATCGCCCGGCAGATCATCAACCACGGCCAGCCACTGGCGGCGCCGTGCGTGATTCTCTCCGGCGGCGAAACCACCGTGACCGTGCGCGGCAATGGCCGTGGCGGGCGCAACGCCGAATTCCTCTTGAGCCTCACCGACAACCTCAAGGGCCAACCCGGCGTCTACGCGCTGGCCGGTGACACCGACGGCATCGACGGCTCGGAAGACAACGCCGGCGCGATCATGACCCCGGACAGCTACGCCCGCGCCTCGGCCCTGGGCTTAAGCACCAGCGACGAGCTGGATAACAACAACGGTTACGGCTACTTCGCGGCGCTCGACGCGTTGATCGTCACCGAGCCGACCCGCACCAACGTCAACGACTTCCGCGCCATCCTGATCCTTGAGAACTGCAAATCATGACGCCTGATAAAAAGGTCAAAATCCTCGCCACCCTCGGGCCTGCGGTGGATGGCATCGACGACATCCGTGAACTGGTCGAGGCCGGGGTGAATATCTTCCGGCTGAATTTCAGCCATGGCGATCACGCCGACCATGCCAAGCGCTACCAGTGGATCCGCGAAGTCGAGCGCCAGCTCAACTACCCGCTGGGCATTCTGATGGACTTGCAGGGACCGAAACTGCGGGTCGGCAAGTTCGCCGACGGCAAGGTGCAGCTGCATCGCGGTCAGGCGTTCCGCCTCGATCTGGACACGACAGCGGGCGACGAGCGTCGGGTGAATCTGCCGCATCCCGAGATCATCGCCGCGCTGGAAGCCGGCATGGATTTGCTGCTCGACGACGGCAAACTACGCCTGCGCGTGGTGACCCAGTACGCCGATGCGATCGACACCACCGTGCTCAATGGCGGCGAACTGTCCGACCGCAAAGGCGTCAACGTGCCGCAAGCGGTGCTCGACCTCAGCCCGCTGACCGCCAAGGACCGCCGCGACTTGAGCTTCGGTCTGGAGCTGGGCGTGGACTGGGTTGCGTTGTCGTTCGTGCAACGTGCGCAAGACATCGTCGAAGCGCGCGCGCTGATCGGCGACAAGGCGTTTCTGATGGCGAAAATCGAGAAGCCGTCGGCGGTTGAGCAATTGCGTGAAATCGCTGCGCTGAGTGACGCGATCATGGTCGCTCGCGGTGACCTTGGCGTTGAAGTACCGGCCGAGAGCGTGCCGCAGATTCAGAAAAACATCATCACCACCTGCCGCGAACTTGGCAAACCGGTGGTGGTAGCGACGCAAATGCTCGAATCGATGCGCTTCTCTCCTGCGCCGACCCGCGCCGAAGTCACCGACGTCGCCAACGCCGTGGCCGAAGGCGCCGATGCGGTGATGCTCTCGGCGGAAACCGCCTCTGGCGAGTACCCGCTGGAAGCCGTGCAGATGATGAGCAAGATCATCCGCCAAGTGGAAAACGGCCCGGATTACCAGACCCAGCTCGACGTCAGCCGGCCAAAAGCCGAGGCAACGGTGTCCGATGCGATCAGCTGCGCGATCCGCCGGATCAGCAACGTGCTGCCGGTGGCGGTGCTGGTCAACTACAGCGAGTCGGGCGCCTCGACGCTGCGCGCATCACGGGAACGTCCGAAAGCGCCGATCCTCAACCTGACGCCGAACCTGCAGACCGCCCGGCGCTTGAGCGTGGCGTGGGGGATTCATTCGGTGGTCAACGATCGCCTGCGCCAGGTCGACGAAGTCTGCTCGACCGCGCTGGAAATCGCCCAGGCACAAGGCATGGCCGAGCGTGGCGACACCTTGCTGATCACTGCCGGCGTGCCGTTTGGCCAGCCGGGGTCGACCAACTCGCTGCGCATTGAGACGTTGATTTAGCGCCTGTACCGGCCTCATCGCCAGCAGGCTGGCTCCCACATAGGTTTTGTGTCAATCACAGAACCGAGACTGGACGCAGATCCGGTGTGGGAGCCAGCCTGCTGGCGATGCAGGCGCCTCGGTCCCCCTGACTTTCAGAACTGCCATGCCTGCCAATCACTTCAACACCCACTGCCCCGACTGGGCCGAGGCTTTGCTCAACGGTTTCAGTCAGATTTTCCTCCAGCGCCATCCGCTGTGCGGCTTGCTGTGCCTGTTGGCGATCCTGCTGACAGCGCCGGTATTGTTCGCCGGGGCGCTGCTCGGTGGCGTCGCCGGTTTGCTCACCGCGCAGCGGCGCAATTACGCCAAGGCGGATCGTCAGGCCGGATTGTTCAGCTACAACGGCGTGTTGCTTGGCTTGTTGCTGAGCCTGTATTTCCCTTGGTCGCCGCTGTTGCCGCCGCTGATTCTTGCCGCCGGCGGCCTCAGTGCGATGATCACCCAGCAATGGCTCAAGCGTGTCTACAGCAGGCGCGCGATACCGGCATATACCTCGCCGTTCGTTGCCTTGAGTTGGCTGTTGCTGCTGTTCGCCGAGCCGTCCGCGCCCATCGCCTCTATCGATTTGCATACGGCGAATGTGCTGGCCGGGGAATTGAGAGGATTCGGCCAGGTCATGTTTCTTGATCATCCATTGGCCGGTGGTTTGATTGCCTGCGGCTTGCTGCTTGCCGATCGCCGTGCGTTCTGCTGGGCGCTGCTGGCTTCGGCGCTCGGCCTCGCTTCCAGCCTGCTGCAGCATGAACCCGCCACCGCGTTGCTGGGCCTGGGCAGTTACAACGCAGTGCTCGCCGCCCTCGCCTTCTCTGCGCAACGCCAATATCCGTGGCTGCCGCTGGTTGGCATCGTCCTGGCGCTGCTGGTGACGCCGCTGTTTGCCGCCGCCGGGCTCGCGACGCTGACCGCGCCGTTCATCCTCGCCAGTTGGCTGATCCACGCCGGCATGCAGATGTTTGGTAAAGCGTCGTTTGCGCAGGAGCCTTGCGCTCACCGGGAGAATCACCCTAGGCTGCGCTGATCTTCGATTCAGGCGTTATCCATGGACAGCAGCAACAATTGGCGCGAACGGCTTTACGTGATGATTTTCCAGAGCGACACCCCGGCCGGGCGTCGCTTCGACGGCATCCTGCTATTGATCATCCTCGCCAGCCTGGTGATTGTGATGCTCGACAGCATCGACAGCGTTCACCGTAATTACGCGGACCTTTTGGCCTACATCGAGTGGGGCTTCACGGCGATCTTTCTCGGCGAATACATCCTGCGTCTGTACTGCTCGCCGAAACCGCTGCGCTATGCCTTCAGCTTTTACGGGCTGGTGGATCTGCTGGCAATCGTGCCGGGGATTCTCGCCCTGTATTACAGCGATGCGCAGTACCTGCTGATCATCCGCATCATTCGGATGCTGCGGATTTTCCGCGTGCTCAAGCTCAGCCCGTACCTCAAGCAAGCCAACTACCTGATGTCGGCGCTGCGCGGCAGCAAACAGAAAATTGTCGTGTTTCTGGTCAGCGTCTGCACGTTGGTTACGGTGTTCGGCACGCTGATGTACGTGATCGAAGGCCCGGAACACGGTTTTACCAGCATTCCCAAAGGCATCTATTGGGCGATCGTCACGCTGACCACCGTGGGCTTCGGCGATATCGTGCCGAAGACGCCGCTGGGCCAGGTGATTTCGTCGTTGGTGATGATCACCGGTTATTCGATCATCGCCGTGCCTACCGGCATTTTCACCGCGGAACTGGCCAACGCCATGCGCGGCGAACAGCTACAACATGAATGCCCGGGGTGTCAGAAAAAGAGCCACGAACAGAGCGCGGCGTTCTGTTCGCGATGCGGCAGTCAGCTGTTCAAGAAACTGGAATAAGCACAGAGCTTTTTAATCTTTAAGCGACTATCCCGACACCGTTATAGTCGCTGGCAAATCGCCCACTATTGACTCGACACCCCCACAGAACAAGGAATGCGCAGTGAAAAAACTTTTTGGCGCCTCACTTCTCGCCGCCGGCCTGGCCTTGGCCAACATTGCTCAGGCAGCGCCGACGCTGCTTAACGTTTCCTACGACGTAATGCGCGATTTCTACAAGGATTACAACACTGCGTTCCAGAAGCACTGGCAGGCCGAGCACAACGAGAACATCACCGTACAGATGTCTTTCGGTGGTTCGAGCAAACAGGCGCGTTCGGTGATTGATGGTCTGCCGGCGGATGTCATCACCATGAACATGGCCACCGACATCAACGCCCTCGCCGACAACGGCAAACTGGTGCCGGAGAACTGGGTCACGCGCCTGCCGAACAACAGCGCACCGTTCACCTCGGCCACGGTGTTCATCGTCCGCAAGGGCAACCCGAAAGCCCTGAAAGACTGGCCGGACCTGCTCAAGGACGGCGTGCAGGTGATCGTGCCGAACCCGAAAACCTCGGGCAACGGCCGCTACACCTACCTGTCGGCCTGGGGGTATGTGCTGAAGAATGGCGGTGACGAAGACAAAGCCAAGGAGTTCGTCGGCAAATTGTTCAAACAAGCGCCGGTGCTGGACACCGGTGGCCGCGCCGCGACCACCACGTTCATGACCAACCAGATTGGCGACGTGCTGGTGACCTTCGAAAATGAGGCAGAAATGATCGCCCGCGAATTTGGCCGTGATCAGTTTGAAGTGGTCTACCCAAGCGTGTCCGCCGAAGCCGAGCCGCCGGTGTCGGTGGTCGATAAAGTTGTCGACAAGAAAGGTTCGCGTGCGGCGGCTGATGAATATCTGAAGTACCTGTGGTCGCCTGAAGGCCAGGAAATTGCTGCGGCCAACTACCTGCGCCCACGAGATCCGGCGGTGCTGGCGAAGTACACCGATCGCTTCCCGAAAGTGGATTTCCTTTCGGTGGAAAAGACGTTTGGTGACTGGCGCACGGTGCAGAAGACGCACTTCAATGATGGTGGGGTGTTTGACCAGATTTACACGGGCCAATAAGGCTTGATCTGAAAAACAAGAGGCGGCCCACTGAGGTCGCCTTTTTCGTTGTGAGCCAATGCACCCTCAGCCCAGCCCTCTCCCAGAGGGAGAGGGAGCCGACCGAGGGGTCGCGCGCCAGACATCGACCTGAAGGACCGAGTCGATTATGGATTGGAGCGATTTTCCTGGGTTCGAATCCATTCCGGATTCACAGAAGCATGTTCAGGTCGGCGAATCTCCCCAGCATCCCCCAATCAGTCCCCTCTCCCCCCGGGAGAGGGCTAGGGTGAGGGGCTTTTGGGCGAGAACAGTAATCTCATGACCACCTCCGCGCGACTAGCCATGATCAACCGACCAGTCATTACACAACGTAATAAGAGTTATCATCCGAAACTGTCTTCTGCCAACCCGCGTTGTCCATTAGCCTTCACCGCTTTCCTGTGCCCGACCCGAGTATTCCTATGCCCACCACTCACGCAATGACCCGAGGCATGGTGCTGCTGTTCGCCTTCTGCTGCGGCGCCATCGTTGCCAACATCTATTACGCCCAGCCGATCATCGGCCTGATCGCGCCGGACATCGGCCTGTCCGACACCATGGCCAGCTTCATCGTCTCGTTGACGCAGATCGGTTATGCGCTGGGCCTGTTCTTTCTGGTGCCGCTGGCCGATCTGCTGGAAAACCGCCGGTTGATGATTGTCACCACCCTCGTGGCAATCGCCAGCCTGCTGGCGGCCGCGTTTACCGATCAGCCGAATGTGTTTTTGCTGATTTCGTTGCTGGTGGGGTTCAGCTCGGTGTCGGTGCAAGTCCTGATTCCGCTGGCCGCGCATCTGGCGCCGGAAGAATCCCGAGGCCGCGTGGTCGGCGGGATCATGGGCGGTTTGCTGCTGGGTATTCTGTTGGCCCGACCGGTGTCGAGCGTGGTTGCCGATCATCTCGGCTGGCGCGCGATGTTCATGATTGCCGCCGGGTTGATGGCCGCGATCAGCGTGGTGCTGGCGCTGACCGTGCCCAAGCGTCAACCGGATCACAGCGCCACGTACGGGCAACTGATCGGCTCGCTGTGGACGTTGCTGCGTCAGCAACCGGTGCTGCGTCAGCGCGCGTTTTATCAGGGTTGCATGTTCGCCACGTTCAGCCTGTTCTGGACCGCCGTGCCGCTGGAGCTGGCGCGCAATCACGGCCTGTCGCAAAGCGAAATCGCGATTTTCGCCCTGGTCGGCGCCATCGGTGCCATCGCCGCGCCGATCAGTGGACGCCTCGCCGACGCCGGCCACACCCGCATCGCCTCGCTGCTGGCCATGCTGTTTGCCAGCCTGAGCTTCCTGCCCGCCTTCATCCACCCGGCTTACAGCGTTATCGGCCTGGCGGTCACTGGCGTAGTGCTGGATTTCTGCGTGCAGATGAACATGGTCCTCGGCCAGCGCGCGGTTTATTCGCTGGACGCCAAAAGCCGTGGCCGTTTGAACGCGCTGTACATGACCAGCATCTTCATCGGCGGCGCGTTCGGTTCGTCGGTGGCCAGCGCCGTGTACGAGCATGGCGGCTGGTTGTGGATAGTGATTGTCGGCAGTGTGTTCCCGCTGTTGGCGTTGTTGCGGTTCTTGAGCGCATCGCAAAACGCTTCACTGGCGCAACGAAAAACCGCCTCCTGAGGTGATTCAGTGTGGGAGCGAGCCTGCTCGCGAAGGCGTCAGTTCGGATCATATTTCTCTGCCTGACACGGCACTTTTGCGAGCAGGCTCGCTCCCACAAATGCCCGAGCTTTAGTATCGAACCAGTTTCTCCATCGCCGCATCCGCCAGAAACGAGGAGCGGCTTTTGACGTTATGTTCACGCACATAGCGGTCAATGCGCTGTATCACATAACCGGGCAGCGTGACGTTGACCTTCTCGGTCTTGCCCAGATACGGCGAGATATCCAGCTCCAGCATGCCCCAGCCCATCTCGGTAAAATCCGCATTGCTGCGATGAGCCGAAGCCGACGTCGGCAGCGGAATCGGCTCTCCTGCCGCGGCAATCTCCTGCAGCATGATGTGGGCAACTTCAACGGCAGCGTTGTAGGCATCCTCGAACGTGTCCCCCGCCGTCACCGCACCCGGGATATCGGGGATCTGAATACCGATGGCAGTATTTTCATCACCCCACTCGATGCAGATTGGATATTGCATTACGGATCTCCTTCATAACGGGCTGGCGGGTTGTACAACCCGGTACGCCGCCTGATGCTCTTGACCGTCCCCAACGGTAAATCCTTTTTCGGATGGGGAACGGGAATCGTGTTCGGGTTGTAACGGTGCTTGTAAATGTGATGACTGCCAGTCACCCGATCCAGCGTCCAGCCTGCGTCTTCAAGCTCCTTGATCAATAACCTGCTCTGCACCCGGCGCCTCCTTGCCTTGGCCTTTCAAAAGTAACCCTAGAGTTATCTTTACTCAAGCACAGAATGGCGTCGAGTGACGGTTGGTTGTTTTACAAGGTGTTCCTGGGAATGTTTCGTTTATTGCGATTTTCGTTTAATTCGAATACTGTTCATGCATCGTCCATCGAATGCTGGAACAGTCTAATGTCCATCGCTATCCCCTCTGCCATCAATCTCCCGGTAGAACGTGAAGTCAAAGCCGCGATTGCAGGCCAGCGTGCCTTGACGGCTTTCCTCGCGACCGGCTTTGAAACTCAAAAAATCCAGATCTTCGATGATCAGAACGAAGCCCATAGCGTCGAACTGCCCACCTCCGCACTGCGCTTGCTGAACGATATCCTCTCGGCGCTGGCGCAGGGCAACGCTGTGAAGGTCGTACCGATCCACGCTGAGCTGACCACTCAAGATGCCGCCGACCTGCTCAATGTCTCACGTCCGCACATGATCAAACTGTTGGAGCGCGGTGAGATTTCCTACCACAAAACCGGCAAGCACCGACGTGTGCGTTTTGCCGATCTGATGGAATATAAAGCCCGGCGAGACACCGCCAGCGAGCAGGCAATGAGGCTTCTCGCAGAGCAGGCACAGACGCTAAGGACAGGATACGAGTGAGGCACTCCTCTTTCACCGCTGTATACGATGCATGTGTTCTATACCCCGCCCCACTGAGAGACTTCCTGATGTGGCTCGCGTTGTCCGGACTCTATCGGGCGCGCTGGACTGAAGAAATTCACTGCGAATGGAAGCGCAATTTGTTAAAAAACCGGCCTGACCTGAGCATCGAGCAACTGGACCGGACATCGCAATTGATGGACCTCGCCATTCCGGATGCATGTGTTGATAGCTATGAAGATCTGATTGTCGGACTGAGCCTGCCCGACGAGGATGATCGCCATGTTCTTGCAGCAGCTATCCGGTGTGGCGCGGACGTCATCGTGACCTTCAACCTGAAGGATTTCCCCACTCGCTCTCTCGAACCCTATGGCATCGAAGCCCAACATCCGGATGAGTTTGTCGAAAACCTTTTTCATCTGGATTCATCCGCGGTCATTGCGGCTGCCCAAAGACAGCGCCAGCAGCTGAAGACGCCACCAATGGATGCGGATTGTTTTCTTGTTCTCTTGCAACGCCAAGGCCTGGACCAGTCAGTAAGTTCACTGAGCAGGTATCGTGCGATTCTCTGAAAATTCGGAAAAAAAACGGCGATCCAAAGATCGCCGTTTTTCTTACTGCCCGAACTGCTTGCCCAAGCCCGGTGGCACGCCGTGGATGTCGGTATCTTCCCATGGGCCGTTGGGGCTGACGGCGCGGCTCCAGCCGTTGTTCCAGCGGTAGTAGGTGCGCTGGCGGTAGAAGGTGTTGGACTGGTCGTCGAGCACGTACACGCCGAGTATCTGGTCCCAGTGGCTGTTGCCGCCCGGTGGTGGGGCGAAGCTGGCTGAGGTGCGGGGCACCGGTTTCGACGGTTTGGCCGGGATGCTCTTGCCCGGGGTCGGTGAGGTCGACGGGGTCGGGCTCGGTTGCGACGGCGGGATCGGGGGCAGGTTGGTGGTCGGTTCCGGTCGCTGGACCGCACATGCACTCAAGCCCAGGGCCAGTGTGAGGACTGTGATACGGGCGATGGTGTGCATGGCGGTGCTTTCCTGTGGTTCCGGTTATTGGTCCGGGCTGTCGATGGTCAGTTTTTGTGGCGCGGTGGTGCTGCTGGCCAGTGGGCCGCTGCGACCGATCCATTCACCGGCAGTGGGTTGGCCGGCGCGGGAAATGCGCGCAACCAGTTGGACTTCGGGAAAGTTGGACAGTTTCAACTGCGGCATCATCGCATCGGCATCGCCCAGTTCGACGGTCACCGGCAGGTCGGCCACGGTCAGGCGTTTGGCCGCCAGCGGTGCCGGTGGGCCGGACGTAGCGCGGGCGAAAATGAACACGCTGTCGCCCGGTTGCACTTTGCCTTTGAGTTCGCTGGCCAGGTCAACGCTGACTGTCAGCAATGCACCCTTCGGCGTGGGTGCTTGAGCGACCTTGCCACCGCTAGCTTGCAGGCGTTCGGCGGCGCGCTGGATTCCGCCTTGCAGCGCGGCGCGAGAGTTGTCCTCCGGCGGCAGTTGCGCGAGCAGGCGGTTCCAGTAGTCAATGGCCTCCTGATAACGCTCGCCTTCAAACGCAGCGATGCCGAGCAGGCCGAGACTGGTGACCTCTTTCGGATCAGCCTTCAACGCCTCGTCGGTCAGTGCCTGAATCTTTCCCGACCACTTCTTACCGTCGGCAAAATACTGCGCCTGCGCCCACTGGCCGAGCAGTTCCGGTTGGCGACCAGCGAGGCCGGCGGCACGCTCGAACATCTTCGCCGCATCCGCCGGGCGCTCCTGCGCCATGTAAGTACGACCGAGGAAATACAGGCCCTCGGCAGAATCCGGTTGCGCAGCGACCGCACGTTCCAGACGCTGGGTCATCTCTTCCATCGACTGCGGCGCCTGGGCGAACTCGCGGGTCAGCTCAACCTTGTCGGCAGCGCCGAAATGCAGATACAGGCCCAAGCCCAGCAGCGGCACCAGCACGGCCGCAAGCAACGGCAACGGCTTGCCCAGCTTCGACACACGCGGCGCGGCAACCCCTTCGGTATCCGCCAGCAGCTCCCGCGCCGCTTCGGCGCGACCGCTGTCCATTTGCGCCGCGTCGAGCACGCCTTCAGCCTGCTGCGCTTGCAACTCGGCGACACGTTCCTGATACAGGGCCACATTGAGGGCGGTGCGATCCTCCTCGCGTTGGGCGCGACGGCCACGCAACACCGGGATCAGCAGAAAACTCAGGGCGACCAGAAGCAACAGCCCTGCGGCAAGCCAGAAATCAATCATTCTTGGGTTTTATCCAACAGTTGGTCGAGGCGCTGACGTTCTTCGATGGACAGCGATGACGGCGTTGCGGCGCGTTGGCCGCGACGTCGGCGGACGATCACCGCGATCACCACCAAACCGCCCAGCAGCAGGCCGGCCGGGCCGAACCAGAGCAATGCGGTCCTGGCGTTGAGCGCTGGTTTGTAGCGGACGAAATCACCGTAGCGATCGACCATGAAATCGATGATCTGCTGGTTGTCCTTGCCCTCGCCGAGCATGCGGAAAATCTCTTTGCGCAGGTCGGCGGCAATCGGCGCGTTGGAGTCGGCGATGTCCTGGTTCTGGCATTTGGGGCAGCGCAGTTCCTTGGTCAGTTCGCGGAAACGCTCTCGATCACCTTCTTTGGCAAATTCGTAGGTGTCGATGGCCGCATGCGCGACACCGACCAGACTCAAGCCCAACACCACCGCAGCGAGAAAACGCTTCATGGCTTGGCCTCGTCGACCAGCGCCTGATATTTGGCCGCGAGTTTTTCGCGCCAGACCTGCTCGTCAATCACCCCGACAAACTTGTCGCGGATGATGCCGTTGGCGTCGATGAAGAAGGTTTCCGGCGCGCCGTAGACACCAAGATTCAAGCCCAGCGAACCCTCGTCGTCACGAATATCCAGCGCATACGGATTGTGAAACTCGGCCAGCCATTTCAACGCATCGGCGTTGGTGTCCTTGTAGTTGATGCCGTAGATCACCACGCCTCGCTCGGCGAGTTTGTTCAGCACCGGATGCTCGACCCGGCAAGAGATGCACCAGGTGCCCCAAACGTTCACCAGCGCCGGTTTGCCGAGGATGTCGGCCTTGGTCAAGGTCTTGTCGCCCTGCACGCTCGGCAAGGAAAACTCCGGGAACGGCTTGTTGATCATCGCCGATGGCAGCTCCGCCGGATCGAGGTACAGACCGCGATACAGAAACACCGCCACCAACAGGAAAATCGCCAGCGGCACCAACATCAACCAACGTCTCATGCCGCCGCTCCCGTCATGCCCAGCGCTTCACGCACTTTGCTTTTCACCTTGACCCGATAGCGCCGATCCAGCGCCGCCAGCAAACCACCGAAGCCGGTAAGCAGGCCGCCGAACCAGATCCAGCGCACGAACGGTTTGACGTGCACGCGGACCGCCCAGGCGCCGTTATCCAGCGGCTCGCCAAGGGCGACGTAAATGTCGCGGGTGAAACCGGCGTCGATCCCGGCTTCAGTCATCACCGAGTTCTGCACGGTGTACAAACGTTTTTCCGGGTGCAGCACGCTGATTTCCTTGCCGTCGCGAATCACCCGAATGGTGCCTTTATCGGAAGTGAAGTTCGGCCCCTCGAAGTGCTTGGCACCGTCGAAAACGAAGTGATAACCGGCCAGGTCCATTGACTCGCCCGGCGCCAGACGCAGGTCGCGTTCGGCACTGTTCTGGCTCGACAACACCACGCCGAGCGCGCACACGGCAATACCGAGGTGAGCGATCTGCATGCCCCAATAGCTGCGGGTCAGCGTCGGCAGGCCTTTGATCAGGCCCTTGTGGCGAGTCTTGTCGAACAGGTCGCGAACACCTGCGAGCAGCACCCACGCCGCCAGCAGGAACGTCGCAATCACCGCCCAGTTGAAATCGCCGTAAGCGACACCGGCAACTACCGCCAGCGCGACGCTGCCGAGCAACACCGGGGTGAGCATGCTCGCCAGCCACTTCACCGGAGTGTCCTTCCAGCGCACGATCACGCCGACCGCCATGACCAGCATCAGCAACGCCATCAACGGAATGAACAGCGCATTGAAATACGGCGGGCCGACCGACATTTTCGCGCCACTGAGGGCATCAAGTATCAGCGGGTACAGCGTGCCGAGCAGAATCATCGACGCGGCCACGACCAGCACCAGGTTGTTGCCCAGCAGCAGGGTTTCCCGCGACCACAGATTGAAGCCAACCTGACTTTTCACCACCGGTGCGCGCAGAGCGAACAGGGTCAGCGAACCACCGACGACGAACAGCAGGAAGATCAGAATAAACACGCCGCGCTCAGGATCGGAAGCGAACGCGTGGACCGACGTCAGCACGCCGGAACGCACGAGGAACGTGCCCAGCAGGCTCAGCGAGAACGCGGCAATCGCCAGCAATACCGTCCAGCTCTTGAACACGCCGCGCTTTTCCGTCACTGCCAGCGAGTGAATCAGTGCGGTGCCGACCAGCCACGGCATGAACGAGGCGTTTTCCACCGGGTCCCAGAACCACCAGCCGCCCCAGCCGAGTTCGTAATACGCCCACCACGAACCGAGGGTAATGCCGATGCCGAGGAACGCCCACGCGACGATGGTCCATGGCCGCGACCAGCGTGCCCAGGCAGCATCGAGGCGCCCGCCGAGCAATGCCGCGATGGCGAAGGCGAAGGCCACCGAGAAGCCGACATAGCCCATATAGAGCATCGGCGGGTGCACGATCAGGCCGATGTCCTGCAGCAGTGGATTGAGGTCGCGACCGTCGGCCGGAATCTGCGGCAGGATCCGCGCGAACGGGTTCGAGGTCAGGATCAGGAACAGCAGGAAACCGGTGCTGATCATGCCCATCACCGCGAGTACGCGGGCGAGCATGACTTGCGGCAACTGCCGCGAGAACACCGACACGGCGAAGGTCCAGCCGCCGAGGATCAACGCCCACAACAGCAGCGAGCCTTCATGAGCGCCCCACACCGCGCTGAACTTGTAGTACCAAGGCAGCGCGCTGTTGGAGTTCATCGCCACATAGGCCACCGAGAAATCGTCGGTCATGAACGCGTAGGTGAGAATGCCGAAGGCAAACAGCAGAAAGGCAAACTGGCCCCACGCCGCCGGTTGCGCCAGGCCCATCCACAAACGGTCGCCGCGCCAGGCGCCGAGCAACGGCACCACGGCCTGCACCAGGGCAAAACACAGGGCCAGAATCATCGCCAGATGACCCAGCTCAGGAATGAATATCGCCGAGGTCATGTCAGCCCTCCTTCGCAGGGGTTGGCGCGGATTGACCGCTGTCTTTCAGCGCTTTGGTCACTTCTGGCGGCATGTACTTCTCGTCGTGCTTAGCCAGCACTTCATCGGCCACCACCACCCCGTCGGCGTTGAGCTTGCCAAGGGCAACGATGCCCTGCCCTTCGCGGAACAGGTCCGGGAGGATGCCGCGGTAGGCGATAGTCACTGACTTGTTGAAGTCGGTGACGACGAACTTGACGTCCAGCGAGTCCTTCGAGCGTTGCAGCGAGCCCTTCTCGACCATGCCGCCGGCGCGGATGCGCGTGTCTTGCGGCGCTTCGCCGTTGGCGATCTGCGTCGGCGTGTAGAACAGATTGATGTTCTGCTGCAGGGCACTGAGGGCCAGGCCGACGGCAGCGCCGACCCCGACCAGAATGGCCAGAATGATGATCAGACGTTTCTTGCGCAGCGGATTCACTGGCCGTTCTCCCGACGCAGACGACGCGCCTCTTGTTGCAGATAGCGCTTGCGGGCGAGGATCGGCGCCGCCACGTTGAGGGCCAGCACCGCCAGACAGATGCCGTAGGCCGACCAGACATACAGGCCGTGATGGCCCATGGCGAGAAAGTCGCCGAATGACGCGAAACTCATCGAGCGACCTCCAGACTGTGCTGCACTTCGGCTTTGACCCAACTGGCGCGGGCTTCGCGCTTGAGCACTTCGAGGCGCATGCGCAGCAACAGCACGGCGCCGAAGAAGCAGTAGAAACCCAGGACCGTCAGCAGCAGCGGCAGCCACATTTCCGCCGGCATCGCTGGTTTTTCGGTAAGGGTGAACGTCGCGCCCTGGTGCAGGGTGTTCCACCACTCCACCGAGTATTTGATGATCGGGATGTTGATCACGCCGACGATGGCCAGCACGGCGCAGGCCTTGGCGGCGCTGTCGCGGTTACTGATCGCGTTGCCCAGCGCGATCACGCCGAAATACAGGAACAGCAGAATCAGCATCGAAGTCAGTCGTGCGTCCCAGACCCACCACGAACCCCAGGTCGGTTTGCCCCAGATCGCCCCGGTGACCAGCGCCACGGCGGTCATCCACGCACCGATCGGGGCGGCGCATTGCAGGGCGACATCGGCCAGTTTCATTTTCCACACCAGCCCGACCACGCCGCACACCGCCAGCATCACGTAGATCGACTGAGCGAGCATCGCCGCAGGTACGTGGATGTAGATGATGCGGAAGCTGTTGCCTTGCTGATAGTCCGGCGGCGCGAAGGCCAGGCCCCAGACGACGCCGACAGCGATCAGCAGCAACGCGGCGATGCTCAGCCACGGCAGCAACTTGCTGCTGATGCCGTAAAACCATTTGGGCGAGCCGAGCTTGTGAAACCAGGTCCAGTTCATGTTGTTTCCATCACGGGTGCCGCTCCTCGATGTGAGCTGGCGCGGGTCATTCTTTTCGACAAAGTGGTTAAATTTTAACCAGACCTCATTATTATTCGCCGACGCTGATCTTCAGGCCAGCCGCTATTGCAAACGGTGTCAGGGTGATCGCCAGGGCGGTCAGGCTACCCAGCCACAGCAGATACCCGGTCGCCGGCATGCCTTGCAAGGCGGCCTGCAAGGCGCCACTGCCGAGGATCAACACCGGGATGTACAACGGCAGAATCAGCAGCGCCAGCAACAGGCCGCCGCGTTTCAATCCCACCGTCAACGCCGCGCCCACCGCGCCGAGCAAGCTCAGTACCGGTGTGCCCAGCAGCAACGACAACAGCAAAACCGGCAGGCAGGCGGTCGGCAAACCGAGCATCAGCGCCAGCAACGGCGAGAGCAGCACCAGTGCCAGACCGGAGAAAAGCCAGTGTGCCAGCACCTTGGCCAGGACCAGAAGTGGCAGCGGGTGCGACGAAAGGACCCACTGTTCCAGCGAGCCGTCTTCGAAGTCACTGCGGAACAGTCCGTCCAGCGACAGCAGGACCGACAATAACGCCGCCACCCAGACTAACCCCGGGGACAGGTTTTGCAAGACCTGAGTGTCCGGGCCGACGGCCAGCGGGAACAAGGCAATGACGATGGCGAAGAAAATCAGCGGATTGGCCAGCTCCGCCGGGCGGCGAAACAGCAGTCGGGACTCACGGGCGAGCAGCAGGCCGAACACACTCATACGGCCCATTTCCCCAGATCGATATCGCGATAACCGGCCGGCATCCGGCTCAGCGTGTGGTGCGTGGTCAGCACCACCAGACCACCGCGTTCGCAGTGGCCCGCCAAGTGCTCTTCGAGTTGCGCGACGCCCTGCTTGTCGAGGGCGGTGAACGGCTCGTCGAGAATCCACAGCGGCGGGCTGTCCAGATACAACCGCGCCAATGCCACGCGACGTTGCTGACCGGCCGACAGATTGTGGCAGGGAACATCTTCGAAACCGCGCAATCCTACTGCTGCCAGTGCTTGCCAGATCGCCTCGCGCTCGGCGGGCTGATGCAGGGCGCAGAGCCAGGACAGGTTTTCTTCCGCCGTCAGCAGATCCTTGATCCCGGCGGCGTGGCCGATCCACAGCAGGTTGCGGGCGAGTTCGTGGCGTTGTTCGGTCAGTGGCTGACCGTTGAGCAGGACCTGGCCGTCCGTCGGTTGCATCAGACCGGCCAGCAGACGTAAAAGACTGGTTTTGCCGCTGCCGTTGGGACCGCTGATCTGCACCATGTCGCCACCGGCCAGGCGCAATTCGAAGTTCTCGAAGAGCAGCCGCAGGTCACGTTCACACGCCAGGGCAATGGTTTGCAGGACAGGACTGGTCAAGGGATCACGGGCCTTATACGGTTCAAGTCGGCTCTGGCGCGGCCGTTAAAGAGAGGCAGCATAGCTGCATTGAAGGCTCGAACTGGCGAGCTGGATCAAACAATTGCTATGTTTTTTCAACGAAGCGCACGACGCGCGGCATTATACATGCCGTGCCTTACTCTCAAGAGCGCAATTTCCTCAGGTTGTGTCCGCGTATGACAGGCGAAATCAACATCCTCCCGCTGCCGCCCGCCTCTGCGGCGACCGTGCGCCCGCAGGTCGGGGAACTGCTCAAGCTGCTGACCCCGGTTGAAGGTTTGATCGGCAGCGGGCAGAGCGCCAAGGCCGAGGTGTTGTCGCTCAAGCAGGCCGACCAGACCT
This sequence comes from Pseudomonas granadensis, assembly GCF_900105485.1. Lineage (GTDB taxonomy): Bacteria > Pseudomonadota > Gammaproteobacteria > Pseudomonadales > Pseudomonadaceae > Aquipseudomonas > Aquipseudomonas granadensis. The sequence continues at coordinate 1,402,609 of NZ_LT629778.1, read as the reverse complement.
TTGAATTGCTGCTCAAGGTGACCGTCGACGGCGGCCGCCAGACCACCGTGCAAGCGACCAGCAATCTGCCCTTGCCGCAAGGCACCAACCTGGCGATCACCCAGCCCTCGGCGGGCAATCTGGCGATCACCGTGCAACAGGCGATCGCCAGCAACGTCGCCGCCCTCACCCGCCTCGATACCGCGCAGTTGCCGGTCGGCACGCTGCTACAGGGCAAGGTGCTGACCTCGCAGGTTCTGCCGCAGACGCCGGGACAAGCAACGGTGTTTCGCTCGATGGTCAGCCTGCTCAACACCGCGTTGAGCGGCAGCACATTGACCATCGACAGCCCGCAACCGCTGCGCATCGGCACCCTGCTGTCAGCCATCGTCGAAGACACGCAAACCTTGAAATTTGTGCCCTTGAGCAACCGTCAGGAACAACTGGCAGTGAGTCAGCAACTGCTCGGCCAACAAAGCCGCCAAGCCTCGTTGAGCGGCCTGCTGAACGCGCTGCAAAACCTGCCGCCGGCCACCGACCAGACCTCCGCCGATTTGCGCGCGGTGGTCGACAAATTGCTCGCCAGTCTGCCGGATGTGCAACAACTGAGCACCGCCAAAGGCGTGGCGCTGGCCCTGGCCAACAGTGGCGTGTTCCTTGAGACCAAACTGCTGACCGGGCAAAACCCGAGCCTTGCGCCGGACATGAAAGCCGATCTGCTCAAGCTGATCGCGCAGTTGACCCCGGGCCTGCCGAGCAGCACCAGTTTCAACGCGATCATCGCGGCCAACACCCTGGCGCAAGCGCTGCCGAGTTTCGTGCGCAACGCCCTCGGCATGCTCGGCCAGGTCAGCGCCAAACCGGTGCCGAGCAGCTTCCCGCTGCCCGAACGTTTGCTGCAAGGTCAGGACGGCGAAGGCGATCTGGAACAGTTGCTGCGCCTCGCTGCCGCCGCAGTGTCGCGCCTGCAAAGCCATCAGCTGTCGAGCCTGGAGCAGACCGGCGTCACCGATGACGGCCGCCTGCTCAGCACCTGGCAACTGGAAATCCCCATGCGCAACCTGCAGGACATCGTGCCGTTGCAGGTCAAGTTCCAGCGCGAAGAAGCGCCGGAACGCGAGCCGCAAGCAAACGAGCGCCGCGACGAGCGCGAGCCGAAACAGCAATTGTGGAGGGTCGATCTAGCGTTCGACATGGAACCGCTTGGGCCGCTGCAGATTCAGGCGCAACTGGTGGCCGGCAGCCTGTCCGGGCAACTCTGGGCCGAGCGGCCGTACACCGCTGACCTGATCGAAAACAACCTGTTCGCCCTGCGTCAACGCCTGCTCGATCGCGGGCTGAATGTCGGCGACATCGACTGCCACCAGGGCACCCCGCCGCAAGGCAACCAAACCCGCCTCGAACACCGCTGGGTCGACGAAACCGCATGAACGATTCCACTGCCCCACGCCAGGCCATCGCCCTCAAATACGACGGCAACCACGCCCCGACCCTCACCGCCAAGGGCGACGAAGAACTCGCCGAAGAAATCCTGCGCATTGCCCGCGATTGCGAAGTGCCGATTTACGAGAATGCCGAACTGGTGCGGCTGTTGGCCCGCATGGAACTGGGCGACAGCATCCCCGAAGAGCTGTACCGCACGATCGCCGAGATCATCGCGTTTGCGTGGAATCTGAAAGGCAAATTCCCAGAGGGACACGACCCGGACGCACCGATGGTCGAGAAGGACATCACCGCACGCGGCGACGATTACTGATCGTTCCCACGCTCTGCGTGGGAATGCCGCCCGTGACGCTCTGCGTCACATTTCACGGGCGCAACGCGGAGCGTCCCAAGATGCATTCCCACGCAGAGCGTGGGAACGATCCCGGTACGACAATCAGTTCTTGTGCAGTTTGCGCATCAACTCTGCCTCAGCCTGGGTCAACCCGCAGGACTGAGTCAGTTCGTCAACACTCGCACCCATGCCCACCAGTTTCGCCGCCTGGGCGAATGACAGGCTCGACGGGTCGCGCTGCTCCAGGGCAACGATTTTGTCCGGCAAGGGGCCGACCACCGCGCGCAGCTCGTGCAGGGCTTCGCCCATGCGCACGTTGCCGTTCTGGTAGTCGTCGACACGCTTGGCCAGGTCCTTGATGCGCTGATCGCGCAGCGCATCGCCCTGGGCCTGCTGCGCAGCGATCACCCGCTGCGCCTTGATGTACGACAAAAACATTGCCAGCGTGCCTGCCCAGAACAGGAACAGGACAATGACTGCAACCTCGAGAATCAAATCAGATGCTCTCCAGTTCCGACCACTCTTCTTCGCTCATCATCTTGTCCAGCTCGACCAGGATCAGCAACTCGTTGTTCTTGTTGCACACGCCCTGGATGAACTTGGCCGATTCTTCGTTACCGACGTTCGGTGCGGTTTCGATTTCCGACTGACGCAAGTAAACCACTTCGGCCACGCTGTCGACCATGATCCCGACCACCTGCTTGTCGGCTTCGATGATGACGATACGGGTGTTGTCGCTGATCTCACCGGTGCTCAGGCCGAAGCGCTGGCGGGTGTCGATCACGGTGACCACATTACCGCGCAGGTTGATGATGCCCAGCACGTAGCTTGGCGCACCCGGCACTGGCGCGATCTCGGTGTAGCGCAACACTTCCTGCACGCGCATCACGTTGATGCCGTAGGTTTCGTTATCCAGTTTGAAGGTCACCCATTGCAGGATCGGATCTTCAGAACCTTTTGCATTCGACGCCTGACTACTCATACCCTGACCCCTCGAAAAAACCGCCCCGGGCGGTGTGTGTTCTGTGTGGTGGCATTGAACAATGCCATCGCCTGATAGTTATGTCGGCTGCTAAGTCGGTTTATGTAGCGGCTTGTTGCCGCTCATGTGCTTTGCTCCGCCGCTGGCAATCAACTCGGCCAGCGCGGAGACATCAAGCAATGCACACATGTGCTCGATCACGGTGCCGGCGAGCCATGGCCGCTGACCCCGGTGACTTCTCCATTTGATTTCATTCGGGTCCAGGCGCAACGAGCGGCTGACCTGATGCACCGCCAGGCCCCACTCGTAACCCTGCACCGAAATCACGTACTGCAAGCCCTGGCGGAAATCATCGCGGTAGCGATCCGGCATGACCCAGCGCGCGGTGTCGAGCACCTTCAGGTTGCCGGCCTGGCTCGGCAGAATCCCGAGGAACCATTCCGGCTGACCGAACAGCGGCGTCAGCTCCTGGCCGGCCAGCGAATAGATCGAACCAAGGCACACCAGCGGCACCGCCAAGGTCAGCCCGGCAACGTCGAACAGCAGGCATTCGAAAGCTTCGGCGGCCCAGGCCGGACGCCCGTCGGTTTCCACCGGCGGCGGCGGGTTGTTCGGCGGCAGGTGCACTTCGACCAGCGGCGGCACCAGCACTTGTGGTTCTTCTGGTTCTTTGACAACCGGGGCCGGCGCAGGGATTTCCGGCTCCGGTACTTTCAGTAATTGGGTTTGCAGCAGCGGCGCCAGGGTCGAGACCACGGCGCGCGGCTCTTCGAGCAAAGCCACCGGTGCCTTGGCCACTGGCGTGACAACGGGCGCAGCGGCAGGTCGGGCGGCTTGCTGCGCATCGCGGGCCTGCTCTTCCAGCACGGCGGCCTGGAACTCGTCCATGACCTCGGTGCTTTCAACGATTTCAGGCTGGGTCTGCTGCGCGACTGGCGGCGCCAACTCGTCGGGCACATCCAGCAGCAAGTCTTCCAGATAAGACTGCAAGGCCCGTTGCGGACGTGAGGTGAGTTTCACTGGGCGGTTCATCGGTGATCAGCGCCTGGCAGGGAAACCGCGTCGCCTGCTTCGCGAGCAGGCTCGCTCCCACAGGGTTCGGGCAAGCAAATGGAGATCATGTTCAGGCCACCTGCGGAACAAGTTGCTGCGCGAGCAGGTGCTTGAGCAGCGCGCGGTAAGCCAGCACGCCACGGCTCTTGCCGTCAAATTGCGAAGGCGTGACACCGGCGCGGCTGGCGTCGCGCAGACGCGTGTCGACCGGGATGTAACCCTGCCAGATCTCCTCGGGGAATTTGTCACGCAGCACACGCAAGGTGTGCATCGAGGCTTGCGTGCGACGGTCGAACAAGGTCGGCACGATGCTGAATGGCAGCGCCTGTTTGCGCGAGCGGTTGATCATCGCCAAGGTGTTGACCATACGCTCCAGGCCTTTGACGGCGAGGTGCTCAGTCTGCACCGGGATCACCAGTTGCTGGCTCGCCGCGAGGGCATTGACCATCAGCACGCCGAGCAACGGCGGGCTGTCGATGATGGCGTAATCGAAGTCCTGCCACAGCTGCGCCAGACTCTTGGCGATCACCAGGCCCAGACCACTTTGCCCCGGCGACTGGCGCTCGAGGGTGGCCAGTGCTGTGCTCGACGGCAACAGCGAAATGCGTTCGTCGCTGGTCGACAACAGCAACTGCCCCGGCAGGCCTTGCGGCACGCTGCCCTTGTGCAGAAACAGGTCGTAGTTGCTGTGTTCCAGACTGTCGGGATCGTAGCCGAAATAGCTGGTCATCGAGCCGTGCGGGTCAAGATCGACCACAACCACGCGCTTGCCCGCCTCGGCCAGCAACCCGGCTAAAGCGATGGAGGATGTGGTTTTACCGACACCACCCTTTTGATTGGCGACTGCCCAGACTCTCATTCAGTTCGTTCCTCCCGGCCAATTGGCTCGGCCGAGACATGCTTCAGCGTGTTAATGCGGGCGACGGAGAATTGACGGCACTCTCGCGTCCCGGCGTCTTGACCGGGGTCGGTGCAGTTTGTGTGCCAGCCCGCTTGAGTGCGGCATCCGGTTGCGCATTCGCGGTTCCGGTGCCAGTCAGGCTGCGGCGCACATCAAGATTGCGCGACACCACCAGCACCACGCGACGGTTCTTCGCCCGGCCTTCGACGGTGGCATTGTTGGCCACTGGCTGGAACTCGCCATACCCCACCGAAGCGAGCCGGCCAGGGTTTACGCCCTGCATCGCCAGCATGCGCACGATGCTCGCCGAACGCGCCGAGGACAGTTCCCAGTTGGTCGGGTACTGTGCGGTGCGGATCGGTTGATCGTCAGTGAAGCCTTCGACGTGAATCGGGTTATCGAACGGTTTCAGGATCGCCGCGACCTTGTCGATGATATTGAACGCGATGTCGCTCGGCATCGCATCACCGCTGCCGAACAACAGGCTGGAGTTGAGTTCGATCTCGACCCACAGTTCGTTGCCGCGCACGGTCATCTGATTGGAGCTGATCAAGTCACCGAACGCGGCGCTGATGTCATCGGCGATGCTCTTCAGCGGATCGCTGGCGCCAGCGATGCCGGCGTCGACCTGCTCGGCATCCTTGACCAGCGGTTTGGCCGGGGTCACGGTTTTCGGCCGCTCGTCGCCGATCGGGATCGGTTTGAGCGAGCGATCGGAGTCGGTAAACACCCCGATCAGCGCTTCGGAAATGACTTTGTACTTGCCTTCGTTGATCGACGAGATCGAGTACATCACCACGAAAAACGCGAACAGCAATGTGATGAAGTCGGCGTACGACACGAGCCAGCGCTCGTGGTTAACGTGTTCTTCCTGGTGCCTGCGACGAGCCATGGTCCATTTCCCCCATCAATCCATGAAGCCCTGAAGCTTCAACTCGATAGAGCGCGGGTTTTCACCTTCGGCGATCGACAGGATTCCTTCCAGCAACATTTCGCGATAACGCGACTGCCGCAACGCGATTGACTTCAGCTTGGCGGCCACCGGCAACAGGATCAGGTTGGCACTGGCCACGCCATAGATCGTCGCGACGAATGCCACGGCAATGCCGTTGCCCAGCTGCGACGGATCGGCCAGGTTGCCCATGACATGAATCAGGCCCATCACCGCACCGATGATGCCGATGGTCGGCGCGTAGCCGCCCATGCTTTCAAAGACCTTGGCCGCTTCGATATCGCGCGATTCCTGGGTGTAGAAATCCACTTCCAGAATGCTGCGAATGGCTTCCGGCTCGGCACCGTCGACCAGCAATTGCAGGCCTTTGCGCGAGTAGGCATCGGGTTCGGCATCGGCGACGCCTTCAAGCCCGAGCAAGCCTTCCTTGCGGGCGGTGAGGCTCCAGTTGACCACGCGGTCGATGCCGCCGGCCAGGTCGACCCGCGGCGGGAAGAAGATCCACGCCAGAATCTGCATGGCGCGTTTGAACGCGCTCATGGGCGATTGCAGCAGCGCCGCGCCGACGGTGCCGCCGAGTACGATCAGCGCCGCCGGGCCGTTGGCCAGTGCACCGAGGTGGCCACCTTCAAGGTAGTTGCCGCCGATGATGGCGACGAACGCCATGATCAGACCGATGAGGCTGAGAACATCCATCAGAGACACGCCTCGACGATGTGTTTACCCATGTCGTCGAGGCTGTACACCGCGTCGGCCAGATCGGCTTTGACGATGGCCATCGGCATGCCGTAAATCACGCAGCTGGCCTCGTCCTGCGCCCACACCGCGCTGCCGCCCTGCTTGAGCAGACGCGCCCCTTCGCGGCCGTCGGCGCCCATGCCGGTCAGTACCACCGCCAACACTTTGTCGCCGTAGGATTTCGCCGCCGAGCCGAAAGTGATGTCGACGCACGGCTTGTAGTTCAGACGCTCGTCGCCCGGGAGGATTTTCACCGCGCCACGGCCGTCGATCATCATTTGCTTGCCACCCGGTGCCAGCAACGCCAGGCCCGGACGCAGGATGTCGCCGTCCTCGGCTTCCTTGACGCTGATGCGGCAGAGCTTGTCGAGGCGTTCGGCAAAAGCCTTGGTGAACGCCGCCGGCATGTGCTGGATCAGCACGATCGGCGCGGGGAAGTTTGCCGGCAATTGCGTGAGCACGCGTTGCAGGGCTACCGGGCCGCCGGTCGATGTACCGATGGCAAGCAGTTTGTAGGCTTTGCGTTTCGGTGCTGCTGATGAAGCGCTTGCAGCGGATGCACGAGCAGGCGCAGGTGCCGGACGCGCCGGAACAGCGCTGCTGTGGCTGCTGTAGCTCGACGCAGTCGAAGGCGCAGGCGTCGGTGCTGGCGCAGCGGCAGGTGCCGGAGCGCTGTAGGCACTGAAACGACGGTTGCTGCGCGAAATGCTGTGAACCTTCTCGCACAGCAGTTGCTTGACCTTCTCGGGATTGCGCGAGATGTCTTCGAAATTCTTCGGCAGGAAATCCACCGCGCCGGCGTCCAGCGCATCGAGGGTCACCCGCGCGCCTTCGTGCGTCAGCGAGGAGAACATCAACACCGGGGTCGGGCAGCGCTGCATGATGTGCCGCACCGCCGTGATGCCGTCCATCATCGGCATCTCGTAGTCCATGGTGATCACGTCCGGCTTGAGCGCCAGCGCCTGATCGATCGCCTCTTTACCGTTGGTTGCGGTGCCGACCACCTGGATGCTCGGGTCCGCTGAAAGAATTTCCGAGACGCGGCGGCGGAAAAACCCCGAATCGTCCACCACCAGGACTTTGACTGCCATAAACACTCCATTAGGTGCAGCGGGACGTCAGCGCCCCGCCGCCCCGGATTCAAATACGCCGTGCGGCGTAACGCTTGAGCATGCTTGGAACATCGAGAATCAGTGCAATGCGGCCGTCACCGGTGATGGTGGCGCCGGACATGCCCGGAGTGCCCTGCAGCATTTTGCCCAATGGCTTGATGACCACTTCTTCCTGACCGACCAGTTGATCGACGACGAAGCCGATCCGCTGGGTGCCCACCGAAAGGATCACCACGTGGCCTTCACGCTGCTCTTCGTGAGCGGCGGAGCTGACCAGCCAGCGCTTGAGGTAGAACAGTGGCAGCGCCTTGTCGCGCACGATTACCACTTCCTGACCGTCGACGACATTGGTGGTCGACAGGTCGAGGTGGAAGATTTCGTTGACGTTGACCAGCGGGAACGCGAACGCCTGGTTGCCGAGCATGACCATCAGCGTCGGCATGATCGCCAGGGTCAGCGGCACCTTGATGACAATCTTCGAGCCCTGGCCCTTGGTCGAGTAGATGTTGATCGAACCGTTGAGCTGGGAAATTTTGGTCTTCACCACGTCCATGCCGACACCGCGGCCGGACACGTCGGAAATCTCGGTCTTGGTCGAAAAACCCGGGGCGAAAATCAGGTTGTAGCACTCGGTATCGCTCAGGCGATCGGCCGCGTCCTTGTCCATCACACCGCGTTTTACCGCGATCGCACGCAGCACGTTCGGGTCCATGCCTTTGCCGTCATCGGAAATCGACAGCAGGATATGGTCGCCTTCCTGCTCGGCCGCCAGCACCACGCGACCGCCACGGGCCTTGCCCGAGGCTTCGCGTTCTTCCGGCGACTCGATGCCGTGATCGACGGCGTTGCGCACCAAGTGGACCAGCGGGTCGGCCAGGGCCTCGACAAGGTTTTTGTCGAGGTCGGTTTCTTCACCCACCAGTTCCAGGTTGATCTCTTTCTTGAGCTGACGCGCGAGGTCGCGGACCAGACGCGGGAAGCGCCCGAAGACCTTCTTGATCGGCTGCATCCGCGTCTTCATCACGGCGGTCTGCAGGTCAGCGGTGACCACGTCGAGGTTCGACACGGCCTTGGACATGGCTTCGTCGCCGCTGTTGAGCCCCAGGCGCACCAGACGGTTACGCACCAGCACCAGCTCGCCGACCATGTTCATGATTTCGTCGAGACGCGCAGTGTCGACGCGCACGGTGGTCTCGGCTTCGCTGGCCGGTTTTTCAGGCGGTGGCGAGGCAGGCGCACGGGCCGGAGCCGGTGCAGCAGCAGCGGCCGGTTTTGGCGCTTCGGCTTTGGGTTCAGGCTTCGGCGCAGCTTTTGGCGCAGCAGCGGCAGCAGCCGGAGCCTTGGCGGCCGGCGTGGCCATGCTTGATGCGGAGCCAGCCGTCGCGGCGCTGGCGTCAAACTTGCCTTTGCCGTGCAATTCGTCGAGCAGCGATTCGAATTCGTGGTCGCTGATCAGGTCGCTGCCGGCTGCGGCGGCGGCCGGTGCAGCAGGTGCAGCCGGGGCCGAAGCGATCGCCGATTCCAGCGCATCGACGGCGAAGTTGCCCTTGCCGTGCAGCTGATCAAGCAGAGCTTCGAATTCGTCGTCGGTGATATCGGAGCTGTCGCCTTTGGCCGGTGCGGCAGGAGCCGCGGCGGTCGGTGCGACGGCGTCAGCCGCAAACTGACCTTTGCCGTGCAACTGATCGAGCAACGACTCGAACTCGGCGTCGGTGATTTCATCGCTGGCCGGCACATCGGTGGCCGACGCAGGGGCCGCAGCGGCCGGGGCTTCGGCTTCGGCCTTGACGGCGTTCAGCGAGTCCAGCAACTGCTCGAATTCGTTATCGGTGACGTCGCCGGATGCGTCGCCTTCGACGACCAGTTCCTCGATCATCTCGGCCACTGGCGAAGCCGGGGCTTCGTCAGCGCTTTGCGGCTCGGCCAGACGCGCCAGCGCGGCCAGCAGTTCTGGCGTGGCGGCGGTGATCGGTGCACGCTCGCGGACTTCGCTGAACATGCTGTTCACCGCGTCCAGTGCCTCGAGCACAACGTCCATCAGTTCTGCATCAACGCGACGCTCACCCTTACGCAGGATGTCGAACACGTTTTCGGCGATGTGACAGCACTCCACCAGCTCATTGAGCTGAAGGAAGCCGGCGCCCCCTTTTACAGTGTGGAAACCGCGAAAAATTGCGTTGAGCAGGTCTGCGTCATCCGGGCGGCTTTCCAGCTCGACCAGTTGTTCGGACAGTTGCTCAAGAATCTCGCCGGCCTCAACCAGGAAATCCTGAAGGATCTCTTCATCGGCGCCGAAGCTCATTAATGGGGTGCTCCTACAGGTCTAAAAACCCAAAAAACCCGAAATTCCGAAACTCTAGAATCCAAGGCTGGATAACAAATCGTCCACATCGTCCTGACCGGACACAACGTCTTCTCGTTTATCGGCATGAATCTGCGGACCTTCACCCTGCGAGAGATGTTTTTGTGGATCTTTTTCGGCAAGCATCGCGGCACGGTCATGTTCGATGCCCGCAAAGCGGTCGACCTGACTGGCCATGAGTACGAGTTTGAGCAGATTGCTTTCGACTTCGGTGACCAGTTGGGTCACGCGCTTGATTACCTGGCCGGTGAGGTCCTGGTAATCCTGGGCCAGCAGGATGTCGTTGAGATTGCTCGACACCGCACGGTTGTCCGTGCTGCTGCGTGACAGAAAACCGTCGACCCGGCGCGCCAGCTCGCGGAACTCTTCAGCCCCGACCTCGCGACGCATGAAGCGACCCCAATCGGCGCTCAACGTCTGGGCTTCATCGGCCAGACTGTTGACCACCGGCGTGGCGCTTTCCACCAGATCCATGGTGCGGTTGGCCGCGGCTTCCGTCAGCTTGACTACATAGCCCAGGCGTTCGGTGGCGTCGGTGATTTGCGACACTTCCTCGGCCTGCGGCATGTGCGGATCGATCTGGAAATTGACGATCGCACTGTGCAGTTCACGCGTGAGCTTGCCCACTTCCTGATACAGGCCACGGTCACGGGTCTGATTGAGCTCATGGATCAGTTGCACCGCGTCGCCGAACCTGCCTTTTTCAAGGCTCTCGACCAGTTCGACCGCGTGTTTTTTCAGGGTCGATTCAAAATCGCCCTGTGAAGATTCGTTATGCTCCATAGCTCCCCCGCGCGTTCTCAGCCGATGCGTTCGAAAATCTTCTCGATTTTGTCTTTCAACGCCTGAGCCGTGAAAGGTTTGACCACGTAGCCGTTCACACCGGCCTGAGCGGCTTCGATGATCTGCTCACGCTTGGCTTCAGCGGTCACCATCAACACTGGCAGGTGCTTGAGTTTTTCATCGGCGCGCACATGGCGCAGCAGGTCGATACCGGTCATGCCCGGCATGTTCCAGTCCGTTACCAGAAAGTCGATGCTGCCGCTGTTGAGGACCGGAATGGCGGTTACGCCATCGTCGGCCTCGACGGTGTTGGTGAACCCAAGATCGCGCAGCAGGTTCTTGATGATCCGCCGCATCGTTGAGAAGTCATCAACGATGAGGATTTTCATGTCTTTGTTCAATTCGACCTCCAAGCAGTCTTAAACGCGCCCAGCACCTGGACGCGCCACTTCAATCAATTGGCGCAGCACTTAAAGTTTGTCTGGAGCACAACGGATCGAGACCGGCGCCGCTCATCACCGCACCAGCCTCGTTTCGCAGTGTCCCCACACTGCCTTCAGCGCGCTCGCCACTCCCCCAAACGCCCCCGCAAACGGGCCGCGCACTGGCTGTGTAACTGGCTGACCCGCGATTCACTGACGCCAAGGACTTCACCGATTTCCTTGAGGTTCAGCTCTTCGTCGTAGTACAGCGCCAACACCAGTCGCTCACGCTCCGGCAAATTGGCAATCGCGTCCGCCAGCGCCGTCTGGAAGCGTTCATCTTCCAGATCGCGTGACGGCTCCATATGAGCACTGGCGCCATCTTCGTGCAGCCCTTCGTGTTCGCCGTCCTGCAAGAGGTCGTCGAAACTGAACAGGCGGCTGCCCAACGTGTCATTCAGAATCCCGTAATAATCGTCGAGACTCAATTGGAGTTCGGCCGCAACCTCGTGATCTTTAGCGTCACGGCCGGTTTTAGCTTCAATCGAGCGAATTGCGTCGCTGACCATCCGGGTATTGCGGTGGACCGAGCGTGGCGCCCAGTCCCCTTTGCGCACTTCATCGAGCATCGCGCCGCGGATTCGAATGCCCGCGTACGTTTCGAAACTGGCGCCCTTGCTGGCGTCGTATTTGGTCGACACTTCGAGCAGGCCGATCATACCGGCCTGGATCAGGTCTTCGACCTGCACACTGGCCGGCAAACGTGCCAGCAGGTGATAGGCAATGCGCTTGACCAGTGGCGCGTAACGCTCGATCAACTCGTACTGCGCGTCACGCGCCGACTTCTTGTAAAGATTCATGCCACTGGCGGTCATATCACAGGCCCTGCGGTTTGCTGCACGAGACGCTCGACGAAAAACTCCAGATGGCCGCGCGGGTTGGCCGGCAACGGCCACGTGTCGACCTTCTGCGCGATGGCCTTGAAGGCCAGGGCGCACTTGGAGCGTGGAAAGGCTTCGTAGACGGCGCGTTGTTTCTGCACGGCCTTGCGCACGCTTTCGTCATACGGGACGGCGCCTACGTATTGTAGGGCGACGTCAAGGAAACGGTCCGTGACCTTGGTCAACTTGGCGAACAGGTTGCGCCCTTCCTGCGGGCTCTGCGCCATGTTGGCGAGGACGCGGAAGCGGTTCATGCCGTAGTCGCGGTTGAGCAGTTTGATCAGTGCGTAGGCGTCTGTGATGGAGGTCGGCTCGTCACACACCACCAGCAACACTTCCTGCGCCGCGCGGACGAAACTGACCACCGAGTCACCAATGCCCGCAGCGGTGTCGATCACCAGCACGTCGAGATTGTCGCCGATGTCGCTGAACGCCTGAATCAGGCCGGCGTGCTGCGCCGGGCTCAGGTGCACCATGCTCTGGGTGCCGGACGCCGCCGGCACGATGCGAATCCCGCCCGGGCCCTGCAACAGCACGTCGCGCAGTTCACAGCGGCCTTCGATCACGTCGGCCAGCGTGCGTTTGGGGGTCAGCCCCAGCAGAACGTCGACGTTCGCCAGACCGAGGTCGGCGTCCAGCAGCATGACCCGACGGCCAAGCTCTGCCAGCGCCAGCGACAAGTTCACTGACACGTTAGTCTTGCCGACGCCACCTTTGCCGCCGGTCACCGCGATCACCTGTACGGGATGCATGCTGCCCATGTTATTTCTTTACCTTGTCTTGCATAGACGGAGGCCACATTACTGGCTGCGCGTTCCGGATCGGAACAATGCGTGGCAGACCATCGATGTAGGTACAAAAACTGTTCATGATTACCTCAGCCAACCTGCTTGGTCGGGCTGTGATAGATATCAGCGAACATGTCAGCCATGGCTTCTTCGCTGGGTTCTTCCTGCATTTGCACGCTGACGGCGCGGCTGACCAGTTGATGACGGCGCGGCAGATGCAGATCATCCGGAATCCGTGGGCCATCGGTCAGGTACGCGACCGGCAATTCATGACTGATCGCCAGGCTCAACACTTCACCAAGACTGGCTGTTTCATCCAGTTTAGTCAGAATGCAGCCGGCCAGCCCGCAACGCTTGTAACTATGATAAGCGGCGGTTAGAACCTGTTTCTGGCTGGTGGTTGCCAGGACCAGATAATTTTTTGAGCGAATGCCACGCCCGGCCAGGCTTTCCAGTTGCATGCGCAGGGCCGGATCGCTGGCCTGCAGGCCGGCGGTATCGATCAGCACCACGCGCTTGCGCAGCAGCGGATCGAGCGCCTGTACCAGCGATTGGCCCGGATCGACGTGGGTCACCGGCACATTGAGAATGCGCCCCAGGGTCTTGAGTTGTTCCTGCGCACCGATGCGGAAGCTGTCCATGCTCACCAGCGCGACATTCTGCGCGCCGTACTTGAGCACATAACGCGCCGCCAGCTTGGCCAGCGTGGTGGTCTTGCCCATGCCCGCCGGGCCGACCATCGCAATCACACCGCCCTCTTCCAGCGGCTCGACTTCCGGTACGGCAATCATCCGCGCCAGATGCGCGAGCAACATGCGCCAGGCCTGACGCGGCTCTTCGATATCGGTGATCATCGACAGCAGATCGCGCGACAGCGGGCCCGACAGGCCGATGCGCTGCAGACGGCGATACAGATTGGCTTGCGCCGGGCGGCTGCCCTGCAACTGATTCCAGGCCAGCGTGCCGAGCTGGACTTCCATCAGCTCGCGCAGGCTGTTCAATTCAAAGCGCATCGAGTCCAGCGCACGCGGATCGACGCCCGCCGAGGCTTGCGCAGGCGCTGCGGCCGGACGCGCCGGTGCAGCGTAGGTCGGCTCGGTCAACGGTTCGGCAGCGGTCAGCGGCAGGCCGGCCGTCAACGGCAGCCCGGCAAACAATTGCTGATTGGTGTTGCCGTCGGCTTCGCCACGCAGGCTCAATTCGGCCTGTGCGGTGACGATGCGCGACTGGGTCTTGCGCAGCTCGTCCTCGAGTTCCATGTTCGGAACCCGTGGTGCCAGCGCCGACAATTTGTAATCCAGTGCTGCCGTCAACTCGACGCCGCCGGCAATGCGGCGGTTACCGATGATGGCGGCATCAGCGCCCAGCTCATCGCGAACCAGCTTCATGGCCTGACGCATATCGGCGGCGAAAAAACGCTTAACTTGCATAAACCACTACCTCAGCCGTTGGGCCCTACTGTCGCAACGATGGTCACTTGCTTGTTGTCCGGTATTTCCTGGTAGGCCAGCACATGCAGTCCGGGGACGGCGAGGCGGCCAAAGCGCGAGAGCATCGCGCGGATCGGGCCGGCGACCAACAGGATCACCGGCTGACCTTGCATTTCCTGACGCTGCGCCGCTTCGATCAACGAACGTTGCAGCTTCTCGGCCATGCTTGGCTCCAGCAGAACGCCCTCTTCCGAGCCTTGTCCTGCCTTCTGCAGACTATTGAGCAATATCTGTTCCAACCTTGGTTCCAATGTGATCACAGGCAGCTCGGACTCAGTGCCTACAATGCTTTGGACGATTGCACGGGATACGCCGACCCGCACGGCAGCCACCAGCGCGGCGGTATCTTGACTCTTGGCGGCGTTGTTGGCGATGGCTTCGGCGATGCTGCGGATATCGCGCACCGGCACGTGTTCGGCAAGCAACGCCTGCAGCACTTTGAGCAACTGCGACAGCGAAACCACACCCGGCACCAACTCTTCAGCCAGTTTCGGCGAGCTCTTGGCCAGCAATTGCATGAGTTGCTGGACTTCTTCGTGGCCGATCAGCTCACTGGAGTGCTTGTACAGAATCTGGTTCAAGTGCGTCGCAACCACGGTGCTGGCGTCGACCACGGTGTAGCCAAGCGATTGCGCCTGGGCGCGCTGGCTGATTTCGATCCACACCGCCTCCAGACCAAAAGCCGGATCTTTGGCGTTGATGCCATTGAGCGTACCGTAGACCTGGCCCGGGTTGATCGCCAGTTCGCGGTCCGGGTAGATCTCGGCTTCCGCTAGGATCACGCCCATCAGCGTGAGGCGATAGGCGCTCGGCGCCAGGTCGAGGTTGTCACGGATGTGCACCGTCGGCATCAGGAAGCCCAGATCCTGCGAGAGCTTCTTGCGCACGCCTTTGATCCGCGCCAGCAACTGCCCACCCTGATTGCGATCCACGAGGGGAATCAGGCGATAACCGACTTCCAGGCCGATCATGTCGATGGGCGTCACGTCGTCCCAGCCCAGTTCCTTGGTTTCCATGGCACGGGCCGGCGACGGCAGCAGTTCCTGCTGACGCTTGACCTCTTCCAACGCCACGACCTTGGCGACGTTCTGCTTTTTCCAGAACAGGTAGGCGCCACCCGCGGCCAGCGCGGCCATGCTCAGGAAGGAGAAGTGCGGCATGCCCGGCACCAGGCCCATCACCGCCATCAAACCTGCGGCCACGGCCAGCGCTTTCGGCGAGGCGAACATCTGCCGGTTGATCTGCTTGCCCATGTCTTCCGAGCCGGAAGCACGGGTCACCATGATCGCCGCCGCTGTCGATAACAACAGTGATGGCAATTGCGCCACCAAACCGTCACCAATGGTCAGCAAGGCGTACACCTTGCCAGCGTCAGCAAAACCCATGTTGTGCTGGAAGATACCAACGGCCATGCCGCCGATGAGGTTGATGAACAGAATCAGCAGACCGGCGATGGCGTCACCGCGGACGAACTTGCTGGCGCCGTCCATCGAACCGTAGAACTCGGCCTCCTGCGCGACTTCCTGACGGCGCGCCTTGGCCTGGGCCTGATCGATCAGGCCGGCGTTGAGGTCGGCGTCGATCGCCATTTGTTTGCCGGGCATCGCATCGAGGGTGAAGCGCGCGCTCACCTCGGAAATCCGCCCGGCACCCTTGGTCACCACGACGAAGTTGATGATCATCAGGATCGCGAACACCACGATACCGACCACGTAGTTACCGCCGATCACCACCTCACCGAAGGCCTGGATCACTTTACCGGCGGCGGCATGGCCGTCCTGACCGTGGAGCATCACCACCCGCGTCGACGCCACGTTCAGCGCCAGTCGCAACAGCGTCGCGACCAGCAGAATGGTCGGGAACACGGCAAAATCCAGCGGCCGCAGCGCATACACGCAGACCAGCAGGACCACGATCGACAGCGCAATGTTGAAGGTGAAGAACACGTCGAGCAGGAACGGCGGCACCGGCAACATCATCATCGCCAGCATCACCAGCAGCAACAACGGCACACCCAGATTGCCTCGACTGAGGTCGGCAACGTTTGTGCGAGCAGTGTTGAATAACTGAGAGCGATCCACCGGTTTTCCCCGTTCCTTTAAAGCAAACTTTTGACGCCCCGAGTGGGCGCAGGGCGGCTATTGCAAGAAGCCTTCCAACTTTGCCGGGGAATGAAATCGGGAGAGAAACATGACCCCTGTAGGAGTGAGCCTGCTCGCGATAGCGGTTTGTCTGGTTCGGATTCATCGACTAAAAAACCATCGCGAGCAGGCTCACTCCTACAGGGGACCGCATTCCAAATGCCAGATTGAAACGCCCTCCAAACTATGGGAGCGAGCCTGCTCGCGAAGAGGCCCTTATGTCCGGCACAAATTTTTCGATTTAAACGAAGCTGTTTAAAAGACACCTGCAGACACGGTCTCAAGGCTACAAATCCTTGCGCCATTGCCTACAGCCAAGCCAGAATCCGCCGGCTTGTGCGCTTTGGGGTCGGGTTCTATTGTGGTCCGGTCGCTGACGAATCAGCGATCGGGTCTCGCAGCCCGTCGATCTCTGGACGCACAACAACCGCTTTGCTTATGGCGGCTGTACGTGGGAGACCTTCGGGTCTGCCGGTTCTAGAGTCCCGGTCTGCGACCCGCGTATAGCTGCCACCCTCATTCGTCTCGCAGCGAACGTTGGCAGCTCCAATGACTCTAGGAGCTCCACCATGACCAAACCAACGCCAAACCCACCCGCAACCGACCCCACCTCCCCCTACGATTCCCTCGATTCCAACAAACTCCACGACGCCGCCGACCGCGCCCTCGATCACTACCTTTGCCCGCCCGGCTCGCTACCACCGCCGCGTAAAAAACGCACGATGTACGCCGTGACCGCGGATTTCAAAAACGAAGAACTGCTGGCCAACGCCTGCGAAACCCTCGCCTCGGCCAGAACCATCGCCAATGACTTCGCCAACCTCATCCCCGCCTCGCAGCGCAGAACGCTGCTGGGCATTGCGCAATTGATCATGCTTGGGGAATTGGCGATGAATCGTGTGCTGGATAATCTGGAGTTGCCGCAGTAGCGACACGCGATGATCGTTCCCACGCTCCTGCGTGGGAATGCCTCAAGGGACCGCTGCGTTCGGCTTTGCGGCATATAGGAAAAAGAACGCATGAAGGGTCACCTTCATGCGTCAGGTAATCACTGCAGTTTCTACTGCGCCCGTTCAAGTCGGATAAAATCCCATCGTTCTTTTACGGGTCGTAGTGTCCGTCAAAAATGCGTTTCCACCGGCATGCGTTCCATCAGCCAGCAGCTCGTGAAACAGCGTGTAGACCCCAGGATAAGAAAGATTGATCGCAAAGAAACGCCCATAATATGGACCCCTCGCTCCGTAGATAGGCGTCAGATCTACAAAGTTATAGGGCAGAATGCCCCATCCAAGTGTCCGACCATCATTGTAAAAGCTGACGGCGCCGGATTGTCGGAACCAATTGCTTGCCTCGGCTGCCGTCAGGAACGCTTCGTTCAATACAAGCCGATAAACATTCGTCACTTGCACGGAATACGAAACCTTTTGCTGATCGGCATCCATCACGGTGATGGTGGTCGTTCCGTTATGCCTGCCGGCAACCTTGCCATTGGCGTCAACCGTCGCTATGCCAGCATTGGCCGATTGATAGGTATAGGGCGGTCGACCGCCCGTTGGCACGCGCACCTGCACATTATTGACAACTTCCCGCTCGCTTAATCCGTAAGCCGCACCACCCACCAGTTTCAGGCCATTAAGCAACATCAGACCGGTGTTGATCGCCAGCGCCTCCGTGACCTTGACCGTGTACTGCGCCACCGGAAGCTTCAGCGCAGAGTCCTCGGTGTCCGTGCTGCGCAACGCTATCTTGCAGGTCAACTCACAGGTAGCGAGATCCTTGAGCGCATAGAACCAGCTGCGGTCAGCCTTGACGTTGATGCCCTGAGTGATTTCTTCAGCAGTCAACGCAATGCCGGCGCGCAACGGCAATGGCGCGACCCCTTCACTGGTAACCGTGAGCCAGACCCTTTGCCCGGCCACAGCAATCGGCAGCGGTGGCTTCACCACGCACGTAAGGTCAGTCTTGATGATTCGAAGATCGATAAACGGCACAGCCCCCGCTTCCACAATCTGCGGACGGGTCAGGGCGGGGTCCATGTCGCTGATTGTTTTCACTTGCAACATCAAAGGTCTGGACTGCACGGTCTTGCCGTTTCTGATCAGCTCGGAGCGCAGCTCAACCTGTTCTCCAAGATCGTGCGCAATGAACGACGGCAGCAGAAAAAAAACTGCAACATTGTCTGCATTCAACGGTTGCGGTTCAAACGTCGGCGAACCTTCTCCAGGCGCGCCTTTAACCACCAGCCGAACCTGATCACCCGGGCGTGGACTGGCTATCTGTATGCGTGCTCTGACGCCTTCATGGTTCTCCAACGGGTCAAGCACACCACCCGGAGCGCGGCGAACCGTAGGCGGCTGCAACGACTGCGCCGGGTCTCCGATATAAAACTCGAGCAATGCGGATGACTTCGGCAGTTCGTCTGGCCGCTCGATCCACCAAAGCAGATTGAAGAACTGCTCCCGATAAAGCCCGATGGTCTCCCCATCCAGCCGGAACAAGAGAGGCTCTTCGACCGGCATTTGTTCGATCAGCAACTTGTCCTGATAGACCTTCGCGCTCGCATCCCCTCGACCTTCCACATGCACCACATCGCCCAAAAGGGTATAGGCGGCCGCCGCAATCCGGATATCCGTGCCATGCGGCACATGCAACGGATTGAGCACGCCGGCAATGATGCCATCAACTTTCGGTGCAGGCAGGGCAGGATCAAGCTCCCCTATGCGCGCAGTCGTCACTTCAGAAGTCAGCGCAGGATTCAACGTGGCATGACTGACCTGATACGACACACGGACCGACCCTCTGATCAATGGCGCAATATCTTTGGCGGTCACGCTGAAGGGGATGGCGCGGCCAACCAACCGGTCACTGACGTCGCGGTAAGTCTGATACAAGTGCGGACGGCCGGAGGCACTGGTGCCCATCCAGGTCAGTATGACTCTGAAGCCCTTTTTGATCCGGTCATCGGGACCGCAAAACGCCGTGGTCAGGTTCAGCGCAGGGTCGAGGGTACCGCCGACCAGATCCGGTATCTGCGGAGCGGGCAGTCGCAACGCTTTCCCTAGCAACCCGAAGATGTAGACCTTGGAGAAATCCTGTGTGCCATCTGCTTTGATGCGCAGGTAATCCACTTGCACTTGCCCGGGCGCGCTGGCCTTTACAACGGGATTAGGAATATTGAAAGACTGGATGCCGAGACGAGTAATCGTCTGTTCTTCACTGTGCTCGACCACTTCACCGCTTTGTGTCGTAGCCGCCCACCGAAGCTGTAGTTTCTCTTTCAGCGCAAAGCCAGGGCGCGTAATGATCTGGACCTGCAGATCGTCGAATCCAACCTGATCAAGGCTGACCTCATCTCCATCGGCAAGAGGAACGATTACCGGATCAAGCCGGACATTCTCCGGATCGCTGATGACCGTCGCGCGCTCCGAAAAATCGCTGACGTTTTCCACCTGATCTCTAATCTGGTAAACCATGACCGCCGGATCGGCCGGGCCTGCATCCTCGATGTTCTTCGGGGATACGAAAACACTGATTTCCTTTCCGACTTCGTTTTCCTCAACCGTATGTGGGCTGACAAGGATGCCGTGAAATTGGAACGTCAACGTGTCACCCGGGGTCATGAAAAGCCATGGCGGAATGATTGCGGTGAAGCCCTCGGCAGCGATGTTCTTATCAATGACGTCACCGTCCTTGAACGGCAATTTGGCCGGTTTGAGACGCTGATGGCCGGGCTTATCCGGTTCGGGATCGATGCCGCCCGGAGGATCGATCTTGAACCAGACCTCGAGTTGCGCCCCTTCAGGCGCCTGACCACTTTTGCGCGATATCTCGTAGCGCAAGGTGTGCACACCCGGCAGCACTTTGTCCGCGGGAATGTGCATCAGGACGTCAAGATTATTGTGATCGGCAGGCAATACCGCCGTGTCGACCAGAGTGTCGTCACGGTACAGATGAATCGTGTCGTCTTCGGCCATATTCAGATAGGCCTGCACCAACACGGGCAGCCCCTTGGCACTGGTAAAAAGCATGGGGCGGTTGACCCCGACTTGCGCCGGTGGAAAAACGATATCAGTAAACTGCCCTGGAATATTGGGCGGATAGAGGGAAAAAAGGCCCAGTCCTCCGTTTGAATCGAAAGGAACGACGTCATGTTGCGTATCGTCGATAACGTCCTCAATCGGCATCACCATCAAACCAATCATCGCCCTGCTCCTGAAAAATCCGTAGCGGTTCGCCAGGGATCTGCAGAGGTCATTGGATACTTGACGCGAATATTCGACCACTGTCAGAACTAACAGGTGCGCCCCAGTTTCAGACGAACGGCGCTGACGAAGCGGGAGGAAACTTTGACGTTCGCCCCCAGGGCATCGGCCAAAAGAAAAGGCGACGGATTTTTTGACCGACACGAGCAATGCAAGAGCGAGCCTGCTCGCGATAGCGGTTGGTCTGGTTCGAATGCGACTGAAAAAACCTCATCGCGAGCAGGCTCACTCCTACAAGGGCATGCATTCCAGATGCAATCGCCAATGACTTCGCCAACCTCATACCCGCCTCGCAGCGCAGAACGCTGCTGGGGATTGCGCAATTGATCATGCTCGGCGAGCTGGCGGTGAGTCGGGTGATGGATAATCTGGAATTGCCGCAGTAGCGACACGCGATGATCGTTCCCACGCTCCTGCGTGGGAATGCCTCAACGGACGCTCCGCGTTCGGCTTCGGAAGGGACGCGGAGCGTCCCGGGCTGCATTCCCACGCAGAGCGTGGGAACGATCATCAAAAACCGTCGCCCCGTTTTCAGCGGCTTTGCGATCGGTTGGTCAATACTGGAGATTTTTCACTTTTCCGTTCTTGTTCCGGGGCAGTTCGAACTCGACCTCGGCCCCCACTTTGATCTTCGCCTGCCGGGCATCTGCCAATGGGATGCTGAACCGGTACTCCTTTGCAGTCAGAAAAAAACCCGTGGCTTCGGCAAAGGAAATACATCGTCCCGAGGGCTTCGGTGTGATGGTGCCTGTGCCGGTTTTCTCATCGTAACTGCTGAAGATACCTTTCATTGTCTTGCTCCCTTGCACTCGCCCGCATGAGTACGCCAGGTTCGCGGCGCCACCTTGCATCAAACTGCAAAATCACCGCGAACGCACCTGTAAGAGTTGACAGTAAAGGGAGATCCCAGACCGTTGGCTGCACAGCAACGTCAGGAATCGCGACGCAAATCCGGCGGAATCGGCAAATCGTCCTTCAACGGATCCGGGCGCTTGCCCTTGCCCGCGCGGTACTGGCGGATCTGATAGACGTAAGCCAGGACCTGCGCCACCGCCAGATACAGACCGCCGGGAATCTCCTGATCCAGCTCGGTGGAGTAGTAGATCGAGCGCGCCAGGCCCGGCGATTCGAGGAGCATGACGTTGTTCGCGACGGCGATTTCGCGGATTTTCAGGGCGAGGAAGTCGCTGCCCTTGGCCAGCAGCACCGGTGCGCCGCCCTTCTCCGAGTCGTACTTGAGCGCGACGGCGTAGTGGGTCGGGTTGGTGATGACCACGTCGGCGTCGGGGATCGCCGCCATCATGCGGCGCTGGGACATTTCGCGCTGGGTCTGGCGGATGCGCTGTTTGACTTCCGGGCGGCCCTCCTGATCCTTGTGTTCGTCGCGCACTTCCTGCTTGGTCATCAGCAGCTTCTTGTGCGCTTCCCACAGCTGCACCGGCACGTCGACGGCGGCGATGATGATCAGGCCGCAGGCCAGCCACAAGGTGCTCCAGCCGACCAGCAGTACGCTGTGAATGATTGCCTGGTCGAGCGGCTCATGGGCGATGCGCAACAAGTCGTCGACGTCGGCCGACAGCACGACCAGCGCCACGCCGAGGGTGATCAGAAACTTGGCCAGCGCCTTGAGCAGTTCGACCACGGCTTTAAACGAGAACATTCGTTTCAGGCCGGCGGCGGGGTTCATCCGGCTGAACTTGGGTGCCAGCGAGCCGGCCGCGAACAGCCAGCCACCGAGGGAGATCGGCCCGACGATGGCGGCGATCAACAGGGTGATCATCACCGGCTGAATCGCCAGCAAGGCGATCAGGCCCGACTCCAACAAGAACCGGCCCATCGCGCCTTGGTCCATGACCACTTCGCGGGACAGGGTGAAGTTCAGGCGCATCACGTCCATCATTTCTTGCGCGAGCATGCCGCCGAAGATCAGCAGCGCAGAGGCACCGGCCATCATCACGGCCAGAGTGTTGAGCTCTTTGGAGCGGGCGATCTCGCCCTTCTCACGGGAATCCTTTTTGCGTTTCTCCGTGGGGTCTTCTGTTTTGTCCTGACCGCTTTCGCTCTCTGCCATGACTCAGCGCGCCCGTGCCAGTTCGCGTAGCAACTGCAAGGCCTCGCTGGCCAGCGGTTGATACTGGTTGAGAATGTCCGCCAGCCCGACCCAGACAATGAACAGGCCGAGCACCAGGGTCAGCGGAAAACCGATCGAGAAAATGTTCAGCTGCGGCGCGGCGCGGGTCATCACGCCGAAGGCGATGTTGACCACCAGCAGCGCAGTCACCGCCGGCAACACCAGCAGCAACGCCGCGCCGAGCACCCAGCCGAGCTTGCCGGCCAGCTCCCAATAGTGCGCGGTCATCAGACCGCCGCCGACCGGCAGCGTGGTGAAGCTTTCAGTGAGGACTTCGAAGACTACCAGATGGCCGTTCATCGACAGAAACAGCAGCGTCACCAGCATGGTGAAGAACTGCCCGATCACCGCCACCGAAACGCCGTTGGTGGGGTCGATCATCGACGCGAAGCCCATGCCCATCTGGATCGCAACGATCTGTCCGGCCACGGCAAATGCCTGAAAGAACAATTGCAGGGAAAAACCCAATACCGCGCCGACCAGAATCTGCTCGGCGATCAGCAACAGGCCGCTGAGGTCGAGGGGACTGACGGCGGGCATCGGTGGCAGCGCCGGCGTGATCACCACAGTGATCGCTACGGCGAAGTACAGGCGTACGCGCCGCGGAATCAGGGTGGTGCCGAAAATCGGCATGACCATCAGCATCGACGCGACGCGAAACAGCGGCAACATGAACGACGCCACCCAGGTGCTGATCTGGGTGTCGGTCAGCTGAAGCAGCGATTGCATGGCTTAGCCGATGACCATCGGAATGTTTTTGTACAGCTGGATGATGTATTCCATGAACGTCTGCACGATCCACGGACCGCCGATGATCAGCGTCACCAGCATCACCAAAAGACGCGGCAGAAAGCTCAAGGTCTGTTCGTTGATCTGCGTCGCAGCCTGAAACATCGACACCAGCAGGCCGACCAACAGGCTAGGCACTACCAGGATGGCAACCATCATGGTGGTCAGCCACAGCGCCTCACGAAAGATATCGACCGCAACTTCCGGCGTCATGGCGAGACACCTCCAAAACTGCTGGCGAGGGTGCCGATGATCAGCGCCCAGCCATCGACCAGCACGAACAGCATGATTTTGAACGGCAACGAAATGATCAGCGGCGAAAGCATCATCATACCCATCGCCATCAGCACGCTCGCGACAACGAGGTCGATGATCAGGAACGGGATGAAGATCATGAAGCCGATCTGGAACGCGGTTTTAAGCTCGGAGGTCACGAACGCCGGGACCAGAATGGTCAGCGGTGCCTGATCCGGGCTGGCGATGTCGGTGCGCTTGGACAGGCGCATGAACAGCTCCAGATCGCTGGTGCGGGTCTGGGCGAGCATGAAGTCCTTGATCGGCACCTGGGCCTTTTCCACCGCTTGCTGCGCGGTGAGGGTTTCGGCCAGATACGGTTGCAGCGCGTCCTTGTTCACCCGATCGAACACCGGGGCCATGATGAACATGGTCAAAAACAGCGCCATGCCGGTGAGGATCTGGTTCGACGGCGTCTGTTGCAGGCCAAGGGCCTGACGCAGGATCGAGAAGACAATGATGATCCGCGTGAAGCTGGTCATCAGGATCACGGCCGCCGGAATGAAACTCAGGGCGGTCATGATCAGCAGGATCTGCAGGCTGACCGAGTATTCCTGCGCGCCCTCGGCGTTGGTGCCGAGCGTGATCGCCGGGATCGACAACGGATCGGCAGCCAATGCCAACGGCGCGGCCAGCATCAGGGCCAGCGTCAAGACGATGCGGAGCGCAGCCATTACTTCGTATCCTTCTGATCCTTGCCGAGAATCTTCAGCAGATGCTGGGCAAATTCCGGTGTGGCTTTTTCGCTGGCGGTGGGCACTTCGACCGGCTCTTTCAGTACATGCAGCGCAGTAATGCTGCCGGGGCTGAGGCCGAGCAGAATCTGCTCGTTGCCGACCTGCACCAGCATCAAGCGGTCACGCGGGCCGAGCGCGCGCGAACCGATCAGCTCGATGACCTGGCCCTTGCCCGCCGGACCTGCCTGCTGCACCCGACGCAACAGCCAGGCGAGGAAGAAGATCAGGCCCAGCACCAGCAGCAGGCCGAACACCAGTTGCGTCAATTGTCCGGCCACGCCGCTGTTGACCATCGGCGCGGTCGCGGCAGGCGCAGCAGTGGTTGCGCTCGGCTCGGCGGCCAGCACGCTCAGTGGCAAGACCAGCAATGCCCAGAGAAAACGTTTCACTCAGCGCAGCTTCTTGATGCGTTCGCTTGGGCTGATCACGTCGGTCAGGCGGATGCCGAACTTTTCGTTGACCACTACGACTTCGCCGTGGGCGATCAGGGTGCCGTTGACCAGCACGTCCAGCGGCTCGCCGGCCAGACGATCAAGCTCGATCACCGAACCCTGGTTGAGTTGCAGCAGGTTGCGGATGTTGATGTCGGTGCTGCCGACTTCCATCGAGATCGATACCGGGATGTCGAGAATCACGTCCAGGTTCGGGCCGTCGAGGGTCACCGGGTCGTTGTTTTTCGGCACGCTGCCGAATTCTTCCATCGGCAGGCGATTGGAGCTCGAAGAGCCCGCGTCGGCGGCCAGCAGTGCATCAATGTCAGCCTGGCCGGCGTCACCGGTTTCTTCCAGGGCCGCAGCCCACTCATCGGCCAGTGCCTGATCGTCCTGCGCGTTCATATCGTCGTTCATCATGTGTCCTCGGCGGGCAACAATTCGGTTAAATGCGGGGGTTGAAAGCGTCGCCTCAGCGACGCTCGATCGGCTCGATCACTTGCAACGCGAGGTTGCCTTTGTGCGAGCCCATCTTGACCTTGAAGGCCGGCACGCCGTTGGCGCGCATGATCATGTCTTCCGGCATCTCGACCGGGATCACGTCACCCGGCTGCATGTGCAGGATGTCGCGCAGCTTCAACTGGCGGCGGGCCACGGTGGCGCCGATCGGCACGTCGACATCGAGCACGTCCTGGCGCAGCGCGTTGACCCAGCGCTCGTCCTGGTCGTCGAGGTCGGACTGGAAACCGGCGTCGAGCATTTCGCGCACCGGCTCGATCATCGAGTACGGCATGGTCACGTGCAGATCGCCGCCACCGCCATCGAGTTCGATGTGGAAGGTCGAGACCACAATCGCTTCGCTCGGGCCGACGATGTTGGCCATGGCCGGGTTCACTTCCGAGTTGATGTACTCGAAGTTGACTTCCATGATCGCCTGCCAGGCTTCTTTCAGATCGACGAAGGCCTGTTCCAGCACCATGCGCACCACGCGCAGTTCGGTCGGGGTGAATTCACGCCCTTCGATCTTCGCGTGACGGCCGTCGCCGCCGAAGAAGTTGTCCACCAGCTTGAACACCAGTTTGGCGTCGAGGATGAACAGCGCGGTGCCGCGCAACGGTTTGATCTTGACCAGGTTGAGGCTGGTCGGCACGTACAGCGAGTGCACGTATTCGCCGAACTTCATCACCTGCACGCCACCGACGGCAACGTCCGCCGAGCGGCGCAGCATGTTGAACATGCTGATGCGGGTGTAGCGGGCGAAACGCTCGTTGATCATTTCCAGGGTCGGCATGCGTCCACGGACGATGCGATCCTGGCTGGTCAGGTCGTAGCTTTTGACACTGCCGGGTTCGGCAGCGTTATCGGTCTGTACCAGACCATCGTCGACGCCATGCAACAGCGCGTCGATTTCATCCTGGGACAGCAGATCCTGCACGGCCATGTCGTGTTCCTACTGCAGTACGAAATTAGTGAAAAGCAACTGTTCGATGACCACTTTGCCCAGCTCTTTCTGCGCCACTTCCTGGACGCTGGCTGTGGCCTTCTGGCGCAACATCTCTTGCCCGACCGGGGTCGCCAGCGTGGCGAAATCCTGACCGGAGAAGAGCATTACCAGGTTGTTGCGGATGACCGGCATGTGCACTTTGAGCGCGTCCAGATCGGCCTGGTTACGCGCCAGCATGGTGATGCTCACCTGCATGTAGCGCTGACGGCCGTTCTGGTTGTAGTTGGCAACGAAAGCCGGCGCCATCGGCTCGAAGATTGCCGCCTGCTTGCCGACCGGCGCAGCTTCGGCGGCCTCGGCAGGTTTGCTCTGGGCGCTGTGCATGAAGAACCAGGTCGCCCCTACGGACGCGCCGATGGCCAACAGCAAGGCCAGCACGATCACAATGATCAGCTTGAGTTTGCCTTTGGTTGCCGGGTCTTTTACCGCTGCTGCTTCGCTCTTCGCCATGCCAATAATCCGTCACTAATCGGGGGTTTTACAGTTGCACGGCTAGGCAAGAGCAAGTGTTATGCCAGAAGTGTCGGAGCTGGCGCAGACAGCGCCAAAGTCAAAAGCCACCCTCACCCCAGCCCTCTCCCGGCGGGAGAGGGAGCAAATTGCGTTGGGTTTTGGTTATGCGTAGGCCTGAAAGACCGAGTCGATTGTGAGTCGGTCGAAATAATCAGAGGCGCACGCCAGATGGATTAAGCGCAAAACCATCAGGACGGCAAACATCCTGAACATCCCCCAATCAGTCCCCTCTCCCTCTGGGAGAGGGCTAGGGTGAGGGGCTCTTGATCAGAAGCAGTCAGGCGTAATAGTCGACCGCACTGCTGCCAATCACGCTGGTGGTCTGCGCTGTCACTTCAGCCACGCTGGCCGGTGCCAATTCTTCGTCCACCGAATCGAGGCGACCGCCGGCAGCACTGGTGCGTCCGCTCTGGTTCTGCTGCGCCTGTTCCTGGCCTTGCTGACCCTGCCAGCCACGGTTCTGGTCAGCGACATTAACGTCGACCTGGCCCATGCCCTGCTGGTTGAACATGTCGCGCAGGCGATGCATCTGGCTGTCCAGCGCCTCACGTACGCTTGGGTGCGCACTCATGAACGTCACCTGCGTCTGCTGGTCCGGGACCATATTCACGCGGATGTCCAGACGCCCGAGTTCGGCCGGTTGCAGCTGAATGTCCGCCGCTTTGAGATTGGCGCTCGACAGATACATGACGCGGTTGACGACTTCTTCAGTCCAGCCGCTCTGGTGCATGGCGATCGGCTGATTCACCGGCACTGCATTGGCGGTCTTCGGCGTGGCGGCCTGGGTCAGTGCCGCCAAGCGGTTGGCGAAGTCATCGACGCGGGTATCGCTGGTCGCTGATGTCAGGTCCTTGAGGCCATCGTCGATCAAGCCGCTGAACGCTTTCTCGCCGCCCTGGCTGGTGCTGTCCTTGTCCGCTTGCACGTCGAGCATGCTGGCCATGCCGGCCGCGAAGTTTTGTGCCGCAGTCAATTCACCGTCGGCCTGAGCCTGGGCCGGCGACGCTTTCGGTTGCGCCTGGCTGGCGGCGGAAATATGCCCGCCCTGCTCCATCGCCATGCGCACGGCGGGCAGCGAATCGAGCGGGTCGGCGGACGGATCGAAATCGCTGGCGGGGGTGGCCGCCGGATCTTTGACCATGCCTGGCAGAGCGGCCAATGCAGGCGTCTCGGTTTCCGGCTGCACAGTGGCGACGACGGCCGGCGTCTGCACGACAGGCGCGGCGATCAGCGGTTGTGTCGCGGCAACCAATGCCGGATCCAGCGCAGGATCAACCGGCGGAGCTTCTACGACTGGAGTCTGCGGAGCGTCCGAGTTGGCATCGCTATCGGCGGAAGTGTCATCGCTGGCTGCGGCTTTATCGGCAGGCAAGTCGTTGCCGCTATCGGCAACCGCCGGCTGCGCAGCGGCAGACGGATCCTTGCCGAGGTCTTTCTTGCCGCTGCTATCGGCGACCTTGTCGCGCGCCGGTTTGGGCGAATTGTCAGCGTTGGCGACGGGCTTGTTCGAGCCCTGATCGGCAAATACTTTGGCGAAGCTGGAGGCTTTATCCCCGGAGTCTGCGGCCATTGCCGACGTTTTGGCCGAGGCGGCTTGCGCCTTGGCTTGAGCGGCATTCTGAATAAGGATGTTGGGGGTCGCAGGCATGAAACGGTCTCCGCTGCACTGGGATCGTAGGTACAGTTGAGCATGTTGACTGCAAGTGCCGGGCCAGTTTGGCCAGGCACTTGCGAAAAGCGCCGGACGGCAGCTTTAGTGGGTGTGGGTGTGGTGCTTTTCGTTTTCGTACACAGGGCGTACGTCGGCGAATTCAGAATGGATATCGGCAACCAGTTGAGCGAGCGCTTCCGGGCTTTTCTCCCTGGCGTTCGACTCCAGGTCCTGGCACAACGCAGCCAGCCGGATGGCGCCCATGTTGCTGGCGCTACCCTTGAAGCTGTGGGCGACATCAGACAAAGCTTTGGCGCTGGTGCTGTCCTGCAACTCGTGCAGGCGGCTTTGCGAATCTGCCAGAAAAGTCTCCAGCAACTCCGGATAGCCGTCCTCCATCACCTCACGCAAGGTGTCGAGAACGTCGCGATCTACATGTGGGTCAGTCACTTGCTCACTCCTTGATCAAGAATGGGCGGATTATGCCTCAATCCCCCAGAAAAACTCCACGCAGGCACTACGACCTTCATCCGTCCAGCGGGCATTATGACCCAGCTGCCGGACCAGACCGACACCGCGACCCGACAAACGGAGCCCTTCCAGCGGCCGCTCCATGACCCTGGCCACATCGAAACCCTTGCCGCTGTCCTCGACCCGAATCAGCAGACCACCGCCCGCGCCGCGCGGCTGCACCTGCAGATGCACCCGGACAAATCCGTCCTGCAGCGCTTCGAGGCGGTCATTGCGTTGCTGATAATAAAGCGCAAAACCCGCCGCATCGCGCTTGAGGCTGGAGTCCAGGCCGAGCACGCCATGCTCCAGCGCGTTGGAATACAACTCGGCCAGCACGCTGTAGAGCGCGCCACTTTGCGTGCGCAGCCCGTGCACCTCCTGCAACAGTTGCAACAGATACGGCAAAGGATTGAAGCGCTTGAGCGTGGCACCACGGAATTCGAAACTCACCGACCAGTCCAGCGGGCTCGATTGCCCGCTGTCGGAATAGACCGGCGCCAGATTTTGCCCCGGCGCAGATTCGAGCAGGCTGACCTCGACCATGCTGACGTCGTCACGCGCCTCGCCACCGAAATCGCGCAGCGCTTGCTCGATGTCCTCGAACAAGCGATCTGCCTGTCGATTGGCGGAGAACACCTGCTGCAAGCGCTCGACGCCGAACAACTGGTCATTGCCATCGCCGGTATCGATGACCCCGTCCGACAACAGGAACACCCGATCATCGATGGCCATCGGATACACGTCGGTGCGGTCGTCGAAGGTCTCGGCGCTGAGAATGCCCAGCGGTAAATGCCCGGATGGCAACGGCACCCGCTCGCCGGTGGCCATGCGGTGCAGATAACCGTCCGGCATGCCGCCATTCCACACCTCCACCGAACGGCTCTGGAAACTCAAACAGAGCAGTGTGGCGCAGCAGAACATGTCCACCGGCAGAATGCGCTTGAGCTTGGCGTTCATCTCACGCAGGGTTTCAGCCAGGCCGTAGCCTTTGGCGGTCATCCCGTAAAACACTTCGGCCAGCGGCATCGCCCCGACCGCCGCCGGCAAGCCGTGGCCAGTGAAGTCACCGAGCATGACGTGCATGTCACCGGCCGGTGTGTAGGCCGCCAGCAGCAGGTCACCGTTGAACAGCGCGTAGGGCGATTGCAGATAACGAATGTTCGGCGCGCTCAGGCAACCGGAATGCGCGACCTTGTCGAACACCGCTTTGGCGACGCGCTGTTCGTTGAGCAGATAATCGTGGTGTCGGGCAATCTGGTCGCGTTGCTGCAGGACCGTTGCCTGCAAACGGCGCAAGCGATCCATTGCCTTGATTTTGGCGGCGAGGATCACCTGGTTGTACGGCTTCGCCAGAAAGTCGTCACCGCCCGCCTCCAGGCAACGGACCAACGCTTCGCTTTCGGTCAGCGAAGTGAGGAAAATGATGGGTACCAGCGTCTCGCCTGCCAGTGCCTTGATCAGGCGCGCGGCTTCGAAGCCGTCCATCACTGGCATCAGCGCGTCCATCAGGACCAGATCGGGATGTTGCCGCTTGAAGGTGTCGACCGCCTCGGCACCGTTCGCCGCCGTCAACACTTGATGACCCTGGCGGCGGACAATGGTCGATAGCAGCAAGCGATCGGCGGCGCTGTCTTCGGCGATCAGCACGGTCAGCGGCTCTTGCGCCTGCATGACCGTCAACTGATGTCGAACAGTTTGTCGAAGTTGGAGATCGCGAGGATTTTCTTCACGTCGGAGCTGCTGTTGACCACACGGATATCCGCCTCGTCGCCGCCGGCGTGATCGCGCAGCAGGAGCAGCATGCCCAGCGCCGAGCTGTCGAGGTAGGTGGCTTCTTTCAAGTCGACGACGATGGATTCGGGTTTCGCATTGAGTTTTTCATACGACTCGCGAAATTCCTGATGGCGACCAAAATCGAACCGCCCCTTCACCGAGATCGTGAGTTTTTTCTGGTCTGGAGAGACTTGTGTAACGACTGACATTGTCTGGCTTCCTTGTCATTGACGAACCTGTACAAGGTTTAGCACCTGGATAGGGATGGGGCAAGGCGCAACGGCTGATCATGTGTGGATGTCAGTGTGGGAGCGAGCCTGCTCGCGAATGCATCCTGTCCGTTGACTAAAGGGTTGACTGACACTGCGCTTTCGCCAGCAGGCTGGCTCCCACAGGGGTTCGGTGGCGAGTTTAAAAGGCATCACGCCGCGGCAGGCGCTGGGACAATTCATCCAGTAACTTCTGCTCGCGCTTGTCTTCCAGACGCTGCGCCTCGTCGCGGTAACGCTGCACCAGTTTGCGCAAACCCTCGACGCGAGCGAACGCCTGTTGCCACTCATTGCGTGCCTTGTCGAGGTTGTTCTGGTGCCAGACCAGACTCTGGCGCTGCTGGTCGACGGCGGTGTCGAGCTGCGCCAGAAAGCCCTGAAACCCGAGCAGCCATTGACCGGACACGCCGGTGCTGCCGCGCACGATCCACTGCTGCGAGTAATCCAGACGAAAGGCATTGAGGTCGGCGAGCTTGCTCTCGGCGACTGTCACCTGCCCCTGGAAATAAGCCATGCGTTGCACGGCGGTTTTCTCGGCCTTCTCGGCCATTTCCACCACCGGTGCCAGGCGTGCGGCGCGGCTGACGGCCATGACCGCTTACCCGCCCGCCGCTGGGGCGAACAAGGTCTCGAGGTAGGCCTGGCTTTCGCCCATGGTGATCTTGTCGTTGAGGCCCTGGCGCTGATAGCGGACCAGTTGCGGTTGCAGGGAAATCGCCAGATCGGTCTCGCGATCGCCGCCGGCGACGTAGGCGCCAACGCTGATCAGGTCGCGGCTCTGCTGATAGCGCGACCACAATTGTTTGAAATACTGCGCGCGCTGCATGTGGTCCGGCGAGACCACCGCCGGCATCACCCGGCTGATCGACGCTTCGATATCGATGGCCGGGTAGTGCCCTTCCTCGGCCAGGCGCCGGGACAGCACGATGTGCCCGTCGAGCACGCCTCGCGCCGAGTCGGCAATCGGGTCCTGCTGGTCGTCACCCTCGGACAGCACGGTATAAAACGCCGTGATCGAGCCGCCGCCCTTCTCCGCGTTACCGGCCCGTTCGACCAGTTTCGGCAGTTTCGCAAATACCGATGGCGGATAACCCTTGGTCGCTGGCGGCTCGCCGATGGCCAAAGCGATTTCCCGCTGAGCCTGGGCGAAACGGGTCAGCGAGTCCATCAGCAACAGGACGTTCTTGCCCTTGTCGCGAAAATACTCGGCGATGCGCGTGCAGTACATCGCCGCGCGCAAACGCATCAGCGGCGCATCGTCCGCCGGCGAGGCGACCACTACGGAACGCTTGAGGCCTTCTTCACCCAGGCTGTGCTCAATGAATTCCTTGACTTCGCGACCCCGCTCGCCGATCAGGCCGACGACGATAATGTCGGCTTCGGTGAAGCGGGTCATCATGCCCAGCAGTACCGATTTACCAACGCCGGTGCCGGCGAACAGGCCCAGACGCTGGCCACGACCGACCGTCAACAAACCGTTGATGCAACGGATACCAACGTCCAGCGGCACGCTGATCGGGTCACGGTTGAGCGGGTTGATCGTCGGGCCATCCATCGGCACCCAGTCTTCGGCTTTCATGCCGCCCTTGCCGTCCAGCGCGCGACCGGCGCCATCGAGCACGCGACCGAGCATGCTCATGCCCATCGGCAAACGACCGGTCTCGGCCAGCGGCACCACGCGGGCGCCCGGGGCAATCCCGGCGACGCTGCCGACCGGCATCAGAAAGACTTTGCTGCCGGAAAAGCCCATGACTTCCGCTTCGACCTGCGAGGGGTGATAGCTGTCGTCGTTGATCACCAGGCAGCGCGTGCCCATGGCCGCGCGCAAGCCTTCGGCTTCGAGCGTGAGGCCGACCATGCGCAGCAGACGCCCTTCGAGAATCGGCGCGCCGGCCATTTCGGTGGCCTCGGCGTAGGTGCTCAGACGCTTGGCGAAGCTGGTGCGTTCAAGGCGCATCGGGGTGGTCCGCGAGCGGCTCTTCAGTAGCAGCCGTCGGCTTGATGTCGTCGGGGATGTCCAGACTCAGGTCGGCCTCGGCCGGGTGCAAAGCCTGCTCGTGCAACTGGTCGAACAACTTGTCCATGACCTGCGCGACGCGGGTCTCGATGCTCGCATCGATGCGGCTGTGCGCGGTTTCAACCCGGCAGCCACCCGGCATCAGCGCTTCGTCTTCGACGATGCGCCAGGTTTCTTCGTGGCGTTCGCGCAGGCTTTTCGCCTGTTCGAAATCCTGCGGATTGACGTACAGGCGCACGTTGTCGACGCCCAGCGGCAACAGCTTGAGAGCGTCGCGCATGACGTGTTCGATCTGGCTTGAATCGATCGCCAGTTCGCGCTTGATCACCTGCTTGGTGATGTGTTGCACGAGGTCGACCAGCGACTTTTCGATCTGCGTGTCCTGCTCGGCGATCGGTTCGAACAGGTGCGCCATCAGTTGCTCGAGGCTGGCGAGTTTCGCCGCCAGCGCCACTTCGGCCTCCTGCCGCACCTTCAGCGTGGCGCTGTGAAAACCTTCCTTTTCGCCAATGGCAAAGCCCTCGTTGTAAGCCTCCTGACGGATGCTTTCGAGTTCTTCCAGGGTCAGTGGCTGGACTTCTTCCAGCGGCACTTCTTCCATTTCCGGCGGTTCGGGCTCCGGCTCGGGCTCGGGTTCCGGTTTTGGCGGGTCGAAGCTGGGCAGCGCCCAGGATTCGAAACCACGAACATCGCGGGCGCGGATCAGATCCGTCACAGACTCGTCAGGCTTGTCCATGGGCTTAGATCATTTCCTCGCCGCCCTTGCCACCGAGCACAATCTCGCCGGCTTCGGCCATGCGGCGGGCAATGGTGAGGATTTCCTTCTGCGCGGTTTCGACGTCGCTGACGCGCACCGGGCCCTTGGCTTCGAGGTCGTCGCGCAACAGTTCGGCGGCACGCTTGGACATGTTCTTGAAGATCTTTTCCTTGACGCCTTCGTCCGAACCCTTGAGGGCCAGCACCAACACGTCGGACGACACTTCGCGCAGCAGCGCCTGAATTCCGCGGTCGTCGACGTCCGCCAGGTTGTTGAACACGAACATGAGGTCTTCGATCTGACCGGACAGGTCTTCGTCGACTTCGCGGATCGAGTCCATGAGCTGACCTTCGATCGAGCTGTCGAGGAAGTTCATGATGTCGGCCGCACGCTTGATGCCACCCAGGGTGGTGCGCGAGGCATTCGAGTTGCCGGAGAACTGCTTCTCGAGAATCTGGTTGAGCTCTTTCAATGCCGCGGGCTGCACGGTGTTCAACGACGAGACGCGCAGGATGATGTCCAGACGCACCTTGTGGTCAAAGTTGCCAAGCACCTCACCGGCCTGATCCGGGTCGAGGTATGCGACCACGATCGCCTGGATCTGCGGGTGTTCGTAACGGATGACGTCGGCGACTGCGCGCGGCTCCATCCATTTCAGGCTGTCCAGGCCACTGGTGTTGCCACCGAGCAGGATGCGGTCGATGAGGCCGTTGGCCTTGTCTTCGCCCAGCGCCTGGGTGAGCATTTTGCGCACGTAGTCGTCGGAGCCGACGCCGAGGCTGGTCTGATCGCCGACGATGTCGACGAACTCGCTCATGACCTGTTCGACCTGCTCACGATGGACGTTGCCCATCTGCGCCATGGCCACGCCGACCCGCTGCACTTCTTTCGGGCCCATGTGGCGCAGCACTTGCGCAGCATCGGTCGAACCGAGGGACAGCAGCAGAATCGCGGCTTTGTCGACCTTGGTCAGTTTGAGGGTGGCGGCTCGGTTATCACTCATCTGCGTTAATCCACTCTTTCACGACCTGAGCCACGCGACCCGGGTCTTCAGCTACCAGACTCTTGATTGCATTCAGCTGCGCGTCATAACCCTCGCTCGGGCTCGGCAACAGAATGCTCTGCGGACCACCGAGGCTTACGCGGTCGTTGGCCAGTTCGCCGTCCAGGCCGCCCATGCCACCGAGTTCCACGTCGCTGCCCAGACCGGCCAGCTCCTTGCCTTTGCCACCGCCGGTGATGTTGTTGAGCACCGGACGCAGCACACCAAACACCAGCACCAGGATGAACAGCACACCCAGCACTTGTTTGACGATGTCCCAGAACCATGGCTGGGAGTAGAACGGAATATCGGCAATCACTTCGCCGCGCTCGGCGGAGAACGGCATGTTGATCACGCTGACGCTGTCGCCACGGCTGGCGTCAAAACCGACGGCGTCCTGCACCAGACGGGTGAAGCGCGCCAATTCGTCGGCGGTCCACGGCGCACGGCTGGTTTCGCCGTTGGCCGCGTTGACCTTGACCTGATCGTCGACCACCACCGACACCGACAGGCGATTGAGACGCCCCTGTTGCTGCTTGGTGTGGCTGATCGAACGGTCGAGCTCGAAGTTCTTGGTGGATTGTTGACGCTTGTCCGCCGGGTACGGCGCGAGCATCGGCTGGCCGGTGGCCGGGTCCATGATCTGCTGACCGTTGGCATCGACCAATGGCTGACCTGGCTGGATCATCCCCGCCGGAGCAGCTGCGCCGCCGGTGGTTTGCGGTGCCGAGGCTGGCGACGGTGGCTGGTTGCTCAGGGCACCCGGCACACCTTGCGGGCCATTGCTGGCGGTGCGTTGTTCGTTGACCGACTGCTCGCTGCGCAACGCCGGTTGATCCGGGTTGAACTGCTCGGCGGTCGATTCGACTGCACTGAAATCGATATCGGCGGAGACTTCAGCCTTGTAGCGATCGTTGCCCAGTACCGGTTGCAGAATGTTGTGCACGCGCTGGGTGAGCATGCTCTCCATGCGGCGGCTGTAATCGAACTGCTTGCCGGCCATGGTCATTTCGGAGTTTTCCGCCTGATCGGAGAGCAGGTTGCCCTTCTGATCGACGACGGTGATTTGCGATTTGCTCAGTTCAGGAACGGAGGTCGCTACCAGATTGATGATCGCTACGACCTGACCTGGCTCCAGCGAACGACCGCTGTACAGCTCGACCAGTACCGAAGCGCTCGGCTTGCGCTCGTCACGCACGAACACCGAACTTTTCGGAATCGCCAGGTGCACGCGGGCACCCTTGACGTTGTTCAGGCTGGAAATGGTGCGCGCCAGTTCACCTTCGAGGCCGCGACGATAACGGGTCGCTTCCATGAACTGGCTGGTGCCCAGACCTTGTTCCTTGTCGAGGATTTCGAAACCGATGTTGCCGTCGCTGGGAGTGACACCAGCGGCTGCGAGTTTCATCCGCGCACGGGACAGATCGTCGGCCTTGACCAGCAAGGCGCCGGAATTGGGTTCTACGTTGTAAGGGATGTCAGCGGCGGCCAGGGTTTCCATGACCTGCTTGGCGTCCAGGCCGGCGAGGCTGCCGTACAAAGGACGGTAATCCGGCTGCTGCGACCACAGCACCACGGCAAAGCCAATCGCCACGCTCGCCGCCAGACCGACCAACAGGCCGACCTGACGCAGCACGGTCATCTGGGAAAGGTTTTCCAGAAAGGACAGGCCGAACAGCGGCGGTTTACCGTCGATCGGGGTGGCCTTGGCCGGAACGTTATCAGCGACTGCTTCTGCCATGACTCAATCTCGCCCTTATACCGGCATCTGCATGATGTCTTGATACGCCTGAACCAGTTTGTTGCGCACCTGGGTCAGAGCCTGGAACGACACGCTGGCTTTCTGCGACGCGACCATCACGTCGGTCAGATCGACGCCGCTTTTGCCGACCTCGAATGCGTTGGCCAGTTGAGTCGACGCCTGCTGGGTATCGCTGACTTTGTTGATCGCTTGACCGAGCATGTCGGAAAAGCTGCTGCCCGCCAGTTCAGGAACAGCGGCGGTCGATTTGCGCGCAGACATGGCATCCACTTTCATGGCCTGCATGTCCATCATCAACCGATTAAATTCAATACCTTGGCTCATGGTCTACTCTCTTGGGCGGCCCGCAATTTTTTGACACTTCACTCGGCGGGTACACAGGTATTAGCAACAAGGGTGCCAGCTAATGGGCGCCCCTTTGAGAAAAGCATTCTGATTGTTAGCGCGTTGATTCAGGTGGAGAACAGATAGCCTTCAACGTCCATCCCGGCATCGCGCATCTGCGCCAGTTTGTAGCGCAGGGTACGCGGGCTGATGCCGAGTTTTTCCGCTGCTTCCTTGCGTCGGCCGCGCTCGGCCCGCAGGGTGTCGATGATCATCTGAAACTCCCGGCGGCGCAGGTCATCGCCCAGCGCACCGGACGAATCCGCTTCGACTTCAAGCTCTCGAATCGCCGGCGCAGTGACCGGCAAAGCTGCAACCGGCAGCGCACCAGCGAGGCAGAAATCCTGCGGCTGAATCAACCCGCCCTGCTGCAGGATCAGCGCCCGCTGAATGGCGTTATCCAGTTCACGCACATTGCCCGGCCATGGGTAGGCCGTGAGGCACGCTTGCGCTTCAGGCGAAAGTCTTGCCGCCGCGTGCTTCATTTTATTGACGTGTTTGGCTAACAGCCTTTCTGCCAGCGGCAGGATATCGGCAGTGCGCTCGCGAAGTGGACGCCAGGCCAGAGGGAAAACCGACAGGCGGTAAAACAGATCCTCACGGAAGCGCCCCGCCGCCACTTCGCCCGCCAGATCACGGTTGGTGGTGGCGACCACGCGGATATCCAGGGTGATCGGCTTGCGTGCGCCGACGCGCTCGACTTCACGCTCCTGCAGGACGCGCAGCAACTTGGCTTGCAGGCCAAGGGGCATTTCCGAAATCTCATCGAGCAAAATGGTGCCGCCGTCGGCCTGTTCGAACTTGCCGGGCTGGGCGGCGATGGCGCCGGTAAACGAACCCTTCTCGTGACCGAACAACGTCGCTTCGAGCATGTTGTCGGGGATCGCTGCGCAGTTGATCGCAATGAACGGCTGATTAGCGCGGTGCGACTGCTGGTGAATGTAGCGCGCCAGCACTTCTTTACCGGTGCCGGACTCGCCAGAGATCAATACCGTGGAATCGCTGCGCGCCACCCGTGCGGCGAGATCGAGCAACTGCGCGCTGGCCGGCTCTACGGCTATTGGCCCTTCAGCCTCAACGCCACCGATGCTGCCCAGCGCATGCCGCGCCACCAGATCGAGCAGCGCCTTGGGTTCGAACGGTTTGACCAGATAATCCGCCGCGCCCTGACGCATCGCGTCGACGGCGCGTTCGACCGCACCGTGGGCGGTCATCAGCAGCACCGGCAATTGCGGCTGACGCGCGCGCAACAGTGCGAGCAATTGATGACCATCCATGCCCGGCATATTGACGTCACTGACCACCAGACTGAAGGCCTCGTGCGCGACAGCCGTCAATGCATCTTCGGCGCAACCGACCGCGCGGTAATCGTGCCCGGCCAGCAACAGCGTATCGGCCAGCGCCTCGCGCAGCGAACGGTCATCTTCGACCAGCAACACCTTGATGCCCATGGCAGTCACTCAACCCCTTGTGCGGCAGTAAACAATGGCAGGATCACCTGCGCGCAGGTGCCGCGGCCGACCCGCGAACGCAGCCGCAATTCTCCCTGATGCGCCCGCGCCACGGCCTTGACCACGGTCAGGCCGAGGCCGGTGCCGGTGACTTTAGTGGTGAAAAACGGTTCGCCAAGGCGCGCCAGTACGGCCGGCTCGATGCCGCTGCCACTGTCGCTGATGCACAGGCGCAGGGTGTTGTCGCGGGTGTAGCAGTGGACTTTCAGACGGACTGCGCCGGCACTGGCCTGAATCGCGTTTTCGATCAGGTTCAACAGCGCCCCGACCAGCGTGTCGCGATTGCACAGCAGCTCGCCGGCATGGCTGTCGCATTGCCAGCGGATCGGCAAGTCCTGCACATGGGTCAGCGCCGCGGCTTGCAGCGCCTGCATCAACGCGTTGGGGGTGAGGCGATCGGTCAACGGTAACTCGCCGCGCGCGAACACCAGCATGTCACGCACCTGGTGCTCCAGC
The DNA here is from genome assembly GCF_900105485.1 of Pseudomonas granadensis. Classification (GTDB taxonomy): domain Bacteria; phylum Pseudomonadota; class Gammaproteobacteria; order Pseudomonadales; family Pseudomonadaceae; genus Aquipseudomonas; species Aquipseudomonas granadensis. The sequence continues at coordinate 1,363,392 of NZ_LT629778.1, read as the reverse complement.
TCATGCAGGCGCTCTTTCAGGCGCCCGGCGAAACGCTGCTGCGTGGCGACCGGCAGCTCCTGCTCAGTCAAATGACTGGCGTACAGCAGCGCCGCGGACAACGGCGTGCGAATCTGATGGGCCAGCGAAGCGACCATGCGCCCGAGCGACGACAGACGCTCGTGGCGCGCCAGTTGATCCTGTAAATGGCGGGTTTGCGTCAGATCGTTGAGCAGCACCAACTGCCCCGGCTCGGCATCCAGCGAGCGGGTGGCAATCGACAGGCGTCGACCGTTTTTCAGTGAGATTTCGTGGCCGTCGTCTTCACGCGGTGCGAAGCAGCGGGCGATCACCTGGCGCCACAACTCGCCTTCCAGCGGCAGGCCGAGCAATTCGATAGCGGCCGGATTGGCTTCGCAGACAATGCCGTGGCCGTCGATGACGATGACGCCACCGGGCAACAGATCGAGAAGATTTTGCAGGCGGTTGGCCAAGCGTTCCTTTTCCGCCAGCTCCTGCATGCGCTGGGCGCTGACCACGGCCAGCTCACCCTTGAGCTCGGTCACCCGCGCTTCAAGCATGCTGTAGGAGTCGGTCAACTGGCTGGACATCTGGTTGAACAGCTCGAACGCCTGCTCAAGTCCCTGACGGCTTGCCTGCTCTACGGACGAGGGTTGCCCCACGATATTGGAGGCAGAAGAGATCTGGGCGGCTTGGGGCATTGTGCTCTCTCGCTTGGCTGACCGTCAGTGAAACGGAACGTTGCGAGGGCTGTAGCAATACCCGTGCCTAAAAAAAAGCGCTTATAAATGAAGCACTTGCAAAACAGGCGTCAATCATCCGCCTGTTCGTCTCCTCCGGCCCGGCTCATGCCGTACTTGCGCATCTTCTCGACCAGCGTGGTACGACGGATACGCAGGCGTTCCGCCGCCCGCGCCACGATGCCGTTGGCATCGTCCAGCGCCTGCTGGATCAGGCCCTGTTCCAGGCCACCGAGGTAGTCCTTGAGGTCCAGACCTTCCGGCGGCAGCAATGCGTTGGCGCTGAAATCCGGCGTGTGACCGTTGATAGCCACTCGTTCTTCCAGATCGCTGCGCAGGCTGTCGACCATCTGCTCGTCTTCGTCGTCGACGTAGCGGAATTTCTTCGGCAACTCGACCACGCCGATCACCCCGTACGGGTGCATGATCGCCATGCGCTCGACGAGGTTGGCCAGTTCGCGAACGTTGCCCGGCCAGCCGTGACGGCACAGCGACATGATCGCCGCGGAGTTGAAACGGATCGAACCGCGCTTTTCGTGCTCCATGCGCGAGATCAGTTCGTTCATCAGCAACGGGATGTCTTCGACGCGCTCACGCAGCGGCGCCATCTCGATCGGGAACACGTTCAGGCGGTAGTAGAGGTCTTCGCGGAACGAGCCGATCTCGATCATGGTTTCGAGATTCTTGTGCGTTGCGGCAATGATGCGCACGTCGACGCTCTGGGTCTTGTTGCTGCCGACGCGCTCGAAGGTACGCTCCTGCAGCACGCGCAGCAATTTGACCTGCATCGGCAGCGGCATGTCGCCGATTTCATCGAGGAACAGCGTACCGCCGTTGGCCAGCTCGAAGCGCCCGGCACGGCTGGTGATCGCCCCGGTGAAAGCGCCCTTCTCGTGGCCGAACAGTTCGCTTTCCAGCAGCTCTGCCGGGATCGCCCCGCAGTTGACCGGCACGAACGGCGCGTCACGACGTTTGGAATGGTAATGCAGGTTACGCGCGACCACTTCCTTGCCGGTGCCGGATTCGCCGAGGATCAGCACGCTGGCGTCGGTGTCGGCGACCTGCTGCATCATCTGACGCACATGCTGAATCGCCCGGCTGGTGCCGACGAGACTGCGGAACAGATTGGGTTCGCGATGACGACCGCGCTCTCGGGCCTGGTCGTACATCTCGCGATAGACCTGGGCACGGTGCAGCGAATCGAGCAATTTGCTGTAGCTGGGCGGCATTTCCAGGGTCGAAAGCACCCGGCGGCGCTGGTCTTCAGGCAAGTCGACGGAAGAATTATCGCCCATCAACAAAACCGGAAGGAACTCATCCCAGGTTGAGAGTGTCTTTAACAAGCCCAAAAGCGCACCAGGAGCATTGACGGTCCCGATCAGTACGCAAATGACCTCACGACTAGACGACAAAGAGCCGACTGCCTGCTGCCAGTCATGGCTGCCGCAGGGTAAATTTTCTTCGCCAAGAAAATTCAGAATCACCGCCAGGTCGCGGCGGCGGACGCTATCGTCATCGATCAGCAGAATTTTGGTTTCACGCCACATGCAATAGCAACTTCCCTAGTCAACTCAATGCCCGAAAAATGGGGCAAGCGAGACGCTTGCAGGACACCATGTGCCTGTAGACGCCCTAAATCTGATAATAGCCACTAGTTAAGTCAAAAAACCGTGCACAGTCAAATTTATGGCGCACATGTCTGGATTAACTGACGGTTAATTAACCAAACAGATGGTAAACCTTTGCCGCTTTTTGCGCTTGGGTGATCTGCGACATCTCGTTGGCTATCGCCTGCCGCTCCCCCATGGCCACCTCAAGAAGCTCTTTGTAGACAAACAGCAACTCTTCAAGGTTGTCGCGCAATGCGACCTCGTCCAGCGAGGCTTCCGCCATGACGTCTTCCATGCAGGACCGGCAAGCCAGATCCAGCTCGCCGATGGCTTCCCAATTGCGTTCGGCCAGAGCACCGACCAGCGCTTCACGGGTATCGGCAATTCGCTGCAATACAAGACTCATGACGCTCTCCTTCAGAACTGCGGAGCAGGCACAGGCGCGATAGCGTCCCAGCCTTCCTTGACCGTGCTCAGCAAGCCGGCAACCTCGTCGAGAATGCGCGGGTCACTGCTGATGTTCGCCTCGGCGAGACGCTTCATCATGTAAATGTACAGGCCATCCAGATCGGCCAGTGCTTCTGCGTTGTTTTCCAGGTCGAGACCTTCGCGCAGGCCGCTGACAATGCCGATCGCCTTGCTGATCGACGTGCACTTGCCGGGAATGTCCTTGCGCTCGATGGCGCCTTTGGCCTGAGCGATACGGGCCAGGCCACCTTCCATCAACATTTGCACCAGACGGTGCGGGCTCGCTTCGGATGTCTGCGCATGGGCACCGACTTTCTGATACTGCCGAAGGGCTAACATCGGGTTCATGTTCTACCTCATTTGCCACAATGACTCGTATAACCAGTGTATCGCCAACGAGCCTGAAAACTTTAGATCAAAAGACAAAAACCCGGCACACGCTGAGCTAGCGTAGCCGGGTTTTTGTCGTTACCAACCGTTACTTCGCGGACTGCTGCGCGTTCAGCGAGCTGAAGAACGAGGTGATGTTGCTCGCCGTCGCTTTCATCTGCCCTACCAGCAAGTCCATGGCGTTGTACTTGGCGGTCAACGTCGTGGTCAGGTTGGCGACGCGCAAGTCGAGCGCCACCTGCTGCTTCTGCAAGCTGCTCGTCAGATTGGTCAGATTGGAACTGCGCTGATCGAGCAGCCCGCCCGTCTTGACGTAAGGATCGACCGCCGCGGTCATGCGTGCCAGCAGACCGTTTTTCGCGTCGGTACCGCTGAACAATTGCTGGACCTGGCCAGCCATGCCCGGGGTTTCCATACGCTTGTTGAACACGGCGGTGTCGAGCGTCAGCAAACCGGTCTTGCTGTCAGTCAACACGCCCATCTGCGACAGCACGGACAATTGCCCTGCTCCGCCCGCCCCTGGATCGGTCAACTGAGCGCGCACATCCGCCATCAACGAACGCGGCAGCGCGTCACCCGTGAAAGCTGCCGAAACGGTCAGATTGCCATCGGCGTCCGGCGTTGCCTTGGACAAGGTGTCGATGGTTTTCTTCAAGGTGTTATAGGAGTCGATGAACGACTGCAGCGACGTCTGAATCCCGGCGGTATTGGTGGCGACCGACACGGTAGACGGCGTTGCCACGCCACCGACGACAGGACTTGCGGTGACCAGATTCAGGGTCATGCCGCTGATTGCACCGGTCACGGTATTGGTCTTGCTGGTAACGGCCAGGCCGTCGATGGTCAGACTGGCATCCATCGCCAGCTTACCGACGGCTCCGGACGCACCGGCCGCCGGGCTGCTGCCCATTTCCTGGGTGCCATCGATCTCCAGACCAGCGATCCCGCTGACCTTCAGGTCCATGCCGGCACCCGTCTTGTTCGAGCTGAGCACCAGTCGCGACGAACCGGTGCTGTCGGTCACGATGTTGGCCGAAATACCGTTGCTGGCCTGCGCGGTGTTGATCGCATCGCGGGTGGACTGCAAGGTGGCATTGGCCGGAATCGCGACATTGTAATCAATGCCATTCTGACTGATTTTCAGAGTACCACTCGGAATGGCACTGGCGGCCCCGCCGGCGAAGGCGGCACTGGCTACTTTCGAGCCGGTGGCCAGATTTTTCACAACAACGCTATAGGTACCCGGTACAGCGGTTTTATCCGATGTGGCACCGACAACAGTCGGCGTGTCCGAAGTCGCAGTAAAACCGGCAAACGCCGGGCTCGTTGCCTTGTTCAGATCACCCATTGCTTTCTGGTATGCCGCCAATGCGCTTTTCAGCGAACCGACGCCGGAAATCTTCAGGCTGTTGGTTTTGGTCGCGGTATCGATCTGCGTCTGCTTGGCAGACTTGTCGGCGTTGACCAGCGCAGTCACGATCGCGCCGATGTCCAGGCCGGAACCCAGTCCGGAACCCGGTAGAATTGGACTTGCCATGTGCATCTCCCTTCAGATTGTTGCCATTCTTTTGACCGTTACAGGCGTCCTGGGAACGAACAAACATTATTCATGCCATTTATCAGACTTTGGCGTCGAACAACACGTGACTGGCGTTGGCGAGGCTGTCCGCCAGCTTGAGGGCTTCGGCGGAAGGAATCTGTCGAACGACTTCACCTGTCTCGCTTGCGATCACCTTGACGATGACTTTGCCGGAATGCTCGTCAATCGAGAACTCCAGGTTACGCTTGATCGACTGGACGAACTTTTCGATCTCTTGCACCGCCAGTTTCAACTTGGCGCTGTCCGAATCCTGATCCCTGGCAGCGACCGGTGCTTCAGTCCTTTGGACTTTCGGCAGCTCTGACGGTTTGTCAGCAACCGGTGTCACTGGCTTGGGAACCGGATAAGACACGTTAAGCTTTACGCTCATATCCATGCCCATCACCTCTTAACGTAAAAAAGCGAGAGAGCACGACAAGCGCACTCCCCCGCTTAAACTCGATCCGAATTACTGAAGCAGCTTCAGTACAGCGGAAGGCAGTTGGTTGGCTTGAGCCAGTACGGAGGTCGAAGCTTGCTGCAGAGTCTGCTGCTTGGTCAGGTTAGCAGTTTCAGCGGCGAAGTCGGTGTCCTGTACACGACCCTGAGCAGCGGTGGTGTTTTCAGTGATGTTCTGCAGGTTCTGGATGGTGCTGGTCAGACGGTTTTGCGAAGCACCCAGGCTGGCACGGGTTGCACCGATGTTAGCGATAGCTGCGTCGATTGCAGTGATCGCGCTGTCGATGGCAACAGCAGCGTCAGAAGGGCTGGCGCCGGTCAGTACAACAGTGCCGCTGCCAACAGACAGGCTGACGGCGTCGAACTTGGAGCTCAGTACCAGGTCGATGTGGTTAGCCGAACCGGTGTTTGCGCCCACTTGCAGGGTCACAGTACCAGCCGAACCGTCCAGCAGGTTTTTGCCGTTCAGGTTGGTCGAAGCCGAGATACGGGTGATCTCGTCGGACATCTGAGCGAATTCAGCGTTGGTAGCGGTCTGGTCAGCAGTGCCGTTGGTACCGTTACGGGCTTTAACAGCCAGTTCACGCATACGCTGCAGAATGTCGGTAGTCGCTTGCAGAGCGCCTTCAGCGGTCTGGGCAACGGAGATACCGTCGTTGGCGTTCTGGATGGCCTGGGTGTTACCGCGGATCTGCGAGGACATACGGTTGGAGATCTGCAGGCCGGCAGCGTCGTCTTTAGCGCTGTTGATTTTCAGGCCGGAAGACAGGCGTTGCATCGAAGTCGACAGAGCGTCGGAAGCGCGGTTCAGGTTTTTCTGAACGTTCAACGATGTGGTGTTGGTGTTTACTGTTAAAGCCATGACGAATTCCTCGTTGGTTGGGTACTGCGGCTTCCGGCCCTGGCAACCGCCGGGTATGGCCTAGAGAACCTTCGTAATAGTTATCGTCGGGATTGCAGGTTGCTTGAGGGCTTTTTGAAAAAATTTTGCCATCACCACGCCACCCCCGAGAAAACAAAGACTTAGCCGCCCTCCAACCGCGAAAAACTGACGTCATAAAACCGGCTGCCGCGCAAAGCGGCGGGCCAGCGCCATCGGCCTGTTTCAGGCCGCAGCACTTTCCAGCAGTTCGACCAGTTCGTACTCCATATAATCGGCCAGGGCCAGCCAGTCCTGACGCTCCTGACATTCGAACATTTGCGTCAACACCTGCGCCCACTGTTGCTGAGTCTCTACAGAGGCAGACGCCAGGCACTGCTGGGCATTTTCGAAGACATCGACCATGCCCAGCGCCGCTTCGACATCACGGCCCAGGCGAAACAGCGCTGCAGTGTCGCGGCACTGTTTCATGCAGTGGCTCAGGGCACTCATTGCACGAACTCCGGGTTGAACGCGGTTCCGGCGATCAATGCCCCGGATCGACTGCTGTTGAGAAACTCGACCTGTGGGTGCGCAGCGATGTAGCGCTCAAGCACACACAGATAACCGCGAAAATTCAGCTGCGTACTGACCCGCTGCCCGTGGCCGTCACGCACCCAGTGGCGCGCCTGATTCACCGGTGGCCCGAGATCGCCGTCATCCCAACCGGCGTGAGTCTTGTTCATCGGGAAAGCGAAATCAGCACCGAACAGGGTGATCGTCGCAGCGCCCATCTTCACCGCCAGATCCACCGCCGGATGAATCACGCTGCCGCCGACGTGCAACTGACCGCGCGGATATTGCTCACGCAAGTCCGCATAGATCGGGCTCGCGGAGTAGCCGCCGTAGCGCTTGCCCTTCCATGCCTGCAATACCGTCGGATCGCTCATCGGCAGGTACACCAGTGGGATGCCATCGGACTGCTCGCAGGGCAGATGGCGGAAGCCGATGCGCTGATCGATGCTCACCACCAGATCCGGCGCGATGCCATGTTCGCGCAGCGGGCGATAAGCGGTATCGACACAAATGAATAGCGGCCGCTCGGCACGTTGGCGGATCGCCGCCAGACTTGCGAAATGCTGCTCCAGGCTCGGCCCGGTGGCAATCACATAGATTTCCCGCCCGGCGCAGCTACCGAACAGTTGCGCCACATCGGCATCACCGAGCAACACCGGCAGGCATTCCTGCAAGCGCTGCTGAATCTGCGCTGACTGCGGATCGAACTCGCGGTTGTTGAACGTCAGGTGGATTTCGTTGACCAGCCGATCACGAATCTTCGCATTGCTGTCATCGGCCAGCAGCAACTCCGCCGGCAGGGCGAAAAACGGCGTGAAGAAGTCGGAATGGTCGTCGGCGTAAAACAACTCGACGCGCGGATCGTCCAGCCAATGGCGCTGATCGAGCAGTTGCAGCACCAGTGCGAACAGTGCGCCATTGAGGATATGCACGTACAAGCGCTCCAGACCGGTACGCTCGAGCAGTACACCGGGCAAATCGCCCAGGCCGATGCCATAGACGTGCAGTTGCGGTTTTTCCGCCAGGCTCGCCGCCTGTATCCGCGCCTCATGCAGGCGGTCATGGCGGCTGGTCAGTTGCACGCCATTGACGCTCAGCGTCGAACCGAGCCCGTGCACCAGTTCAGCGGCAACGCTCGCGCTGTCCTCGCCCAGCAAGCGCTCGAACAGCGCCGGCCAGCGCCGCTGCAACACCTGGGCATTGGCTTGGAAAAACTCGCTCATGGCGCCTCGCGCTCCGTATCAGGCAAAAAAATAGCGTTCAAGGTTAACCTTGAACGCTATTTTTGTATCCGCCGTTTTTGCGGCGATCAGGGGCGATAGATAATCGCCGAACCCCACGACAGACCGACACCGAAGCCGCTCAGCGCGACCCGTTGCCATTGCGAATCGAGCGCGTGTTTTTCCAGCAGCAACGGAATGCTCGACGACACGGTGTTGCCGGTCTCGACCATGTCCTTGATGAACTTCTCCGGCTCGCCTTCGAAACGTCGCGCCACGGCATCGACGATCGCCGCGCTGCCCTGGTGAATGCAGAACGCATCGATGTCATCGGACTTGAGGCCGGAATCATCGAGCAGCTCGTGCAAATGCGCCGGGACCTTGAGCAGGGCAAAGTTGAACACCTGACGCCCGTTCATGAAGAACACGCCGTCGGTGACTTTCAAATGCGGTGCGCCGGAACCGTCCGTGCCGAACTTGGCCTTGCCCAGCGCCCACGTCGGGTCTTCGCCCATCCAGGTTGCGGTGGCGGCGTCGCCAAACAGCATGGTGGTGTTGCGGTCTTCCGGGTCGACGATTTTCGAATACGGGTCAGCGGTGATCAGCAGGCCGTTTTTCAGGCCGGCGGCTTCCATGAAGCCTTTGATCGCATAGATGCCGTAGACATAACCCGAGCAACCCAGGGAAATGTCGAACGCCGCTACGTTTGTTGGCAGGCCCAGTTTGTCCTGCACGATCGCTGCGGTGTGCGGCAGGCCTTCTTCGTCGCCGTTCTGGGTGACGACGATCAGCGCGTCGATCGCTTCGCGCTTCAGCTGCGGGTTGCTGGCAAACAGCGCATTGGCCGCTTCCACGCACAGATCGGAGGTTTCCTGTTCAGCGTCTTTGCGCGGCAGGAACGCCGAGCCGATCTTGCCAAGGATGAATTCTTCATCCTTCTCGAATTTTGCACCTTGTGCGTAATTGTCCACGCCGGCTACAGGAACGTAGCTCGCAATGCTTTTTATGCCAATCATTACGGCTTCCCAATAAAAAACAGCCCAAGACCACCGCTCGCAAGGATTTCGAGGGGCGCCGACAAACAACAAATGGCCGCCACAACGGGCAGCCACGGGGAGCGCAAAGGGCTATCACTGGAACCGCAAACGGGCCAGGCGCCATCTCCCCGATCAATACAATACAGTGAAGATGCGCGTTATGACTCGCAGGTCACGCTATTTAGCCGAATCGGTGCAGATCGGCTTATTCGAGCAGCGACCAGTCCAGCGGCGTACCGCGCTTGATCGGCGCGCGGGCGCGGCGGCCGAGAACAGCGTCGGTGTGCTTGGGCGGCAGACCGAGACCCGGGCGAATCGCGCGCAGATTATCGCAATTGAAGGTGTCACCGGCGGCCATGTCGGCGGTGACATACAGCGAGCGCCGATACACCAGCGACTTGCGCTCGGCTTCGGTGACGCCGTAATGCACCTGGCCCATGGCTTGCCAGGCACGCTCGGTTTCCACCACCAGACTGGCCATTTCTGAAGGTTCCAGGGAAAAACTGGCGTCGACGCCACCGGCCGAACGGTCGAGGGTGAAATGTTTTTCAACCACCGTCGCCCCGAGCGCCACCGCCGCAACGGAAACGCCAACACCCATCGAATGATCGGACAGCCCGACCTCACAACCGAACAGTTCCCGCAAATGCGGGATCGTGCGTACGTTGCTGTTGAGCGGGGTCGCCGGATAGGTGCTGGTGCACTTGAGCAGCACCAGATCCTTGCAGCCCGCCTCGCGAGCGGCACGCACGCTTTCATCCAGTTCGGCAATGCTGGCCATGCCGGTGGAAATGATCAACGGCTTGCCAGTGGCCGCCACCCTACGAATCAGCGGCAGGTCGGTGTTTTCAAAACTGGCGATCTTGTAAGCCGGCACATCGAGGCTTTCGAGAAAATCCACCGCGCTGTCATCAAACGGCGTCGAGAACGCGAGCATTCCCAATTCTTTGGCCCGAGCAAAAATCGGCGCGTGCCATTCCCACGGCGTGTGGGCTTTTTCGTACAGCTCATACAGCGAGGTGCCAGCCCACAGGCTGCCCGGATCCTTGATGAAAAACTCGCCTTCGGACAGATTCAGGGTCATGGTTTCGGCGGTATAGGTTTGCAGCTTCAAGGCATGCGCCCCAGCCTTGGCAGCGGCCTCGACGATTTGCAGGGCAACCTCCAGCGACTGGTTATGGTTGCCGCTCATCTCGGCAATTATGAACGGCGGCGCATCGGCACCGATCGAGCGATTGCCAATCTTGAAGCTAGTCATGCGATTGATCCTTCAGAACACGGGTGAACACGCAGGCCTCCTGGCTGAAGCCGGCGTCACGAAACAGATTCAACGACGGGCTGTTGCCCGGCAAAACCCGAGCGTTGATGGCTTGCAGTTGCGGCCAGTGCATCGTGACGAACGCTTCGCCCCGCGCCAGCAGCGCCCTGCCCCAGCCCAGACCGATGCGCCCCTCAAGCAGATACAGTGAAACTTCCGCATCAGACCCGCGCAGGTCATAACGCACGACACCGACGGCACCGTCGTCGGCCTCGGCAATCAACAACAGCCGCTGCGGGTTGCGCAGACTCGCCGTCAGCCAGTCCAGATGCTGCGGCCAGTCGATCACGCTGGAATCCAGCGACCCGCGCCGCACCGCTTCGGCATTGCGCCCGTCGAACAGCAACTGCGCGTCGTCGAGCGTTGCCGGGCGCAGCTTCAGCACCGCCCCGGCCAATGCTGCCGCAACGCGCTCGGCGCCACGGCCATCGACCAGTTGCCGCGAACGTTCGGCCAGGCTCTGGCGCAAAAAGAAATTGTTGCCGACGAAGCCGACCGCATCGCGCAATTGCTCAACGCTGACTTGCTCACGAGCGCCCAGAAACACATGTGCGCCTGCGGCGGCCATGACTTCACCGTTGGCCTGCTGATTGTTCGACACCGCAATACAGATCGTCGGCAACCCGAGCGCCGCACGCTCCCAACTGGTACCGCCGCCCGCGCCGATGAACAGATCGGCCTCGGTCATGCGCTGATAAAAATCGCTGACAAAACTGTGCAGGCGCCAGTTCGGCCGCGTCTCGGCCAGTGTCTGCATCTGGCCCCACGCCGGGTTGTCGGCGCCGGCAACGAAGTCCACTTGCAGTTCGTTGAAATCGGCCAGGGCGAGCATCGCATGGTGGGTCTGCATCGCCGCATCGAAGCCGCCGAAGTTGACCAATACCCGGCGCGCCGTCGGTTTGATTTCGATTGCCGCGCAGTCGAATTCCTCGCGCAACATCGCATAGCGTGGGCCGAGCAGGGTTCGGCATCCCGCCGGCAGCAGCGGCGCATAGTTTTCGCTGAGCCCGGACAGATTCTGATTGAGCAGCAGATCAACGCTGTAGCGCCGGGTGGCCAGATCATCCACCGCCGCGATGCGATGCGCCCAGCGCCGCGCCGCGGTTTGCCAGTGATGGTCGAGGCCGTAATGGTCGACGATGATCCAGTCGAACTCCGCCTGCCCATCCAGCAATTGGCCCAGCGCGTCGATGTCGAACTGCCACGGCAGCATCGATTCGATGGCCTGTAGCGGGTCCTCGTCGCGATAGCGCTCGGGCAGCGCGTAAGTTTCGAAGCCTTCGGCATTCAACGCGTCCAGCCGATGCCCCGGCAACCGCCGACAGGCAAACGCGACGTGACTGCCCTGCTGTTTCAGTACCCGCGCTAGAGTCAGGCAACGGGCGATGTGACCGCTGCCTATGGTTGGCGAAGCATCGGCGCGAATCAGTACTCTCATGAAAGCTCTCCGCCGGCCTTGAGCGCTGCGTACAGGTATTCGGCGCGTTTCCAGTCCTCGGGCGTGTCGATGTCCTGAACCAGATACCGCGGCAGAATCACCGGCAGGCTGGCTGGCGAGTACAGCACATCACCGCGCAACCACGCCGCGCTGCGCCCCCAGTAAAACTGCCCGGCATCCTGATACGCCTCGGGCAGGTCCTGCGAGCGGGTATTGCGAAACTCGGGATACAACGCCGTCAAGGCGCCCTCCCCGTCTACGGTCAGCGCGCGCTGCACCGGAAACGCGAAATTGCAAACCGAGAACGCAAATGATCGATCAGGATGCTGCTCCAGCAGCTCGAAACCCTGACGCAGATAGCGTGCCTGCAATAACGGCGCGGTGGCGTAGATACAACAGGCGTAATCGAAGGACGGCAACTGCTCCAGCGCATGCACGATGACCGCCGCCGTGCCGGTAAAGTCATCGGCCAGGGCTGCCGGACGCATGAACGGTACCTGCGCACCGTGCGCCTTCGCGATCTCGGCAATCTCGACATCGTCGGTGCTGACCACAACCTGCTCGAACACACCTGAATCCAGCGCCGTGCAGATCGAGCGGACAATCATCGGCACACCATCGAACGGCAAGAGATTCTTGCGCGGGATACGCTTGCTGCCGCCACGGGCAGGGATGATTGCGACGTTGCTCAAGGGCGTTTTTCCAACAAAAACCAAGTGATGTCGTCCGCCGGAAACCGCGGTTCGCGGTGATAGACGAAACCATAATCGACTAATTGCAGATCAGCATAGCGGTCGAGCATTTCCCCGGCGAAATCACGCTTGAACAGCTTGCCGCTGTTGCCGCGGTAGGCGATTTCCACCGGCGCCGGATTGTAATACTCGGCGATCAGGATGTAGCGCTGACTGAGCTCGTAAAGCTGCGCATAGGCGCGCGGCAACAGCTCAGGGGCCAGATGGATCAGCACGCCTTTGCTCAGAGTCAGGTCGTAGCGACGCTCGGCAGGAAAATCGAACAACGAGCCGTGCCAGATCTGCGCAATGTCCAGCGCCTGCGCCTGCGCACACGCGCTTTCGTTGATCTCGACCCCGAACAGCTCGCAGCGTGGCAATAACTGATGCAGTGCCTGCAAATTGTTGCCGGCGTTGGTGCCCAGCTCCAGCAGACTGTCGACGCGACCCGCGCGGCTCAGCGCTTTGGCGAAGAACCCTAGATTGCCCGCCACCAGCGCCTGGCCGACATTGCGCTCAACGTACTGGTTGCCGAACTCACCCTGCCAGAATCTTTCCTGCTCGCTCAGATCGCGCATGACACAGTCTCGTCCACCGCCGCAGCGGTCATCCTTCGGTCAGTCGCCGCAGTTGCTCGACCACATGATCCTGCTGCTCATCGCTCAGCAAGGGGTACAGCGGCAAACTGATGGCTTGAGCGTAATAGCGTTCAGCCTCGGGAAAGTCCCCCTCGGCAAAACCCAGGTCCTGATAGTAAGGCTGCAAGTGCACCGGGATGTAGTGCAGATTCACGCCGATACCGGCGGCGCGCAAACCTTCGAAGACCTGACGATGACTGAGGCTGATGCGCTCGGTCTGCAAGCGAATCACATACAAGTGCCAGGCAGACTCCGCCTCTTCCTGCGGGCTCGGCAACGTCACCGGCAAGTAGGCGAGCAAGCGATCGTATCGCGCCGCCAGTTCGCGGCGCCGGGCGACGAATTCGTCCAGTTTCTCCAACTGTGACAGGCCCAGCGCCGCTTGCAGATCGGTGATCCGATAATTGAAGCCCAGTTCGATCTGCTGGTAGTACCAAGGCCCGTGACTGGGCTCGGTCATCTGCTGCGCATCACGGGTCATGCCGTGGCTGCGCAGGCGTTGCAGACGCTCGGCCAGGTGCGGGCGATTGGTCAGGACCATGCCGCCCTCGGCGCTGGTGATGATTTTCACCGGATGGAAACTGAACACCGTCATCGCGGCAAATTCGCCGCACCCGATCGGGCGCCCGGCATAGCTGGCGCCGACCGCGTGCGAGGCGTCCTCGATCACGGTGAAGTTATAGCGCTCAGCCAGTTCGGCGATGCGCCGCATGTCACAGCTCTGCCCCGAGAACGCCACCGCAACCAGCACTTTCGGCAACGTGCCGTCGCGCTCCGCCTGTTCCAGCTTCGTCGCAAGAACCACCGCGTCGAGGTTCCAGGTCAGCGGATCGATATCGACGAAATCCACCTCGGCGCCGCAATAGCGTCCGCAGTTGGCCGAGGCAAGAAAGGTGTTCGGCGTGGTCCACAAACGATCGCCCGGCCCCAGCCCCGCCGCCAGACAAGCGATGTGCAGCGCCGCCGTGGCGTTGCACACCGCCACCGCGAAATCGGCCTGGCAACGCGCGGCCATCGCCTGCTCGAAGCGTTCGATGGTCGGGCCCTGGGTCAGCCAGTCCGATTGCAGTACCGCGACCACCGCATCGATGTCCGCCTGATCGAGGCTCTGCCGACCGTAGGGGATCATGCCGAGAGTTTCGCGTGCAGGTCGGCGATCTGCCCGACCGAGAGAAACTGCGGGTTGGTGTCGGAGCGGTATTCGAAATCTTCGCTCACCGCGCGCCCACGCTCGCCGAGTTTGTCGACGGCAAAATCGACATCGACGCTGGTGAAGCGAATCGATGGCTGAATCGTGTAGTGATCTTCAAATTCCAGAGTCATGCGCGCATCGTCCAGCGGCACCATCAGCTCATGCAGCTTTTCGCCGGGACGAATGCCGACGTTCTTGTGCGGCAGATGCTCAGCCATGCCACGCGCCAGATCGACAATGCGGATCGACGGAATCTTCGGCACGAACACTTCGCCGCCGTGCATCCGCGCGAAGCTGTCGAGCACGAACTGCACGCCGTGATCGAGGGTGATCCAGAACCGGGTCATGCGCTCGTCGGTGATCGGCAACTCCTGCGCGCCATCGGCGATCAGCTTGCTGAAAAACGGCACCACGGAGCCGCGCGAACCGGCAACGTTGCCGTAACGCACCACGGCAAAGCGGGTCTGCTGCTCGCCGGCAATGTTGTTGGCAGCGACGAACAGTTTGTCCGAGAGCAACTTGGTCGCGCCGTACAGATTGATCGGGCTGGCCGCTTTGTCCGTGGACAACGCCACGACTTTTTTCACCCCGTTGTCGATGGCGGCGGCGATGATGTTTTCCGCGCCATTGACGTTGGTGCGAATGCACTCGGTCGGGTTGTACTCCGCCGCCGGCACTTGTTTGAGCGCCGCGGCATGTACCACGTAGTCGATACCGCGCATGGCCTGACGCAAGCGATCGGCGTCACGCACGTCACCGATGAAATAGCGCATGCACGGCGCGTTGAACGTCTGCTGCATCTCGTACTGTTTCAGCTCGTCGCGGGAGAACACCACCACGCGCTTGGGCTGGTATTGCTCCAGCAAGCGACGGATGAAGTTGCGCCCGAACGAGCCGGTGCCGCCGGAGATGAAGATCGATTTACCGTTGAACATGTTGTGGTTCCTGTCCGGCGAGCTTAAGCGAGCAACTGTGCCCAGTTGATCGGGGCACTTTCGCCCAGGGTAAAACCTTTGCCGGTCAGGGCCAGGTTGGCGTTGTAGGCCGGGTCGTGCGCGAAGGCGTCGGGCCATTTTTCACGCAGCGTCGCCAGTGCCGCTGGCTGCTGTGCCAGCTCGCCGTTGTGCAGCACTTGCACCAGCGGCGTCCACACGGTGAGGTAACCGGCCTGACCGGCCTTGAGGCACAGGTCGACATCGGCGAAACCTTCAGCGAAAATCGCTTCATCCAGCCCGCCCAAGGCGCTGTACAGTTCTTTGCGCACCATCATGCAGACCCTGGAGACGGCCGAATAATTTTGCTCGGCCACCAGACGCTGCATGTAACCCTCGGCCTTGTGTTTCTCGCCGATGAAGGGCGAACCCACGCCATCGTTCAGCCCCAGTATCAAACCGGCGTGCGAGACCTTGCCGTCGCGATCGACCAGCTTGGCACCGACGATGCCGACTTCCGGGCGCTGGGCGTGATTGAGCAGCGAATCGATCCAGTTCGGGTTGACCACTTCACTGTCAGCGGCCAGCAATACCAGATAATCACCCTGGGCTTGCTCGCTGGCGGCGTTGTACAACGCGACCTCGCTCAATGGCTGATCGGCACGCAACACATTGACCCTGGCATGACGCAGCGTGCCCAGCCAGTCATTGACCTGCGCCGACTGCCGGGCGTCAGCCGCCAGCAATACTTCGTAGCGGCTGTAACGGGTTCGCAGCAGCACGCCTTCCAGGCAGCGACGCAGCGCCGGCAAATCATCGATGACCGGCACAATGATCGACACCAGTGGCTGCTCGGTGTGGCGATAATCGATCTGCCAGGTGCCCGGCGTCTGTGAAGTAACCTTGGCCTTGTAGCCGCGATTGCCGAGATGGCGCAGCAATGCCAGGCGTTCGTGGGTGTTTTCCTCCAGCGGCGCTCGCTCGGTGATCAACAGTGGCTCGTCGAGATGCGCGAGACCGTCGAGGCCACCCTGCTCGATGATGCGCAACAACAGATCGAATTCCAGCGCCTTGCTGAAATCAGCCTGATAGCCGCCGACCTCGAGCAGCACCTGGCGCCGGATCAACCAATGGCGCGCCATCAGTGACGGCACGCTTTGCAGCAGATCCAGATTGAAACCGGGGCGGAACACGTCGACCAGCGCACCGTTTTCCTTGCGCTGTATTTCATCGGTGGCGACAGCACGCACACCTTGGGCAGCCATCAGTTCAAGGCTGGCGCGCAACAGGCCGCTGGCGGTGAACTCATCACCGGCCTGAGCCAACATCAACCAGTCGCTCGGCGACTGCTGAGCGCTCTGGTTGAGTTTGTCGACGAGATTGCCGGGCGTGACACGGACAAAGTGCAAGGTGTTCTGCGCAGTGGTCGCTGCCGGCGCTTCACCGGTAGTAAACACGACAATCCTGAACGCTTTGCAGTGCCCCTCGACCAGGCTGTCGAGCGACACTTGCAACTTGTCGATGTCGTTGTCCAGATCAAGCAGGAAGATACCGAACTGCGGGCCACCACCTTCAGCAGCCACGTGCTGGCTGATCGACTCGAGCTGCTCGATGGCCGGTGCGCGTGCAGCCAGCCAATTCAACAAACGTCCCGATTGCATCTTGTCGAACGTGAGCTGATGATCGTCGACCGTCAGCGCCTCGAGGCGGTCGATCCATTCATGCATTTGCGCCGCTGCCTCGTCACCGAGCACTTGCATTTGCGCGGCCAGACGCTTGGCAACCACCTGATTGAACGCATTCAGATCATGCGCCTGCCACAACCGGTCGATCACACTCTCCGGCGTATCGTTATTGCGCGCCTGGAGCAGATGCGCCTGACGCGTCCATACGCCTTCCAACCCTTCCAGCTGAAGGCGACCCGCCGGCAGGGTGTGCAGCATGAATTCAAACTGTTCCAGAAGATCGAAAAACGCCTGGTTGTAGAACGGCATCTCGACGTACTGCAGTGGGCCGAAACGCCGATCAGGCCGGCGCAATTGCTGATTCCAGGTCGACTCGAAAATCAGCTCGGCAGTCAACGCCCGGCGGACCGCCAGACTCTCGGCCATCGCCGCAAAGCTCTCCAGAGCAAAGGCCTTGGCCTGCCCTGCATCGAGGTTTTGAATACCGGTAGGCAGCGAGACGAGGAAATCGGCGAACGCCTCTCGTTCGGCGACCGACCTGGCATCGAGATAGGTCAGCGAGTGATACACATCGGTATTGTGTTCGGAAACGCCGTAATTGATCTCGCGCACCACATAAGGAACAGGCAGGATCCGTGCCTTGGCGCTGGCCAGCAGGAAGTACACGTGACCGATTTCCTGCCATTGAAAATTGGTCCCCGGAGGCAATGCCGAGTGCCAGGTTTTCATCAGATCGGTACGGGTCACCGCGTAAAACGGCGGGATGTACTGACTCATGTAATCAATGACGCGGTCCTGCGCGCGCTCGGATGAATAGTCTTCCTGAACCTTCTTGTCGCGGCGGTAGTAGTTCACGCCATCGGCCTTCGCCAGGTACATCAGGCAATAGCCATGACACATGCCGTAGTCACGATTGGCCTGAAGAAAGCCGACTGACTCGCAGAGCGAATCGAACACGATGAAATCGTCATCCGCCGCCAGCACCATATAGGGCGTGGTCAGTTGCTCGACGCCATAGGCCAGTTTGGCCTGCATGCCCCAGTAGGCGAATTGCGGCACGTGATGATAATCGACGGCGGAAAAATCGCCTTCCGGACGTTCCGGCGTGGAGTCCAGCACCATGATCCGGCAGGGCAAGCTGCTGTAGTACTTCACCGCACGGCGCAGGAACGCCGGCCGGTTGTGAGTAATCAGCACCACCGTCAACAACTCGCTGAGCGGTAGCGTCAGTTCAGAACTGTACTTGCCTTGCATAACTTCTCTCCACAACCGGCGACTCGCCGAGATAACGCTTTGGGGATGTTGCTAATTAACGAACGCGACGCAGATAGCCGTCTGGCGCCACGGTGATCAGCAGCTTGTTCTGCAACTGCTGGTCGATCTCGAAATCCTGGTTTTCTTCCAGGTATTTCCAGACGGCGGTTTTCGGGTTGTCACCCGGGCCCCACGGACGATCCGGGAAGAAATCGGCCGGCATGTCTTCGACCACGGTGTCCATCACCACGCAATAGCTGTCGACCGACACCAGCGGTGCGTACAGACGCAGCTCTTCGAGGACGTGATCGTGGGTGTGGTTGGAGTCGAGCACCAGAATGACTTTCTTGCCCTTGGCCGCCGCTTGCACCTGGGCGGCGATGCCTGCATCGATGCTCGAGCCTTCGATCATCTTGATGCGCTTGGCCATCGGATGGCTTTCGATCGCTTCACGGTTGTGCGCACGGATATCGAGGTCGATGCCCAGCACTTCGCCGTGGCCCTGCAGTTCCAGCAACGAGGCGTAGTAAATGATCGAACCGCCGTGGGCGATGCCGCACTCGATCACCAGGTCCGGTTTGACCTGCCAGATGATCTCCTGCATGGCCATCATGTCTTGCGGCAGCTGGATGATCGGGCGGCCCATCCACGAGAAGTGGTAGCTGTATTTGTGCCTGGCCGATTCGTTGAAGAAATCGCGGGCCAGGCCGGTCAGTTTCGGATCGTCACCCTGCTGGGCGATCTGCTCGCGGCACTCGGCTTCGAAGGCTTGGTTGATGCTGTTGTCGGTCATGTTGGTCATCTCAAGGGTCACTGGAACGAAGCGCTGTCGACGGCGTGATAGACGTAGCGTCCACCGGTCATCCGCTTGATCTCTTCGAGGTAATTGGAATTCATCACAAACAGGTTGGCGCCTTCGGGCAGCGTATCCATCGCCTCTTGGGGCGAAGACACACGCGCACCGCTCAACGGCAAATAACGCCCCTGCTTGGCCGGGTTGATATCGACCACGCGGTCCACCGCCACCCCGGCACGTTGCAGGAACAGCGAATAGATCACGCCTTTGGACGAAGCGCCCCAGATCGCCGAGCCCTGCTCGGGGGCGGATTGAATGATCTGCACGGCGCGGTCGAGGCTGGCGGTGAAGCCATCCGGCAACGTCAGCCGCGGCACCGGTTGTTCCGGGGCGAGGCGCAACGTCGCCAGATCAGCGACGATGTACAGGTATTGGCCACCGAACAGATGGCCAGCCTCATGTACGGTGCCGAACAGACGGCGCAGGTCATCGAGGCGGAAGTAATTGACGTGCTCATAGAACAGGTCGAACCAGGCCTTGTGTTCGAGAATCCAGTCGAAGCACGGCACTTCGATGTAGATCTGCCCGCCCTGATTGGCCTCGGCGATCACGGCGAGGAAGCTCACCGGGTCCTGGATGTGTTCCAGCACATGGCGCAGAACGATCGCATCGGCGGCCAGCCCAAGGCCGCGAGTAAACGGCGCCTTGATCACGTCGGCATTTTCGCCTTCGTACGCCGGGTCGATGCCGGTGACCGAGTAGCCCAGGCCCTTGAGCAGTTCGAGGAAATAGCCCTTGCCGCAACCGACCTCGATCAGCTCCTGGCCCTTGAAGTGCCTGGCGATAATGCCTTCGACGTCATTCAAGTGCTTCTGGAACTGGCCGGAATGCGCCTGCTCGTTCTGGTAATCGGCGTCGTAGCTGAGCTTGTCGGGCTCGAACGCGGCATTGAAGATCAGACCGCTGCGCGCGTCCTGTACCAACAGCATGTCGGCGCTCGCCGACGCCTGCGCCGACGCTGCGTCAGCGAAGGTACGGTTCTGCAACACCGGCAGGTCGGTGACCCGATACAACTCGTGCCTCATTGCGGCTCTCCCAGTAACTGTTGCAAGCGCTCGGTCACCGCCCAGAACGCCAGCGGTTCGTGGCTCGGATAGGGGTAATGGCCGAGGTTCAATTGGATCGTCGCGCCGCGTTCGCGCAGACGCTGCTCGACCAGCGAGCGCACCGACACTGCTTGGCCACTGGCGCAATTGATTACGCCATTGAAATCGTGTTTTTGCAGGATCGCCGCAAGGTAACCGGCCGCGTTTTCAATCGGCAGGAAATCGCGCAACTGCTCACCGGCCGACATGTTGAACGACGGTTCAGCAGCATCGATCGCCCGGTCCAGTGCCGCGAGCAGGCTGTTGGGGTTCTGCCCTTCGCCGTGCAGATAGAACAATCGCGCCCATTGCAGGGTGAACGGCCGTTCCTGCTGCAGATTCTGCAGAAACAGGTGCAGCGTATGTTTCGCCAGACCGTACGGGTTACTCGGGTGTGGCTCGGTTGTTTCACTGAGCGGGCCGCTTTGCATGCCATATTCGAAGCAGGTACCTGTGACCAGAACCTGCTTTACGCCGGCCTCGACCGCGCCTTTGATAAAGCGATAATCGGCCATCAGGTTGTGCTCAAAATGGAACAGCGCCCGATAGTTCGGCAAACCCGGCCAGGCCAGATGCGCCAGGGCATCAATGCCAGCGGTTAACGCGCTGACATCGAGGTCAGCAGCATGAATATCCGCGGCAATGAACTCGACGTCGTCGATCCACGGCATGCCTTGCGCCGTTTGTGCATTGCGCGCCACCGCGCGCACTTCGCAGCCGCTTGCCAGCAACGCGGCAACCAGATGCCGACCGACAAACCCCGTGGCGCCCGTAACCAGAAGCTTCACAGCACTTTCAACTCAGGCACGGCGATCACGAAGCGCCCGTCCCACTGACGAACCTGCGCCAGTTGCTGACTGACTTCGTGCAGCAGGTTCCACGGCAGCACCAGCACGTAATCCGGCTTCTCGATATCGATCTGCGCCGGAGCCACGATGGGAATGCGGCTGCCCGGCAGAAATTTGCCCTGCTTGTGCGGGTTGGCATCCGCTACCCAAGCGAGCAAGTCAGGCTTGACCCCGGCGTAATTGAGCAAGGTATTGCCTTTGGCCGCCGCGCCGTAACCGACCACCCGTTTGCCATCGGCCTTGGCCTGTAACAGAAAGCGCAGCAGTTCATGTTTGATGCGTTCAGCGGCGGGCGCGAGCGTCGCGTAGTACTCGGCGGTTTTCACCCCGGCATCGAGTTCGGCTTGCAATTGTTGCTGAACGGCCGGTTGTACCGCGCGGCGTTCGCCGTCCTTGCGCTGTACGAACACCCGCAGCGAGCCGCCATGGGTGCTCAACTGGCTGACGTCGAAAACTTCCAGGCCATTGCGCTCGCACAACGTCTGCACGGCGGTCAGCGACAGGTAGGAATAATGTTCGTGATACAGCGTGTCGAACTGCGCGCCGGCCATCAGCGTCAGCAGTTGCGGAAATTCGAACGTGGCGACGCCGCTCGGCTTGAGCAGCGTGGCGAAACCACCGAGGAAGTCGTTGATGTCCGGTACATGGGCGAGCACATTGTTGGCCGCCATCAGGTCGGCACCCCAGCCTTCGCTTTGCAGTTTTGCAGCGGTGTCACGACCGAAGAACAGTTCACGAATCTCCAGCCCCTTCTCGCGTGCCGCCTGCGCGGTGCTGCGGGTCGGCTCGACGCCCAGGCAAGCGATGCCGCGTGCATCGACGTATTGCAGCAGGTAACCGTCGTTGGCGGCGACCTCGACGACGCGGCTGTCTTCATTGAGACCGAAGCGTTCGACCATCTCGCCGACATAACGCTCAGCGTGGGTCAGCCAGGTACTGGAAAACGAACTGAAATAGGCGTACTCGGCGTCGAACAGGCTGTCGGCGCGGGTGTAATCCTCGGTCTGTACCAGCCAGCATTGCTGACACACGGCGACTTTGAGCGGCACCCACTGCTCGGCCTGCTCCAGGCGATCGGCATGCACGTAGGCATTGGACGGTGGCGAGGTGCCGAGGTCGATCAGCGGCAGGCTCAGCGGTGCAGCGCACCCACGGCAGTTCATAGACGCACTCCAGCAAAGTGTTGATCGAGCGCGGGATGGCTGGAATCCCGCGCTGACAAATTATTGACAGGCAGCGGCCAGGCAATCGCCAGCCGCGGATCGTTCACCGACAGACCGCCCTCATGCTCCGGCGCGTAATCGGCGCTGTGCAGGTAAAGCAGTTCGGCGTCTTCGCTGAGGGTCTGGAAACCGTGGGCGAACCCCGCCGGTATCAACAGACTGCGGCCATCGCCCGCCTTCAAGTGCTCGGCGTGCCAGTCCAAAAAGGTTTCCGAGTCAGGACGCAGATCCACCGCGACATCCCAGACTTCACCGCGCAGGCAGGTGATCAGTTTGGCTTCCGGGGCGTTGGCATTCTGGTAATGCAGCCCACGCACACTGCCCTTCTCGCGCGTGCAGGAATGGTTGATCTGGCGGATGTGGAACGCGCTGCCGAACGCACTCAGACTGCCCTCGCAGAACAGCCGGGCGAAGTGCCCACGCTGATCTTCGAAGCGCTTGTGCTGGACGCTGAACAGCCCGGCCAGTGGCAATGCCTTCAGGGAGAACTCGCTCACAGCACGCCTCGGTACAGCTTCAATTGGCCGAGGGTGACGTTGCGCATGTCATCGCCGTTCTGCCACGCCAGATGCCAGTCGAGGGTCTGGGTCAGGCATTGCTGCAAGGTCCAGCGCGGTTGCCAGTCGAGCAACTGGCGGGCGCGACTACTGTCCAGACGCAGCAGGCCGGCTTCATGCAGTTCGCTTTTTTCGATGCGTAGACCACGCGCCTGCGGCCAGCGGCTGGCGAGCAATTCGACGACTTCGCCGACGCTGCACATATCCGCTTCACCCGGGCCGAAGTTCCACGCACCGGCATATTCCGGGCCTTGTTCATACAGGCCAGCGGCCAATTGCAGATAACCGGCCAGCGGCTCCAGCGCGTGCTGCCACGGGCGCACGGCTTGCGGGTAGCGCAAGGTCACCGGCTCGTCTGCGCTCCAGGCCTTGAGCACGTCGGGAATCAGTCGCTCCGGGGCAAAATCACCGCCGCCCAGCACGTTGCCGGCACGCGCGGTGGCCAGGGCCAGGCCATGCTCGGCGTGCTTGTCCGCCGGGAAGAACGACGCGGCATAGGACTGCGCCAACAGCTCGCAACAAGCCTTGCTGCTGCTGTACGGGTCGTGGCCACCGAGGGCTTCGTCTTCGCGATACGGCCACAGCCATTCCTGGTTGGCGTAGACCTTGTCGGTGGTCACCAGCACACAGGCGCGTACGCCACCAACCTGACGAATCGCTTCGAGCAGGTTCAGCGTGCCCATGACGTTGCTCGAATAAGTGCCGAGCGGATCGCGATAGCCTTCACGCACCAACGGCTGAGCAGCCAGATGCAGGACGATTTCCGGCTCGGTGTCGGCAATGATTTCCAGCAAGGCGCCGAGATCGCGCAGATCACCGCGCTGATCGTTGATGCCCTCGCTGACCCGCGCCAGTTGGAACAGGCTCGGCTCGGTCGACGGGTCCAGCGAAAAACCGCTGACTTGCGCGCCGAGGCTTTGCAGCCACAGGGTCAGCCAGCTGCCTTTGAAACCGGTGTGTCCGGTGACGAGAACGCGCTTGCCGCGCCAGAAATTTGCACTCAGGCCCATTGCTTCCATGGGGCCTCCCCGCTCTGCCACAACGCTTCGAGATGATTCTTGTCGCGCAGGGTGTCCATCGGATGCCAGAAACCCTCGTGTTCGAAGGCTTTCAACTGTTCGTCCGCGGCCAGACGCGCCAACGGCTCGGCTTCCCAGGTAGTGGCGTCATCGGCGATGTACGGCAACACCTTTGGCGAAAGCACGAAGAAGCCGCCGTTGATCCAGCCGCCATCGCCGCGTGGTTTTTCCGTGAAGCCCAGCACTTGATCGCCCTGACGCTCAAGGGCGCCATAGCGGCCCGGCGGCTGCACGGCAGTGACGGTCGCCAGACGACCGTGGGCTTTATGGTAGTCGACCAGTTGAGCAATGTTGATATCGGAAACGCCATCGCCGTAGGTGAAGCAGAACGCCTCTTCGTCCTGCAGGTAACGGCCGGCGCGCAACAGACGGCCGCCGGTCATGGTTTCCTCACCGGTGTCGATCAGGGTGACGCTCCACGGCTCGCTGTAGTTCTGGTGCACGTCCATGCGATTTTCGCGCATGTTGAAGGTGACGTCGGAGGTGTGCAGGAAGTAATTGGCGAAGAAGTCCTTGATCGCGTAGCCCTTGTAGCCCAGGCAAATGACGAAGTCGTGGATTCCATGGGCGGAATACTGCTTCATGATGTGCCAGAGAATTGGCTTGCCGCCGATCTCGATCATCGGCTTGGGCTTGAGGTGCGACTCTTCGCTGATGCGCGTACCGAGGCCACCCGCCAAAATTACTGCCTTCATCGTCTCCCCTCTTGTTCTGCACCGGGCTGCGCATGGCTTTGTTGAGCGTTGCGGGCCTCGCGGCGACACCTTTTGCCGTTCCGGGCGCAGTTGAAATAACCGCGAGCGCTCGTTTTATGGCGATTTGAGGGGGACTTGCAGGAAACGCGCCAGCTCCAAAATCGCTGGCAACGATGAACACCAAGCCGGAGCAAAATCCAAAGCCCCTCACCCTAACCCTCTCCCAAAGGGAGAGGGGACTGACCGAGGTGGATGCGAGGACTACGCCGACTCGAAATACCGAGTCGAATACAAATTTCAAATCCAACCAAAATCGGCTCCCTCTCCAGGGGGAGAGGGCTGGGGTGAGGGGCAGCCACACCACAATCCGAAAGCCAACCACCCGCCTCTAACCACTCAACAATGAGCGTTAGCTCGAGTGCTTTCGATCTTGCGTCACCGGCGACGTCGGAAGGCTGAGCACAGGGATTGATCCGGCCGTGGGAGCGCAGCGACCGTCTGGCGCAGCCAGATACAGCGGGAGCGGCAACGAGGAACACCACGATCCGTACGGTCAGCCAGCCGACAGGTGAGAGATCGAAAGCAACGTCAAAAGCCCCTCACCCTAGCCCTCTCCCAAAAGGAGAGGGGACTGACCGAGATGGATGCGAGGACTACGCCGACTCGAAATACCGAGTCGAATACAAATTTCAAATCCAACCGAAATCGGCTCCCTCTCCCTCGGGAGAGGGCTGGGCGGGCGGCGTTCCGATGAGGGGCAAATCCACCGAAAATCCCAAGCCATGCGGCGCTTCTAACCACTCAACAATGAGCGTTAGCTCGAGTGCTTTTGATCTTGCCTGACCAGTGACATCGGAAGGCTGAGTGGAGGGATTGATCCGGGCGTGGGAGCGCAGCGACCGTCTGGCGCAGCCAGATACAGCGGGAGCGGCAACGAGGAACACCACGATCCGTACGCTCAGCCAGCCGACAGGTGAGAGATCAAAAGCAACGTCAAAAGCCCCTCACCCTAGCCCTCTCCCAAAAGGAGAGGGGACTGACCGAGGTGGATGCGAGGACTACGCCGACTCGAAATACCGAGTCGTACGCCAACTTCGAAGCCAACCGAAATCGGCTCCCTCGCCCTCGGGAGAGGGCTGGGGTGAGGGGTAGCCACGCCACCAATCCAAAGCCAACCACCCGCTTCTCACCACTCAACAATGAGCGCCAGCTCGAGTGCTCTTGATCTTGCGTCACCAGCGACGTCGGAAGGCTGAGCGCAGGGATTGATCCGGGCGTGGGAGCGCAGCGACCGTCTGGCGCAGCCAGACACAGCGGAAGGAGGTGCAGCGAAGCAAACCGTAGCCGCTGCGCCCGGATCGATCCCGGAGCGAAGGGACCCGAGCCTGCGAGGGCCGAACGCAGGAGCAAGCGTTTTGGGTTACCTTTTTGGCGTTTGAAAAAGGTGACTCGCCGTAAGGGCGAAACCGCCATAAGCCACACCCGAAGCAACGGATATTCACCCAAAACACCAAGAGCCTGGTCGGCCCAGAGGCCGCCAAGGCCAAAACAAAAAAGGGACGAACCCAAAGATTCGTCCCTCTTCTCAAAGCCCCCGACAACTACCCGAACATCGCAAACCCATCCCCCCCAACAGGCAGTTCAAAGAACTGACCATCCGCCGTCTGAACATGCTCGATGGTCGCAAACCCCGCATACCAGTCCACCAGCCGCACACCATTGTCCGGCACGCCACTGCTACCGTCATTGGCACTGTGCAGATACACGTCATCGCCCACACGGGTCACGCTCAACTGACTGGCGTCAGCGATCGCGTTCAGGATCAGCGTGTCATTGGCATCCAGCCCTTCATCCTTGATCGTCACCAACGCAGATGTGTTCACCACATAGGTATCATCGCCCTGCTCGCCAAACCCGCTGCTGCCCACGCTCGACGGGCCGGCGCCGTTGAAAATCAACACGTCATTCCCCTGCCCACCATAGGCCACGCCCCGTCCGAGGGTAATGTTGTCATTGCCTTCATCGCCACTGACCCAGGTAAACAGACCGTCGCGCGCAGCGATGATGACGTCATCGCCCAAGCCACCGAACAAGGTGTCGGACTGCCCGGCTGCATCGAGACCGGACGCCAGACCACCGTAGATATGATCGTTGCCTTCGCCACCCTGAATCTGGTCGTCACCACCACCGCCTTCAAGGACGTTGTCGCCCCACTCACCCTCCAGAACATCATTGAACTGACTGCCGCGCAGGCCTTCGATGTCGATGTAGACGTCATGGAAGGCGATACCGCTCTGCGCCCCCCATTTCAGCGAGGCGCTCAAGCCTTCAGCACTGTCGTCATAGCTGACGATGTCGATACCGGCGCCACCTTCAAAGTTATCGGCCCCCGCCCCGCCCAGCAGCACATCGTTCCCGGCCCCGGAAACGATCGTATTGTTCTCGTCATTGCCGTAACCGGTGAAATCGCTGCTGCCGGTATAGGTCAATCGCTCAACGAACGCACTCAGCCTCAACTCCGACAGGCTGGTGTACACATGGTCGGTACCGCCCATGAAGCTGTCGTCTTCTTCAACAGTCACACCGGTGCTGTTGATCGTATAAACGTCATCACCGATACCGCCAGCTACCTTCACACCGCTGGCGTTGACGACAAAACGATCGGCGCCTGAGGAACCGATAACCTCTTCCACGTTGGTCAGCGTGTCACCTGCAAGGTTGCTGCCATTGCCGATCACGACATTGGCTACGTCGAAGGCGTAGCGGTAACTCACAGTGTCGTAGCCCTGCGCACCATCGATACTCATCGAGTCCTTGTGACGATAAATCACATCATCGAAGCCCGAGCCCTGAAGCGCTTCGATGCCGGTGAAAATATCGCCATAGGCGATGGTAAGGCCGTCGTAGTTGGTGAAGTCTTCGACTCGCACCCCTTCAAGGCTGTCGCTGTAGCTGACGGTGTCGTAACCGTCGCCCCCAACGAAATGATCGGCACCGTCACCACCCCACAGCCAGTCGTTACCGGCACCCGCGATGATCTCGTTGTCGGTGTCACTGCCGTAAGCCTTGAAATCACCGGTACCGGTGAAGGTCAGCTTCTCGACGAAGCCAGCCATCTTGATGCTGTTGAGGCTGGTGCGCAGTTCGTCGTAGCCACCCCAGTCTTCCTCGACGATGGTCACGTCTTCGGCGCTGACGATGTAGACATCGTCACCGCTGCTGCCTTCCAGCGTCACGCCGGCTACCGAACTGCTGAACGTATCGTTGGAAAAGGTGCCGACGATCTTCTCAACGGACACCAGCGCATCGAGCTTGCCGTCGGGGCCGGTGACGGTGGTCGCACCCTCGGCCAGTTCGACGTTGATTCCAGAGGTTATTGCGTAGTAATTCGCCGTGTCGAAGCCGTCCCCGCCATCAAGCTCATCCGATCCCGTACTTGCCAGCAGGACATCATCCGACTCCAGTCCATAGAGTTGGTCATTGCCGTCGGTGCCCAACAGGACGTCCGCTTCACTCGTTCCATTCACGACTGTCATCACATCTTCCTTGCGTTGTTGTTGAAACCGGATCCGTCAGTGCGGGCATTGCCTGTCCAGCGCGCATTCCCTCGCCTGATCGACTCGAACAAATCGTTGAACCTGGAAAAAAGGCGACCCGAGAGATCGCCTTTCAATGAAGCCCTGCGCAGATCAATCCGCCAGCCAGCCGTATTCCCAGTGCCGCAGGTTATCGCCGCGCAGCACGTAGTCGCGCAGCACCACTTCACGCAATTCATCGCCCATGCGATAGCTGGCATCCGGGTCAGCCAGGTGCATACGGATCGCTTGCAGCCACTCATCGGTCGTGTTGGTCTTGACCCGTGTGCACGGCAAGTAGCCGCGATAGGCCTCGGTGTCGGTGCAGACCACCGGGTAGCCGCAGGCGCCGTATTCCAGCAGGCGCAGGTTGCTCTTGCAGTCGTTGAAGATGTGAAACTCCAGCGGTGCCAGAGCCAGGTCAAGGTTCAGGCTGGCCAGTTTTGCCGGGTACACATCCAGGGGAATCACACCGTGAAATTCGTGCATGTACGGCAGCAAGTCATCCGGGCACATGCCGAAGAACACCCAGTCGACTTCGTTGGCCAGTTCGCGCACCACCTCGGCAATCACCGCCAGATCGCCATGGTGACTGGTGCCGCCGCCCCAGCCGACACGCGGTTTTTTCGAGGTGCGGCGCTGGCTGCGCAGGTGCCCCCACAGATCCTTGGCCAACATGTTCGGCACTACGCGAATGTCGTGATGCATGTCCGATAGCGCGTTGGCCAGGGGCGCGGTCGAGACCACCACGCGATCGCACAGGCCGATCGCCCGGCGCACCATGCGCTCCATGTCCGACTTGCCCGGCATATTGCGAATATGCGCATTGCGATGGGGAACATCGATCACATAGTCATCGAGCTCGAAAATCCGTCGGGCATTGAAGAATTTCTTCAGCGGCGGGATTTCATCGATGGCGTGCTCCGAGTAACGCCCCTGCAGAACGATCACATCGGGCGCCTGGCGCTCGATATCAATGATCGACGGCAAGCCGTAACAGATGCGCCCTTCCACGCGGTTGGCTGCTTCCAGCTCGATCATCGGCTGGCTCATACGGTAATGGCCGATGGCAGAAGCGTTGATCGGGACCGCGAGCACGTTCGGCAGTTGTGCCTTGGAGAAGGCACTCCAGCCGGTACGCAGGCCCGGTTCAAGACTGAAGTTGGTGGCGCCTACGCCCTGCAACGTCAGGTTGACGTTATAGGCCGGATCGCGCGCAACCAATGGCAGCCAGCGCTGATAAAAGGTGTCCTTTTCCTCGGCGTGCTGCGTTTCCTCTGCCGGCGTCGCCGCCGTACCTGGCCGCGCGCCCACCGCCAGTACGGCGTGCGGGTTCATCACCACCAGATATCCGTCGCGGCCAATGCGCAGACACAGATCCACGACACTGAGCGTTTGCTTGAAATCCTGCTCGTCCAGACCGCCGGCCGCTTCGAATACTGATTTGCGAATCATCAGGCAATCGCCACCGACCGCGCTCAGGTCATGCACAGCCTGCAGCCGGTGCATATACCCATCCGACTGCATCGGCTGGCCGTAGAACGGCAGTCCCGCCGGCCCGTTCAGACCGAGGATGAGACCGGCGTGCAGCACGCCACCGTCCGGGTTGAACAGCTTGGCGCCAACCACCCCGACTTCAGGGCGTTGTGCATGATTGAGCAGTTCGTCGAGCCAGTCGGCCTGGGTGATCACCGCAAAGGCATTGAGCAGCAGCACATACTCACCGCGCGCCTGGCGTGCGGCGAAGTTGTGCACGGCAGCGGCATTGTCCTTTTGCGCACACCGCAGCACGCGAATCCGGTCGCTGCCCAGCTGCGCCATGCCGTCAAGCCACGCCAGCGCTTCGGCGCTTTCGCTGCCGTTGTCGACCAGGAGCAATTCATACTCGGTGTAGGCGGTTTTCTCCAGCAGCGTTTCGACACAGCGCTGCAAGGCGGCCGTCTGGTCCTGAGTGACGATGATCACCGACACCAGAGGGCGCTGCGCGTGGCGGTAGTCGACACGATTGAGCAGCCCGTTCTGGCGGACTTCATGAGCAATGCCTAGGCGCTGCAGATGCGCCTCGAGAATTCGCGGACTTTGCTCCACCACACCAGGCTCGGTGAGCCATTGCGACAGGTCGAACTTGGACTCCAGCAGCACTTCAGCGACGTGGCCAATGACGTGCAGGCCATCGCTTTCGGCCATCCGCCAGAGCAGGTCGTGTGGCGCCAGTTCGGCGAATGTTGGCGCAAACCCACCGAGCGCAAGGAAGCGTTCGCGCTGGAATGCCAGCGCTCGGCCGACGTATGGATAACTGCGCATGAGGTCGAGGTTGAAGTCCGGTTTGAACGCCGGTTCCGCCGATTCGCCGTCGCGCAGGCTGCCTTCATCGCTGTACAGACACGTCAGCGACCGCGAATGCGCGATGCGATCGGCCATCACCAGCAATGCCGGCGCCACCGGGCGATCTCCCGGTTGCAGCAGGTAGAACCAGTCGGCGCCTTCGAGTTGCGGCAACAGCGTATTGATCTGCTCCAGACCATCATCCTGCAACGGCATGTGAAACACTCGATCCTGCAACTGCGCTTCGGTACAGGCTACGGACAGTACCAGCACCAGCTCCGGCGGATAATCCTGGGCAGCGAGCGCTTGCAGGGTGCGCTCGAGCCCGTCGCGGCTACCCTGCGCATCAATGACGATCGGCACGATTCTCGGCTGCTGCGGCCAGCCTGCAAGGGTTTCCGGCAACCATTGGCGCTGCGTCTCGGTCAGCACCCGACAGGCCAGCCACTGCGCATAGAGCTCGCCGAAACTGAAGCTGTCGACACCCACACCCATTTCCTGGCGGCTTTGCTTGGTACCCAGCGTGCGGCTCAGCGGCAGTTCGTCCCAAACGCGCGGCGACTCGTCGGCCCTGGTCAGTCGCACATAGCGAACCCAGCCCTTCGCGGGTGCCGACTCGCCGCTGCGCACTTTGAGCATTTGCGAAAGCCACTCGCGCTCAACCTCAGCAGCATCCTTCATCGGTTGCTGCGCGCTCAACCGCTCAGGGTAAAGTCGCTCGGCGCTCAGAACATTGTTGGACGTCACCATGTTGCCGCGTCGCAGCAGACAGACATACAAGGCAAAATCCAGGGTCGCAACGAAGCATGCACCCTCTTCAGTGAGCGCCGGCAACAGTTCGGCGACATCGGCACGCCGGAACAACGCACTGCTGAAGCCGCCGAGGACGTTGACCGGGAACTTCTCGAAAATGCTCAGCACATCGTCGCCTTTGAGCAAGGCGCTCACGGGTGATAGCGAGCTGTTTTCCAAACGGGCCGGCAGAATGATGTCGTTGGCGTCCCACAGCAGCCGCTGAGCGATCACCAGACTGACTTCTTCGCGCTGTAACTCCTGGGCTTGCTGTTCGATGCAGGCCGAATAGAGCAGGTCATCGTCACACAGGAATTTGATGAACTCGCCGCGCGCCTGCTCGAGGCAGACCTTCAGATTGCCCACCAGCCCCAGGGTCTGCGGGTTGCGAACGTAGCGCACCTGGGCCCCGGTTTGCTCGCTGACCAGGCTGACGATGTCCTTGATCTCGTCACCACGACTGTCATCGCACACGACGATGTCGAGATTGCTGTACGTCTGGCTGACGGCACTGTTCAACGTCCGCTCGAAAAAACGCGGATTGAACGCAGGAATGGCAATGCTGACGAGGGGGAGTGAATTCACGGCGGGCTCACAGGCGGTGCGAGCCCGCTCGGAAAAGCGAGCCCTTGATACCGCAAAAAATCATTAACAGAGGGACAAGGTCAGCGGGCGCTCGCACGCCCGCCCACCGTCAGATCTTGTTGAACAGACCCAACTGGCTGATCTTGCTGAACGCCAGCTGCGAGGCCTGCAGCATGGTTTGCTGCAAGGTCAGGCGGGTCATGACTTCGGCCGGATCGGAATCGCGGATCGAGCCTTGGGTCGTGGTGTTCGCTGTGCTCAGGCTGTCGTTGGTGATGGCTTGCATGTCCAGCGCCTGGCCGCGCGCACCGATGGTGGTGACGGCGGTGCCAATCTGATTGGCGGCCGCGTCGATGTTGCCGAGGCCCGCTTCCATCGCGCCCTGCAGTTTCTGCTTGGCAACCGGATCGCCATCGACCGGGGTGTTCAGCGCCGTGATCATCTGGCCCAGGGTGTCGAGCACGTTCTGGGTCTGGTGATTGTTCGGCTGGATCGAGAACTGATCGCCCGTCGCCGGCGTACCGCCCAGTGCGAAGGTGACGCCGGCAGCGGTCGCGTTGCCACCGACGACGGTGCCCGAAGATACCGGCTTGCTGTCAGCCGTCACCGGTGCGGCGTACAGATCGAAATCGGTAGCGCTGGTGAACTTGAGGACTGCCCCGCCCTGCGGGAATGCGGCGGTATACGCGGCCTGGTCGGTGATAGTCGAACCGGTGATCACCGACGTCGAGGTATTGCCCGGGCTGCGCGTGGTGGTGAACGAATCAGGCGTGCTCGACAGCTGGAAGCTGTGCCCGGCAATGACTGCGTCCGGGTTGGTGTCGCCGGCCTTGAGGTTGACGTTCAACTTGAGGTCAACGCCACGGAAACTGACGGTCTGGTTAGCGCCGCTGCTGTTGCTGATCAGGCCGTTCTGGCTGGCTTCGGCGGTGACGTCATTACCCAGGGCATCGGTGATTTTCAGCTGAGTGCTGCTGACAAAATCGATGGTGTACGGCTGCCCGGCGCTGAATTTGGCATCGTAGCTGGCAGCAGTGCCGACGGTGCCGTTGGACAGCACGACACGGCCGTCATCCACAGCCGGTGCGGTCATTTTGGTGTTGGTGCGACCGGTGTTGATGGTCTGCTGGAAGGCGTCCCAACCGGTGGTGTTGGTGCCGACAGTCATGCCGTCGCCAATGCCCAGATTGATGGTGGTCTGGTCGCCGTTGTAAGTGAAAGTGCCGTCGGCATTTTTCGAGTAGGGCGCGGTGTCGGTTTTCGAGCCGGAGAACAGGTAGTTGCCGTTGGCGTCCTTGGCGTTCATCAGGCCCAGCACTTGTTGCTGGATCTCGCCCATTTCCGAAGCGTAAGCCTGGCGGTCCTTGTCGGTGATCGTGCCGTTGTTGGCAGCCAGCGCAAGCTCTTTGGCACGCGCCAGCGCCGTGGTGATCGAGTCCAGCGTGGACTCTTGCACGTTCAGTGCACTTTTGGTGGTGTCGACGTTGGTCTTGTACTGATCGAGCATCGCGGCCTGCTGGCCCAATTGCAGCAAGCGCCCTGCCCCGATCGGATCATCGGCGGCGGTGTTGATGCGCTGCAGGCTGCTCGCCTCGCTAGCGGTGGCAACGGCCTTGTTGAAGTTACGCTGATAGTCCGAAGCTTGCGTTCCGTAATACTGAGCGGTGGAAATGCGCATGAATTACGACTCCTTAAAGGCTGTTGATCAGCGTGGCGAAAGTTTCCTGCGCAGCTTTGATGATCTGCGAAGACGCTGTGTAGTACTGCTGGTATTTGACCAGGTTGCCGGTTTCTTCATCCAGGTTGACCCCGGACAACGAATCGCGAGCGCCCTTGGCGTTGTCCAGAATCGCGCTGGTCGCAGCGCTGTCGGACTTGCCCTGGGCGGTCTTGGTACCGACGTTGGTCACCAATTTGTTGTAGGCGTCAGTCAGGCTGATGCCCTTGCTCGCCGAACCCGTGTCGACGCTTTGTGCGGTTTGCAGGCCGACCAGCGCCTGCGCGTTACGGTTGTCCGAAGACGCCGCACCGGTCAGGTTCATGGTGAAGGTCTCGCCGGATTTCGGCGTGCCGCCCACGGTGGTCTGCACGGTGAAGGTTTTCTGCACGTTCGGCGTGACAGTCGTGTCCAGCACCGGGTTGCCGCTGGCGTCGACGATGCCGACTTTCAGATTCAGGGTGTTCGACTGGCCCGGAACGATGGTGCCGGTGCCGATGGTCGCGCCTTTGGCGTCCACCAGGTTGTACGACTGGCTGCCGCCGCTGGTCGCGCCGAATACCAGTTTGACCGGCGTCGAATTCTTCAGCGCCGCCTGCATGTCGGCCTGGGCGGTCGGGTTGTAGATGTCGATCTTGTCGCTGAGCGTCGGCTGGGTGTAAGTGCCCAGACCGTTGGCGCTGGCCACGCCGGTTAAAGGACCGGCCGCAGCGATTTTCTTCGGATCGGTGAGCACCGTCTGAATGCTTGCGGCTGCGTTGCGAGTCGGTGTGACCTTGAACGAGTCACCGGCGCTCAACGCACCGCCGTTGAGCGCGAGGGTGAAACCGTCGATCACGGGCGGCGGGTTGGTCGTGGTGCTGAATGCACCCATGTCCGTGCCGTCGGAGCGCTTGACGGTGTAGTCAGTAGCACTGGTGAACGTGACCTGGTAATCGCTGGTGGTCAGCTTGCCGGTATCCTTGATGGTCACATCGAGGTTGCCTGAACCGGCGCTGTTGCCATCTTTGGCAATGCTGCGCTGGCTGATCAGTGCGGCACTGTTGATGTTGTTGAAAATCGCCGCGCCGAAGTCACCGTTCTTGTCGATGCCCTGGGCTTGCTGGCGGTTGATCTGATCGGCAACCACCAGGGCCACTCGGCCCAGCTCGTTGAGCGACGGGTCGAGGACTTCCTTGCGATAGGTCAGCAGACCGCCGATTTCGCCACCGCTGATCACCGAGGTGATGTCGATGGTGCTCGAGCCGCGGTCCATCTGAATGGCCATGCGCGACGGATCGTCTTTGCTGGCAACCATGCTCAGGGTGTTGGTGGTGTTACCGATCACCAAGGGCTGGCCGCTGCCGACGTAGATATCGAAACTGGTGCCGCGCTCAACCACTTGGGCGCCGGTCAGCACCGACAGTTGGCGCACGGCTTCGTTACGGCTGTCGAGCAGGTCGTTCGGCGCGCCACCGCTGGTGGAGATCTCGCCGATCTTCTGGTTCAGGTTGGCAATCGAGGTCGCCAGCTTGTTCACCTGGGCGGTCATGTCGCCCAGGCTGCCGTTGATCGTGGTGTTCTGGTCGTTGAGTTGCTTGGCGATGGTATTGAAACGACTGCTCAACGCCTGCGCACCAGTCAGCACCGATTGGCGCGAGGTGTCATCGGTGGCCGAGGTCGACACGCCCTGCAGCGAAGTGAAGAACTTCTGCAGCACGCCGGTCAGGCCGGTGTTGGTGTCGGACAGCATCGCGTCCAGCGGCGTCGCCTGCTTGAGGAAAGCAGCGGATTCGCTGTCCAGCGAAGTCGCCGTATGCAGCTGCGATTCCAGGTACGAGTTGTACACCCGGCGCACGTCGGCCAGGGTCGTGCCGGTGCCGATGAACACGGTGCCGTACTGCTGCGACGACTTGGTGCCCTGTACGGTTTGCTGACGTGAATAACCGGCGGTGTCGACGTTGGCAATGTTGTTGCCTGTCGTGGCCAGAGAGGACTGGCTGGCCGACAGTCCCGACATCCCGATATTGAGCAAACTCATGGTTCAGACCTTATTACCTGGTGCCTTATAAAGGCGTGGTGGAGACACCCGCCGCAGCGTAGTTTTCGAAACTGTTCATCTGCTTGGCAATTTGCGAAATCTTGTTGGCGTAGTTCGGGTCGGTGGCGTAACCGGCCTTCTGCAACTCGCGTACAAACTGTTCTGGGTTATCGGCCGACTTCAGCACTTCTTGATAGCGATTGTTGCTCTGCAGCAACGTCACCAGATCGTGGAAGCTGTCCTTGTACGAGGCGTAGGAACGGAATTCGGCCGTCTCCTTGACCATCGCACCGTTGCGGAATTCGCTGGTGATCGCCCGGGCCGAATCGCCCTTCCAGTTGCTGCTGGCCTTGATGCCGAACAGGTTGTGGCTGCTGCTGCCGTCCTGGGCACGCATGACCGACTTGCCCCAACCGGTTTCCAGCGCCGCCTGGGCCACCAGATAACGTGGGTCGACGCCGATGCGGTCGGCGGCTTCCTTGGCCATCGGCAACATGGTGTTGACGAATTCGTCGGCAGAGCTGAAAGCTTTTTTTGCCGGCGCCAGCGGAATCTGCGCCATGGCGCGACCGTAGACCTGCATCTGCCCGCCAGCGGCGGCTTTCTGTTCTTCGGCGCGGGCCAGCCAGTCGCCGTTGTACAGCGGACCGGAACCACCGATCGCCGGGGTCGCGGCACGTTGTGGCAAGGCGTTGCTCGCCACCGCTGCGGTAGCGGCAGCAGCAGTTGCAGGCGCAGACGGCACCAACCCGGCGAGCAAACGATCAGCCAGTTTCGGCGGCAACGCCAGACGACGCTGATTGATCAATTGCATGTCGTTGCGGCGGGAGATATCGGTGTTCGGCGCATTCACCGAACGCGACGCCCACAACGGCCGTTCGCCATTGAGTCGCGACAACGGGCCGTTTGTGGCAACGGTGCCGGCGGCAATCGGCGTCGGCACCGCGGCCGCCTTGGCCAGCGCTTCCTGTTGCTTGGCGGCGGACGCCGCCGCCGCTTCGCCCGGGGCCATCGGTTTGTTCTTCGACATCTGCCGGATCAGCACGTCAGCCAGGCCAATACCACCGCCCTCGCGGGACATGGAAACCGCCAGTTGCTGGTCGTACATTTCCTGATACTGCTTGGCAGCCGGCGTGTTCAGCGGGTTGTCCTGGCCGAGCGCGTCGGTGGCCGAGCGCATCGACTTGAGCATCTCGCCAAGGAACAGCGATTCGAATTCCTGCGCAACCTTGCGCATGTTTTCGTCGCTGTTCTTGTCGCCGACCTTGAGCTGGTTCAGACGATTGAGGTCGGAGTACGAGCCCGAATCGCTGCTGCTGACCAGACCGCTTTTGCGCATATCCATGGTGGTCGGCCTCAGATCACGATCAGGTCGGCTTGCAACGCACCGGCCTGCTTCAGGGCTTCGAGGATGGCCATCAAGTCACCCGGTGCCGCGCCGACCTGGTTCACCGCGCGCACGATCTCGTCGAGGGTGGTGCCAGGGCCGAACTTGAACATCGGCTTGGCTTCCTGCTCGGCATTCACCCGCGAACGCGGGACCACTGCAGTCTGGCCGTTGGACAACGGGCCCGGCTGACTGACGATCGGGTCCTCGGTGATGGTCACGGTGAGGCTGCCATGGGTCACGGCGGCCGGCGAGACTTTCACGTTCTGGCCGATGACGATGGTGCCGGTGCGCGAGTTGATGATGACTTTCGCCACCGCCTGACCCGGATCGACTTCGAGGTTTTCCAGGATCGACAGGTAATCAACGCGCTGGCTCGGATCGAGCGGCGCGGTGACACGGATCGAGCCGCCGTCGATGGCTTGCGCAACGCCAGGGCCGAGCATGTCGTTGATCTTGTCGACGATGCGCTTGGCGGTGGTGAAGTCGGAGCGATTGAGGTTCAGCGTCAGGCTGTTGCCCTGGTTGAAACCGCTCGGCACCGACCGCTCCACCGACGCACCCCCAGGGATACGACCGGCCGACGGAACGTTGACGGTGATTTTCGAACCGTCGCGACCTTCGGCATCGAAACCGCCGACCACCAGGTTGCCCTGAGCGATCGCATAGACGTTGCCGTCGATGCCCTTGAGCGGCGTCAGCAGCAAGGTGCCGCCACGCAGGCTCTTGGAGTTACCGATCGAGGAAACGGTGATGTCGACCTGCTGACCCGGCTTGGCGAACGCCGGCAGATCGGCACTCACCGACACCGCCGCGACGTTTTTCAACTGCACGTTGCCCGATCCCGGCGGCACCTTGATGCCGAACTGCGAGAGCATGTTGTTGAAAGTCTGCAGGGTGAACGGGGTTTGCGTCGTCTGGTCACCGGTGCCGTTAAGCCCGACCACCAGGCCGTAACCGATCAACTGGTTGGAACGCACGCCGGAAATGCTGGCGATGTCTTTCAGCCGCTCGGCGTGGGCGTTGAAGGCCGCCGACATCAACAACGCAGCGACCATAAGGCTTTTCAGATTCAACGTAGCCACCTAGAAAGGGAACAGCGGGCTGAGGAAGAAACGGTCGAACCAGCCTGGCTGACTCGTATCGGCAAACGCACCGGTACCCGAGTAGGTGATGCGTGCATCGGCGACGCGGGTCGACGACACGGTGTTGTCGGTGGCGATGTCGTCGGCGCGGACCATGCCGGCGATGCGCACCAGTTCGTCACCGGTGTTCAGGGTCAGCCACTTCTCGCCACGCACGGCGATGATGCCGTTGGGCAACACATCGGCCACGGTCACGGTGATCGAACCGGTCAGGCTGTTGCTCTGTCCGGACTTGGCGTCACCCTTGGTCGAACGGTCGGCGCTGTAGCCGGCATTCAGGCTCAGGTCGCCGCCACCGATCGGGTTGTTGGTGGTCAGGCTGGAGCCGAACAGCGAGGTCAGACCGATGCTGTTGTCGCTGTTCTTGTCCATCTGCGAGTTGGCATTCTTGCTCGCCTGGGTGCGCTCGTTCAGGGTGATGGTGATGATGTCACCGACCCGGAACGCCTTGCGGTCGCTGTACAGGTTCTGCTCGAAACCGGCCTGATAGATCGAGCCGTTGTTGGCGGCAGCCGGCAACGGTGTGCGCGGCAACACCGGGGCGTAATACGGGTCATTGGGCTTGGGCGTCGGAGCGACGCAGCCCGCGAGCGAGACGACCCCACTCAATGCCAGAACAGATACAAAGCGATTCATGACCCTACCTCACGGTGTTGCTGGCGACCTCAGGCCGCCCCATAGACTTGATTACAGATTCTGCGTTACGAACGAGAGCATCTGGTCGGCGGTGGAGATCACCTTGGAGTTCATCTCGT
Organism: Pseudomonas granadensis; assembly: GCF_900105485.1. GTDB lineage: Bacteria > Pseudomonadota > Gammaproteobacteria > Pseudomonadales > Pseudomonadaceae > Aquipseudomonas > Aquipseudomonas granadensis. The sequence goes on along the minus strand of NZ_LT629778.1, from coordinate 1,324,622 downwards.
AGGCGCGCTGAGTGGTGATCATGTTGACCATCTCTTCAACGGTGCTGACGTTTGAGGTTTCCAGGGTGTTCTGCAGCGTGGTACCGAAACCGTTCAGGCCCGGAGTACCGACTTGCGGTGCGCCGGAAGCGGCGGTTTCCAGGAACAGGTTGTTGCCTACCGCTTGCAGACCGGCCGGGTTGATGAAGTCGGCGGTTTGCAGGTTGCCGATCACCTGGGCAGCCGGGTTGCCGGCGATGGTCACCGAGACGGTGCCGTCACGGCCAACGGTGAAGGTTTGCGCATCGTTCGGAATGACGATTGCCGGCTCCAGCGCGAAACCGCTGGCGTTGACGATCTGGCCATTGGAATCGAGGTGGAAGGTACCGTCACGGGTGTACGAGGTGGTGCCGTCCGGTTGCAGGATCTGGAAGAAACCGCGACCGTCGATGGCCATGTCCAGCGGCTGCTCGGTGGTTTGCAGGCTGCCGGCGGTGAAGTTTTTCTGGGTGCCGACAATGCGCACACCGGTACCCACTTGCAGACCCGACGGCAGTTCGCTGTCCTGGGTCGACTGGGCGCCAGGCTGACGCTTGATCTGATAGAGCAGGTCCTGGAACTCGGCGCGATCACGTTTGAAACCCGTGGTCGAAACGTTCGCCAGGTTGTTGGAAATGGTGGTCAGGTTGGTGTCCTGGGCGGACAGACCGGTTTTGGCAACCCATAGAGCCGGAAGCATTCGATTCTCCTCGTGCGCCTGTTTTACGGCGCGACGTTCTGATAATTAGCTGATCTGCAAGACCCGAGCCATGGCCTGGTCGTCGTCTTTGGCGGTGTTCATCATCTTGACGTGCAACTCGAACTGCTTGGCCAGGGCCAGCACCGAGGTCATCTCTTCAACGGCGTTGACGTTGCTCGACTCAAGGAAACCCGAGACCAGTTTGACGTTGGCATCGGCCGGCGCCGGTTGGCCGTCCCTGGTGTAAATCGAGCCGTCGAGGCCTTTGTTCATGTTCTTGATGTCGGGGTTGACCAGTTTGATCCGGTCGACTTCGGCCATGACCCGTGGGCCCTCGCCCATCGCGCGAATGCTGATGGTGCCGTCTTCGCCGACTTCGATCTGCTGCTCGGGCGGTACGGCGATCGGACCACCATTGCCCATCACCGGCATACCGTTGCCGGCACGCAGCACGCCGAGGGCATCGACGTTGAGGCTGCCGGTGCGCACGTAGCTTTCGCCGCCGTTGGGATTCTGCACGGCGATCCAGCCATTGCCGCTCACGGCGACGTCGAGGTCACGGCCGGTCTGCACCAGCGAGCCCGGGGTGAAGTCGGTGGCAGGCCGTTCGCTCATGGCAAACGCACGCGCCGGAAAGCTGTCACCGAACACCGGCATCGAACGCGCCTGTTCCAGGTCGCGCTGAAAACCGTTGGTGGAGATGTTCGCCAGGTTGTTGGCATGCGCCCGCTGCGCCAGTGCGTTCTGGCTGGCGCCGGTCATTGCCACATAAAGGTACTTGTCCACACTCTTTCCTCTGCATGCCGGACGTTTGCCGCCCACCGCTGTACTGCTGAGCCATAAGCAATTAGCAGACCAACTTTTTATTGGCGGCCCGAGGCCCGGTAAACAAAGGGTTTCAAGGATTCAGAGGGGAAATTTGAAATGTATCGAAGACGAAAAACCGGCGGTGTCCTGCCGGTGAGTGGCAACCTTTGGCATCAGCCAACGGCGGCCACCCCCATCGCGAGCAGGCTCACTCCTACAGTTGACCGCGTTCCTTCAGATGAAACCCGGTTTCTGTAGGAGTGAGCCTGCTCGCGATGAAGCCATCACAGCCAACGCAACTTCTGGCTTGATCGTTCCCACGCTCTGCGTGGGAATGCAGCCCGGGACGCTCCGCGTCCCAACAGCGGACGCAGAGCGTCCATCGAGGCATTCCCACGCGGAGCGTGGGAACGATCACGTGCTGCCCGACTCTTTGCCCACTTCATACTCACGCAACTTGTTGGCAATCGTGGTGTGCGAAACCCCCAGGCGCTTGCCCAGTTGCCGACTGCTCGGGTGCTCGGAGTACAGACGCTCCAGCACGGCTTTTTCAAAGCGCCCGACGATCTCGTCGAGATTTCCATCGAGGGAAAAATCGCCAAGCGGCTGACGCACGCCGTAATCCGGCAGGCGAATATGTTCCGCCTTGACCTTACCGCCGTCACACAGCGACACCGCCTGAAACAGCACATTCTCCAGTTGCCGTACGTTGCCCGGCCAATGGTAATGGCTGAGTCGATCCATCGCTGCCGGCGCCAGTTTCGGCAGCGTGCAGCCGATCTGCCGGCTGGCCTGATCGAGGAAATGTTCGACCAGCGGAGTCAGGCCATCGAGGCATTCACGCAGCGGCGGGATGTGCAGCGACAGCACGTTCAAGCGGTGATAGAGGTCCTGACGAAACTCGCCGCGCGCGCACAGCTCGGACAAGTCCACCTGCGTCGCACAGATCACCCGCACATCCAGATAAACCTCCTCGTCGCTGCCGACGCGACGGAAGCAGCCATCCTGCAAAAAGCGCAGCAGTTTGACCTGCAAACGCGGGCTCATTTCGCCGACGCCGTCAAGAAACAGCGTGCCGCCGGCGGTCAGCTCGAGCAGGCCGAGTTTGCCTTCGGCGCGCGCGCCTTCGAACGCCCCAGGGCCGTAGCCGAACAGCTCGGTCTCGGCCATTGACTCAGGCAGCCCGGCGCAATTGAGCGCCATCAACGGTGACTGCCCGCGCGGACTGGCAAGGTGGCAGGCGCGCGCGAGCAATTCCTTGCCGGTGCCGGTTTCGCCTTCTATTAATAGTGGTGCGTCGAGAGGTGCCATGCGCCGCGCTTCACGGACCACCGCCGCCATGACTTTCGAGCTCTGAAAGATGCTGTCGAAGCCGCGCAGCTCCTGCTTGCGTACGTTATAGATGCGCTCACCGACGCGGTCAGCGCGATGCAGCGTCAGCACTGCACCGGCCATGGCCTCGCTGTCGTCGTGCTCCGATTGCAGCGGCGCGATGTCGGCCAGAAAGACGTCGCCCTTGACCTTGACGCGCATGCCGTTGATTCGCGACTTGTTGGCGCGCACCAGTTCCGGCAAATCGAAATCCTCGGCGTAACGCGACAGCGGAATGCCCGGCACTTCATCGACGCGCACGCCGAGCAACTGCGCCGCCGCGCGGTTGGCCGCGACGATCGAACCGCCCATGTCGATCGACAACACCGGAAACTCCAGCGCCCCGAGCAACGCGTTCAACTCCATGTGCCGGCGCTCGCTGGGCATCAGCCCGACCCGCTTGACGCCAAACACCCCGCCAATCGCTTCGAACTTCGGGCGCAGGGCCTGGAACTGGATGTTGATCAGGTTCGGGCAGTGCAGATAGATCGCATTGCCGTGCTCACCACCGACCTCACCGCGCGCGACGTTGATGCCGTAAGCCACGAGCAGGTTGAGAATGTCGCGCAGGATGCCGATGCGGTTCTGGCAGTGGACTTTGATGCGCATATTAAGAGGCCCGACAAAATTGGGATTGAACCCGATCCCCTGTGGGAGCCAGCCTGCTGGCGATAGCGGTGGGTCAGTCAACATTCATGTCGACGGGGGTATTGCTATCGCCAGCAGGCTGGCTCCCACAGGGTATGGCGGTGCGCCCCGAATCCATTTTTCTGTCGAGGCACACAGATTATTGTCAAGATTATGTGACAGCATAGGCTCTTTTCAAACCCGCCAATCGCCGCAAATGCGACTTATCCGGCAAACCGTAACGATTACTTTACGAAAACCAGAGAAAATTCCTACGCCCAGGTGATTCAACCTGCTGCACATCCACACGCTCTCGGGTAATCCTCTGTCCATCGCTGGACATAACAAAAACGAATTCCCCTAGCAGGAGAGCAGCATGAAGCAGACGCAATACGTGGCTCGCGAGCCCGATGCGCAAGGTTTTATCGACTACCCCGCCGAAGAACATGCGGTGTGGAACACGCTGATCACTCGCCAACTGAAAGTGATCGAAGGGCGTGCCTGTCAGGAATACCTGGACGGGATCGAAAAACTCGGTCTGCCCCACGACCGCATCCCGCAGCTCGGCGAGATCAACAAGGTGCTTGGCGAAACCACCGGCTGGCAGGTTGCGCGCGTGCCGGCGCTGATTCCCTTCCAGACGTTTTTTGAATTACTCGCCAGCAAACAGTTTCCCGTCGCCACGTTTATCCGTACCCGCGAAGAACTGGATTACCTGCAAGAGCCGGACATTTTCCACGAGATCTTTGGGCACTGTCCGCTGTTGACCAACCCCTACTTCGCTGAATTCACCCATACCTACGGCAAGCTCGGCCTGCAAGCGAGCAAGGAAGAACGCGTGTATCTGGCGCGCCTGTACTGGATGACCATCGAGTTCGGTCTGGTCGATACGCCGCAAGGCAAGCGCATCTACGGTGGCGGCATTCTGTCCTCGCCCAAAGAGACCGTTTACTGCCTGTCAGACGAGCCTGAGCATCAAGCTTTCGATCCGCTCGAAGCGATGCGCACGCCGTACCGTATCGACATCCTGCAGCCGTTGTATTTCGTCCTGCCCAACCTCAAGCGTCTGTTCGACGTCGCTCACGAAGACATCATGGCCATGGTGCGCCAGGGCATGCAGCTGGGCTTGCACGCGCCCAAATTTCCGCCGAAACCCAAAGCCGCCTGAACCGCGACTTTTGCTGACAATTGCGCCTGTCCGTCGCCGCCACTTTGGTTTAGCGTGACGGTACCGACGGGCGCACACCCTTGAATAAAAAACACACTCGATTTCAGGAACCGACCATGTCCACTTTGAACCAAGCCCACTGCGAAGCCTGCCGCGCCGATGCGCCACAAGTCAGCGATGAAGAACTGCCGATCCTGATCAAGCAGATCCCTGACTGGAACATCGAAGTCCGCGACGGCATCATGCAGTTGGAGAAAGTCTTCCTGTTCAAGAACTTCAAGCACGCGCTGGCGTTCACCAACGCCGTCGGCGAAATCTCCGAAGCCGAAGGTCACCACCCGGGCCTGCTGACCGAGTGGGGCAAAGTCACCGTGACCTGGTGGAGCCACTCGATCAAAGGCCTGCACCGCAACGACTTCATCATGGCCGCGCGCACTGACGAAGTGGCCAAGACCGCAGAAGGACGCAAGTAATGCACTTCGACGCCATCGGCCGGGTGCCCGGCGACCCGATCCTCGGCTTGATGGAGGCTTACGCGCAGGACAGTAATCCGCGCAAGTTCGACCTCGGCGTTGGCGTCTACAAGGACGCCCAGGGCCTGACGCCGATTCCCGAGGCGGTGAAAATTGCCGAAGCGCGGCTGGTGGAAAGTCAGGACACCAAGACCTACATCGGCGGCCACGGCAATCCGCTGTTTGGCAAGGTCATCAATGAGCTGGTGCTTGGCGCCGACTCGAAGCTGATTGCCGAACAACGTGCCGGCGCCACCCAGACGCCGGGCGGCACTGGCGCCTTGCGCCTGGCGGCCGACTTCATCGCCCAGTGCCTGCCGGGCAAAGGCGTGTGGCTGAGCAACCCGACCTGGCCGATCCACGAAACCATTTTTGCTACGGCCGGGGTCAAGGTCAGTCACTACCCGTATGTGGGCAGCGACAACCGCCTCGACGTCGAAGCGATGCTCGCCGTGCTCAAGGACGCGCCAAAGGGGGATGTGGTGCTGCTGCATGCCTGCTGCCACAACCCGACCGGTTTCGACCTCAGCCATGACGACTGGCAGCGCGTGCTCGAGGTCGTGCGCAGCCGTGATCTGCTGCCGCTGATCGACTTCGCTTATCAAGGCTTTGGCGATGGTCTGGAGCAGGACGCGTGGTCGACGCGGTTGTTCGCGGCACAGGTGCCCGAGTTGTTGATCACCAGCTCCTGCTCGAAGAACTTCGGTTTGTACCGCGACCGCACCGGGGCGCTGATCGTCTGCGCGAAAAGCCCTGACAAGCTGATCGACATTCGCAGCCAACTGGCCAATATCGCCCGCAACCTGTGGTCGACACCGCCGGATCATGGTGCTGCGGTGGTGGCAACCATTCTTGCCGATCCGGAGCTGAAAGCCCGTTGGGCCGATGAGGTGGAAGCCATGCGCCTGCGCATCGCGCAACTGCGCAGCGGCCTGGTCGAAGCGCTGGAACCGCACGGTTTGCGCGAACGCTTTGCGCATATTGGCGTGCAGCGCGGGATGTTCTCCTACACCGGTTTGTCGCCGGAGCAGGTCAAGCATCTGCGCGAGCGGCACAGCGTGTACATGGTCAGTTCCGGCCGGGCCAACGTCGCCGGCATCGACGCCACCCGCCTCGCCTTGCTTGCCGACGCCATCGCTGACGCCTGCAAATAACCCAAACACCGCAATTCCCCTGTGGGAGCGAGCCTGCTCGCGATGGCGGTGTGTCAGTCAGCTTCAATGTTGATTGATACACCGCTATCGCGAGCAGGCTCACTCCTACATTTTTTTGCGTTGACCTCTCGCCCCTGCGGCCATCTGTCGCATTAATTTGAATTAAAAGTCTGATTGTCATTTTTCCTGCTGTATCCTGCGCAGGCTTTGTAAAAGCGCGGAGCACCTGATCTATCAACAGACTTAGCGAGGAGCGCAACCATGCACGAGATTCCTAATCTCCCCTTCCCAAGCCTGCACGTACCTGAGCAGACGACCCCGCAACACGCCGGCGCCGAAAAGCCCGAGCCGCAAGAAGCCGCTGACAGCCGCAAAGCCGACAGCGAAGCGTAAGACCCGCCGTACAGACCGTGTGGAAAGCGCTAACATGCGCTTTCCACACTGCCTGAAACCCGAGCCTGCCATGACCGACGAATTCTCCGAAAGCCAAGCCGCCGTCCTGATCGGTGCCACCGAGAAAATGATCGACATCTGGAACCGCCTCTCTCCCGAGAAACAGGCCGCCCTGCTCGAGCGATTCGGCAGCGAAGAAAACGCCCTCGCCGCCTTGGTCACCACACAACTGGTTGCTCCAGCCCAGTCCTGAACGCGCCGCCCGGCAAATAGTTTTACTTTTCCCAGCCTCTGATCGGTTCACGCCGGTATCATGAGCAGCCTATCTAATCTGCTGCTCCCGTGGATCGTTACCCATGTCGTCCTCTATACCCGAGCCCCAGCGCCCACTGGCGGTTACGCTGCAAGTCGTTTCCATCGTCCTTTTCACCTTCATCGGTTACCTGAATATCGGCATTCCGCTGGCGGTGTTGCCCGGTTACGTGCACAGCGACCTCGGTTTTGGCGCGGTGATCGCCGGGCTGGTGATCAGCGTGCAATACCTCGCCACCCTGCTCAGCCGCCCCTACGCCGGCAAGATCATCGACAACCAGGGCAGCAAACGCGCGGTGATGATCGGTCTGGCCGGCTGTGGCTTGAGCGGTGTGTTCATGCTGCTTTCGGCGTGGACGCCAGGCCTCCCGTTGTTCAGTCTGATCAGCCTGTTGATCGGCCGTCTGGTATTGGGCAGCGCCGAGAGTCTGGTCGGCTCCGGCTCGATTGGCTGGGGCATCGGCCGCGTCGGTGCGGCCAACACGGCCAAGGTGATTTCCTGGAACGGCATCGCCAGTTACGGCGCGCTGGCGATCGGTGCGCCGTTCGGCGTCTGGCTGGTGGGCCGGTTGGGCCTGTGGAGCATGGGCGTCAGCATCATCCTGCTGGCCCTGCTCGGCCTGGCGCTGGCATGGCCGAAGACCGCCGCGCCGATTGTTGCCGGTGAGCGCCTGCCGTTCATCCATGTGCTGGGCAAAGTCTTCCCCCATGGCTGCGGCCTGGCGCTGGGCTCGATCGGTTTCGGCACCATCGCCACGTTCATTACCCTGTATTACGCGACGCAACATTGGGACAACGCAGTGCTGTGCCTGAGCCTGTTCGGCGCCAGCTTCATTGGTGCGCGGCTGCTGTTCGGCAACCTGATCAACCGCCTCGGCGGCTTCCGCGTGGCGATTGCCTGCCTGTCGGTGGAAACTCTCGGGTTGCTGTTGCTATGGATCGCACCGGATGCGCATTGGGCCTTGGCCGGGGCGGCGTTGAGCGGTTTTGGCTTTTCGCTGGTGTTCCCGGCGCTGGGCGTCGAGGCGGTGAATCTGGTGCCGGCGTCGAGCCGCGGCGCGGCGGTCGGCGCTTACTCGCTGTTCATCGATTTGTCGCTGGGCATCACCGGGCCGTTGGCCGGGGCGATTGCCGCGGGATTCGGTTTCGCTTCGATCTTTCTGTTCGCTGCGCTTGCCGCGTTGAGCGGGCTCGGCTTGAGCGTCTATCTGTACAAGCACACCGCGAAGTACCGTGAGGACTAGAAATCGACCTTGCCGCGCCCGGCCTTGATGTCGCCGCGCTTGGATTTGGATTCGAGCCGGCGCTTCTTTGAACCGAGGGTCGGCTTGGTCGGGCGGCGTTTCTTTTCCACTTTGGTCGCGCTGAGGATCAGCTCGACCAGCCGTTCCAGCGCGTCGGCGCGGTTGGCTTCCTGGGTGCGGTATTGCTGCGCCTTGATGATCAACACGCCGTCGCTGGTGATGCGACTGTCACGCAGCGTCAGCAGCCGTTCCTTGTAGAACTCGGGCAGCGATGAGTTGGGAATGTCGAAGCGCAGGTGCACGGCGCTCGACACCTTGTTGACGTTCTGCCCACCGGCGCCCTGCGCGCGGATGGCCGTCAGCTCGATTTCAGCATCGGGCAGATGCACGTTGTTGGAAATCACCAGCATGGAAAAGCGTCCGTATTCAGAGGGTGCAGGATAACCCGAAACAGCACTTCAGCCTGTTGGAGATCAAAACTGTGGGAGCTAGCCTGCTAGCGATAGCGGAGTGTCAGCCACCAACGAAATAACTGAACTGACGCCATCGCTAGCAGGCTAGCTCCCACAGGGTTCGGTGCAGGGCCAATTATCTCCGCTTCAGAAACAACAAACCCGGCACTCTGGCCGGGTTTGTCGTTACTGCTCATGCGGTTACTTGGCGATCACCGGGACCGCCTGCTGCGCACTGCGCTTGTTCTTGATCAGGTAGCAGACCCACATGAACACCACCCACACCGGAATCGCGTACACCGAGATCTGAATGCCGGGGATCAGCAGCATCACCCCTAGGATGAACACCACGAACGCCAGGCAGACGAAGTTGCCGTACGGGTACCACAGCGCCTTGAACAGCGGCGTCTGCCGGGTCTGGTTCATGTGCTGGCGGAACTTGAAGTGCGAGAAGCTGATCATCGCCCAGTTGATCACCAGCGTCGCAACCACCAGCGACATCAACAGTTCCAGCGCATGTTGCGGGATCAAATAGTTGAGCAGCACGGCAACCAGCGTCACTGCCGCCGACGCGAGGATCGAACGCACCGGCACGCCGCGTTTGTCGATCTTCGCCAGGCCTTTCGGCGCATCGCCCTGCTCGGCCATGCCCAGCAGCATGCGGCTGTTGCAGTAGGTGCCACTGTTGTACACCGACAGCGCCGCCGTCAACACGACGAAGTTGAGGATGTGCGCAGCGGTATTGCTGCCGAGCATGGAGAACACCTGCACGAACGGGCTGCCGCTGTACGAATCACCCGAAGCGTTGAGGGTTTCCAGCAGGCTGTCCCACGGCGTCAGCGACAACAGGATCACCAGCGCGCCGATGTAGAAAATCAGGATGCGGTAGATCACCTGATTGATTGCTTTCGGGATCACGGTTTTTGGCTTGTCAGCTTCGGCTGCGGTGAAACCGAGCATTTCCAGACCGCCGAAGGAGAACATGATGATCGCCATGGCCATCACCAGACCGCTGACGCCATTGGGGAAAAACCCGCCGTGAGACCACAGGTTAGTGACCGAAGCCTGAGGGCCGCCGTTGCCGCTGACCAGCAAGTAGCTGCCCAGGGCAATCATGCCGACGATTGCCACGACCTTGATGATCGCGAACCAGAACTCGGCTTCACCGAAGACTTTGACGTTGGCCAGGTTGATCGCGTTGATCAGCACGAAGAACGCCGCCGCCGAGACCCAGGTCGGGATGTCCGGCGCCCAGTAGTGAATGTACTTGCCGACCGCGGTCAGCTCGGACATGCCCACCAGGATGTACAGAATCCAGCAGTTCCAGCCCGACAGGAAACCGGCGAAGCCGCCCCAGTATTTGTGCGCAAAATGGCTGAAGGAACCGGCCACCGGCTCTTCAACGATCATCTCGCCCAGTTGGCGCATGATCATGAAGGCGATGAAGCCGCAGATGGCGTAGCCGAGGATCATCGACGGGCCGGCGGATTTCAGTACCCCGGCCGAGCCGAGGAACAATCCGGTACCGATCGCGCCACCGAGGGCGATCAGTTGAATGTGGCGATTTTTCAGGCCGCGTTTCAGCTCGCCTGACTGCGAGGGTTGTCCACTCATGAAAAAGGTCTCACGCAAGGTTTGATGGTGTGCAGTAGACGTTGCTGCAAGGTTGCGATTTCAGGCAGCCCCGATCAAACCCCAGCGCAGGCACCAGGAGTTCAGCTTGTTTACAACGGTCATGCGTCACCTGCTTGTTTTTATCTGTGACGAAATCGAACCCGGCACGCTTGTGGCGCGACGGAGTGAACAAGGCGGGTAGCCTTGAGATTTGCGCGATTACGCAGAGGGTCACAGTTAAAACGCGGCGCATTGTACACCGCTAACCCCCTGCTGCCAGACTCCGCTGGATCAGCGTGTCGGTTGCCGGGATTGCGTGTGTCCGCCTCGAGAGGTTCGGGCGGCTGCGAAAATTGAGTCAGGCCTTTGCAGACCATCGGCATGGACGAGGAAAAAACCGTCCCACGGAGCGAAGTGGAGATCAGTCACGGCGTTCATTGCGCCTCCTTCTTGTTATGCACCTGCACGGCAGGCATGGGCCGCATATCACCTTGCAAACGCCGCTGAAACAAGCGCACCAGAGCCTTGCGCGGCCCCCGGCAGGACGGCATTCGGCAGATTTTCCTTACAGCGCTTCGCTTGTTGGTGATTCAGGCGGTCTGGCGCTGTTTTTCGTAAATATTCTCTGACAGTGCGTAACGTAAAGTTTCCAATTCAGCACAATCGGTAGGACGTCTGCAAATTGACGGTAGCAAGCTTGCTAATGAAATACGCAGGCTAGTTTTTTGTTTTCAAATAAGAAAAACCACCGCAAAAAACAGAACAAAAAGTCTATTTAAAAATTAAATGGATAATTTTTTGCATTACAAAAGCCGCTGAACTAGGTTTTTCACGACGCGCCGGCCACCTCGACCGGCCAGTCATAAACCGTGAAAGTCATCTAGGAGATCGACCATGCAAGCACTGGAAAAAGACTTGGATACCGAACTGCAACTGGACGAATGGTTTGAAGCACCGACCCATGAGGCCGCCGTGGAAATGATGCAAGCCGACGCGGTCGTACCGTTCGGCACGGCGATGTGGCCTCTGTAAGACATCCCCGGGCAGGCACGGTCCGGCCGGTCGTGCCTGCCGCTTCATTTCCCGGTCAGTCAGGGAGGACTCATGGACAAGCCCCGCGCCATCTCGCATTTCCTTTACTACCTCGAACACCACCCCGCCCTCGCCGGTCTCGATTCGGCAAAGGTATTGCTCGGCCACACCGCCGATTACGAAGCCCTGACCGGTGCCATCGCCGAACAGGCCGGCGAGCATCCGCGCTTCCGTTTCAGCGCCCGCCGCCTGGATCTGGAGAGCACCGCAGCGCTGGCCGAGGCGATTGGCGACAGCGATCTGTACATTTTTTTCTACGACTCTTCGACCCTGCCCAACCCGCGCCCCGACGGCCCGGAATTCGTCCGCGCGCTGCAAGCGGTGATGGCGGAAAACTGGAAGAAGTCGCTGCTGTTCAAGGATTACGGCGATTATTTCTACGACACCTTCAGCGTCACCCCGCAGCGCATCGCCGGCCTCAACAGCCACTTGATCCAGCGCATGTCGCAGGCGACCACGTTGAGCTTCAAGGACGATGACGGCTCATGGTTCGAGACGCCGCTGAGCAGCATCAAGAAATGGACCGACATCAACGGGGTCGGCAACTTCGACCTGGCCCCAGGCGAAATCGCCACGCACAGCGAAGCCATCAACGGCCACGTGAAATTCAAGGGCACCTTCCTCAGCACCATTCCGTTTGCGCGCAAGTACGGCGTGCTGGAATCGCCGCTGGAACTGTGGATCGAGAACTCGACCATCAGCCGCATCGCCACCGACGTGCCGGGGCTGGAGCATGATTTCAACAAATACCTCGATGCCAACCCGTCGAACCGGCGGATCGAGGAACTGGGAATTGGCACCAATGAAGGTGTGAAGAATTTGTACGCGCGCAATGCCGGGTTTGAAGAGCGGCACTGCGGCCTGCACCTGGGGCTGGGTGGCGGGGCCAAGGGCAGTCATCACCTTGATTTAATCTTCTCAGGTGGCGTTTTAGCGCTGGATGACAAACCGGTGTTCGATGGGCGATTTGTCTTCTGATCCTGGGTTTGTGTGAGGCCACTGGCGCCATCGCGAGCAGGCTCACTCCTACAGGGGAACGCATTTCAAATTGTAGGAGTGAGCCTGCTCGCGATAGCTATTTCCCGGCCACCGCACACTTGCGCCAGACGAAAAAAAACGCCAACCCTGCGGTTGGCGTTTTTTGCTTCTACTTGCAGCTTGCAGCTTAAAACTTGCAGCTGTCTTTATTCCGGCTTGCGACGACCGAAACCCGGACGCTGACCCGAACCGGCCGGTGCGCCGCGGCGCTTGCCCGAGGGCTTGTCGCCGTCGACCAGTTTGATTCCCGGACGCTTCGGCGCCGGTTTGGCCGGGCGCTTGTTGGTGGTGTCCGCCGGACGATCCGCCACTGGCGTACCGCGACCGGCCGGTGCACGACCTTCGCCACGCTCGGTACGGCCGTTGGCCGGACGCGGTGCGCGCTCGCCGTCGCGGGCGACCGGCTTGCGACCTGGACGCTCGCCTTCGATCTGCGGCTCACGGCTCGGGCGCGGCGCGGTTGGCGCGCCAGCGGCAGGACGCAGGGTGCGCACGCGCTCGGTCTTGGCCATCGGCCGCGACGATTTACGCTGCATGCGTTCCAGTTTGTCCTTGCTCTTGGCGTTCAACTGCGGCATCGCCACCGGGGTCAGACCGACTTCAGCGCTAAGCACGTCGACTTCGTACTGGCTCATTTCGCGCCAGCGGCCCATCGGCAGGTCAGAGTTGAGGAACACCGGACCGAAACGCACACGCTTCAGGCGGCTGACCACCAGACCCTGCGATTCCCACAGACGACGCACTTCACGGTTGCGCCCTTCCATGACCACGCAGTGATACCAGTGGTTGAAACCTTCGCCGCCCGGGGCCTGTTGAATGTCGGTGAAACGCGCCGGGCCGTCTTCCAGCACCACGCCGGCTTTCAGGCGCTCGATCATCTCGTCGTCGACTTCACCGCGTACACGCACGGCGTATTCACGGTCCATCTCGTAGGACGGGTGCATCAGGCGGTTGGCCAGTTCACCGTCGGTGGTGAACATCAGCAGACCGGTGGTGTTGATGTCGAGACGACCGATGTTGATCCAGCGGCCTTCTTTCGGACGCGGCAGCTTGTCGAACACGGTCGGACGGCCTTCCGGGTCGTCACGGGTGCAGATTTCGCCATCGGGCTTGTTGTACATGATCACGCGGCGGACCGACTCGGCGGCTTCTTCGCGCTTGATCACCTTGCCATCGATGGTGATGGCGTCGTGCATGTCGACGCGCAGGCCGAGGGTGGCGTCTTTGCCATTGACCTTGATGCGGCCCTGGCTGATCCAGGATTCGACGTCACGGCGCGAGCCGACGCCGATACGGGCGAGGACTTTCTGCAGCTTTTCGCCTGCTGGTCCGATTTCCTGGTCGTCTTTCTGATTGATGTCACTCATCTGGGCACCTCCCGGTGTGGTCTGTTCAGGCGGCGCCTGAAGCATTGGAATCTGGTCTTCGGCCGAAGGGATCGGCGAAGGGTCGCGAATCATACGCGGATGTACGGCATTGCGCATCAGAGACTAGCTGATCGAACGCAGGTTATTTGTTTTTCCGCCGACCGGCACCGCGCAGTTTGATCAGGCGCAACGCGGCTTCGGCGAGCACGGTGCGCTTGTCATCCTTGTCGAGTTTTTTCCAGGCCTTGATTTCGCGCTTGCTGCGGCCGCAGCCGAGGCAAATGTCGTCGGAGAATTTGCAGAGGCTGATGCACGGGTCTTTGGTGGAACTCATCGCTTTCTCCAGAAACACACAAGTCCCTTGTAGGAGTGAGCCTGCTCGCGATAGCGGTGTGTCTGACAAGAAGATGTCGACTGACACACCGCTATCGCGAGCAGGCTCACTCCTACAGGGGATGGCGGTGTTCTTTAAATGGGGTCAGTCCTCGAATTCGCGCCGTTCGGCTTCGATGGCTTCGGCCAGTGCGCGGGCTTCGGCTTCTTCTTCGCTGAGCTCGGGCTCCGGCGGTTCAAGGGCGGCGACGGCGGCCAGGAGTTTCTCACGGGCCTCGGCGACACCGAGAACGTCGTCTTCAGCTTCGGCTTCAGGCTCGGCTTCGAGTTCAACGTCAAGGGTCGGCTCGCTCAGCTCAGGCTCGCTGATTGATGTTTCAGCATCAGCACCATCGCGCAGCAAATCGTCAAAATCGGTCTTGATCCCCTCCTCCATGCTGTCCAGCTCAAGCAGCAGGCTATGGAAACTGGTTTCCTCTTTTTCTTCTTCCGGCTCGGCACTGGCATCGGCCAGTTCCTGCAGACTTTGCGGCACCGGCGCGTCGTCGAAATCGAGGACCGGTTCGGCTTCCATCTCGCGCAGTTCGGCCAGCGGCGGCAGGTCTTCGAGGTTTTTCAGGTTGAAGTGATCGAGAAACGCCTTGGTAGTGGCAAACATCGCCGGCTTGCCCGGCACGTCGCGGTAACCGACGACGCGGATCCACTCACGCTCGAGCAGGGTTTTGGTGATGTTGCTGTTGACCGCCACGCCACGCACGTCTTCGATCTCGCCACGGGTAATCGGCTGGCGATAGGCGATCAGCGCGATGGTTTCGAGCAAGGCGCGCGAATAACGTTGCGGGCGCTCTTCCCACAGTCGGCCCACCCACGGTGAAAACTTCTCGCGGATCTGCAAGCGGTAGCCCGACGAGACTTCCTTGAGTTCGAAGGCGCGGCCCTCGCAGGACTTGCCCAGCAGGCTCAGGGCTTTCTTGAAGACCGCCGGCTCCGGCCGCTCGCCTTCTTCGAACAGTTCATACAGGCGCTCAAGCGATTGCGGTTTTCCCGAGGCCAACAGAAAGGCTTCAAGCAGGGGCGCCAGCTCGCGGGGTTCAGTCAGGTTCATACAGGGACTCGTTATTCGGCTCGGGCTCGCACGTGGATCGCGGCGAACGGCTCATTCTGCACCAGCTCGACCAAGGACTCCTTGACCAGTTCAAGGATCGCCATAAAGGTCACCACCACACCGAGGCGACCTTCTTCGGCGGTGAACAGCTCGACAAACGGCACGAAACCGCCGCCCTTGAGCCGCTCCAGCACATCGCTCATGCGCTCGCGGGTGGACAGCGCTTCGCGGCTGACCTGGTGACTTTCAAACATGTCGCCACGGCGCAACACTTCGGCCATGCACATCAGAATCTCTTCCAGCGCCACGTCGGGCAGCAGCTTGCGCGCCCGCGCTT
The DNA here is from genome assembly GCF_900105485.1 of Pseudomonas granadensis. Classification (GTDB taxonomy): domain Bacteria; phylum Pseudomonadota; class Gammaproteobacteria; order Pseudomonadales; family Pseudomonadaceae; genus Aquipseudomonas; species Aquipseudomonas granadensis. The sequence goes on along the minus strand of NZ_LT629778.1, from coordinate 1,308,978 downwards.
CCGGGGCATCGAGCTTGGGCACGATCACATCACGACCGACACGGCTCAGGCCATCGATACCTTCGGCAGCGGCCTTGAAGCGTTCGTACTCCTGCAAGCGGCGGATCAGCTCGGCGCGCGGGTCGTCTTCTTCGTCTTCGACGGTTTCGGCGCGCGGCAGGAGCATGCGCGATTTGATCTCGGCGAGCATCGCCGCCATCACCAGATACTCGGCAGCCAGCTCCAGGCGCACCGACTGCATCAACTCGACATAACCCATGTACTGGCGGGTGATTTCCGCCACCGGGATGTCAAGGATGTTGATGTTCTGTTTGCGGATCAGGTACAGCAGCAGGTCGAGCGGGCCTTCGAAGGCCTCGAGAAAGACTTCCAGCGCATCCGGCGGAATGTACAGATCCAGCGGCATTTCCATGACCGCCTGGCCATAGACCATGGCAAACGGCAGTTCCTGCTGGGCGCCGGCCTGGGGATCGACAACGGTTTCCACTGCGGACATTCAGGCCTCGACCATGAACGGCGTCGGGTCGCCGCAACCGACGCGAACCACTTCCGGGTCGTCGCCGGTCAGGTCAATCACCGTGGACGCCTTGATGCCGCCAAAACCGCCGTCGATGATCAGATCAACCTGATGCTCGAGCAACTGGCGCATTTCGTACGGATCGCTGAGCGGGTCTTCATCGCCGGGCATGATCAGCGTTACGCTCATCAGCGGCTCGCCCAGTTCGGCCAGCAGCGCCAGCGCGATCGGATGGCTCGGCACGCGCAAACCGATGGTGCGCTTTTTCGGGTGCAGCAACAGGCGCGGCACTTCGCGGGTGGCGTTGAGAATAAAGGTGTACGGGCCTGGCAGATGCGCCTTGAGAATACGGAACGTGCCGGTGTCGATCTTGGCGTAGTTGCCCAGTTGCGACAGGTCGCTGCAGATCAGCGCAAAGTTATGTTTCTCGTCGAGCTGACGCAAACGGCGCACGCGCTCGATGGCGGTCTTGTCGCCGATCTGGCAACCGATCGCGTAGGAAGAGTCCGTGGGATAGATCACCACCCCGCCCTTGCGAATGATCTCGACCGCCTGTTTGATCAGGCGCGCTTGCGGGTTTTCCGGATGTATCTGGAAAAATTGACTCACATTCTCTACCTGTTCAGACGGCGGCAATAACTGGGTCATGTTTGAACCGACACCACAGGGGTGGAAGGTCCTCGGGAACCGGCCGGTACTGGCCGATCTCGGACCAGCCGCCAGGGCCATGGAAGTCACTGCCGGCGCTGACCAGCAGACCGAACTCACGGGCAAGGATCGCCAGGCTGCCCACCTGTTCCGCAGGCTGATAGCCATTGACCACTTCAATGGCATGCCCGCCCGCTTGAATATAGTCGGCAATCAGCTTGCGGCGCTTGCTGCGGGTGAAATCATAGTGCCACGGGTGCGCCAGGCTGACCCAGGCACCGGCGGCGCGCAGCGTGCCGACGGTGTCTTCCAGTGTCGGCCAGTGCAACTTGACGTCACCGAGCTTGCCGGCGCCGAGCCATTTGCGAAATGCCTCGGCGCGATCCTTGACGTAACCTTCGCGCACCATCCAGTCGGCGAAATGCGGACGGGCCGGCGCATTGCCGCTGTCGCCCAGTTCCTGCTGGATCTGCCGGGCGCCGTCGAGTGCACCGGGCATGCCCTTGAGGGCGAGTTTGCGGCTTATTTCTTCCGACCGCAGCCAGCGACCATCGTGCAATTTGGCGATCGCTTCGACCAACGGTGCGGCGTTGACGTCGAAACCGTAGCCCAGCACATGAATGGTCGCCCCGCCCCAGGTGCAGGACAACTCGACGCCGTTGATCAGTTGCATGCCCAGTTCAGTGGCGGTCGCGCGCGCTTCGGCAAGGCCTTCCAGCGTGTCGTGATCGGTCAACGCCAGCACTTGCACGCCGTTTTCGAACGCACGCGCAACCAGAACCGCAGGCGCCAGGGCGCCATCGGAGGCCGTGCTGTGGCAGTGCAAATCAACATTCACGGGGAGTTGTAACCTCAAATCAGCTGGCGCTATCGCGCGCCCATATGTTTGTTATTATGCCGCCACATCCAGCTTCTGGCTCTCACTGTGAAACAATTCATCGATTTCATCCCGCTTTTGCTGTTTTTCATCGTTTACAAACTTGATCCACGGGTCGTCGATATCGCCGGCCAGCAAGTGACCGTAGGCGGTATCTACAGCGCCACGGCGATGCTGATCATCAGCTCCCTGGTGGTCTACGGCGCGCTGTTCATCAAACAACGCAAGCTGGAAAAGAGCCAATGGCTGACCCTGATCGCCTGCCTGGTGTTCGGCAGCCTGACCCTGGCCTTCCACAGCGAAACCTTCCTGAAATGGAAAGCGCCGGTGGTCAACTGGCTGTTCGCCGCGGCCTTCATTGGTAGCCACTTCATTGGTGACCGCCTGCTGATCAAACGCATCATGGGCCATGCGCTGACCCTGCCGGACCCGGTCTGGACGCGCCTGAACATCGCCTGGATCGGTTTTTTCCTGTTCTGCGGCGCAGCCAACCTGTTCGTCGCCTTCACCTTCCAGAGCATCTGGGTCGACTTCAAGGTGTTCGGCAGCCTGGGCATGACCGTGCTGTTCCTGGTCGCACAGGGCGTTTACCTGTCGCGTCACCTGCACGACGCCGATACCACAACACCAAAAACCGAGAACTGACATGCTCTATGCCATCATTGCCACCGACGTCGCCAACTCGCTCGAAGCCCGCCTCGCCGCGCGCCCGGCGCATCTGGAACGCCTGCAAGCGCTCAAGGGCGAAGGCCGCATCGTGCTCGCTGGGCCGCACCCGGCGGTCGACAGCAATGATCCGGGCGCTGCGGGTTTCACTGGCAGCCTGATCGTCGCCGAATTCGATTCGCTGAGCGCCGCGCAGGCCTGGGCGGACGCCGATCCGTACATCGCTGCCGGCGTCTACGCCAATGTCGTGGTCAAGCCGTTCAAGCAAGTCCTGCCTTAAGCCTGTCCCCACGCGATGAACCTTGTCGGTTCATCGCGTTCTCAATCGCTCATTATTCTCGTTTGCCTGCCGACAACCTGCCCAATATCCATTGCAAACAGGTGTCGCGATGCGCAAGGGTCCGTTGTGTCTGATGTGGGTCACGTTGTCGATCATGGCGCCCGCCCATGGTGAGGAAATCACTGATGGCGGCAGTTCCACGCCATTTTCGCTGAGTGCCGGCAGCCAGATCACCGAGTTGCAGCAGCGCCTCAAGGCCAGCGAGCAACAACGAGAAGAACTGAGCAAACAACTGCAAAATGCCGACAACACCCGTGAAAGCGCCCAGCTTGCCCGGTTGCGCCAGGAGAACCAGCGCCTGAAGCTGCAACTCAAGGAAGCGCAGGCCAGTCCGCTGCCGCGTCTGCTGACCGATCAGCAACAGTGGTTCGTCACGGGCGCCGGGGTAGCGCTATTGGCGCTGCTCTGCGGTATCTTTGCCAGTGGAGCAAGCCGAAAACGTCGGCAATGGCTAAATTGAGTGAGTCATGAGCGAGCTGTTATTGATTGATGATGACCAGGAGTTGTGTGAACTCCTGAGTAGCTGGTTGAGCCAGGAAGGTTTCCAGGTGCGCGCCTGCCACGATGGTCAGAGTGCCCGCAAGGCCTTGGCCGAAACCGCTCCGGCGGCGGTGGTGCTGGACGTGATGCTGCCCGACGGCAGCGGTCTGGAACTGCTCAAGCAATTGCGCAACGATCACGCCGATCTGCCGGTGCTGATGCTCTCGGCCCGCGGCGAGCCGCTGGACCGCATCCTCGGTCTGGAGCTGGGCGCCGACGATTATCTGGCCAAGCCTTGCGATCCGCGCGAACTGACCGCCCGCCTGCGCGCCGTGTTGCGCCGCAGCCACCCGGCCGCGGTGTCGACCCAGCTTGAACTCGGCGACCTGAGTTTCAGCCCGGTGCGCGGCGTGGTCAGCATCGATGAAAAAGAACAGACCCTCACTGTCTCCGAAAGCCGTTTGCTCGAAGCCCTGCTCAAGCAGCCTGGCGAGCCGCTGGACAAACAGGAACTGGCGCAGATCGCCCTTGGCCGCAAGTTGACGCTGTATGACCGTAGCCTCGACATGCATGTCAGCAATTTGCGCAGGAAGATCGGCCCTCACCCGGACGGCCGGCCGCGGATCGTTGCGTTGCGGAGTCGGGGTTATTTCTACAGCCTCTGAGTCGGCGCAGTTCGCCTGTGCGGCTAGCTGGCTATGGTGCGTTTTGAGTGCATATCCGTTGCTGCGGTAACGGCGGCTTAGGGTTTCGCCCTTACGGCGAGTCCCTTTTTCAAACGCCGGAGTGCCGGCCCAGCAAAAAGGAACCAAAAGGCTTTGCTCCTACGTACGGCCCTCGCAGGCTCGGGTCCCTTCGCTCCGGGATCGCTCCGGGCGCAGCGGCTACGGTTTGCTGCGCTGCACCTACTTCCGCTGTGTCTGGCTGCGCCAGACGGTCGCTGCGCTCCCACGCCCGGATCAATCCCTCCACTCAGCCTTCCGATGTCGCCGGTTAGTCAAAAGCACTCGAGCTTCGCTCATTGTAAGGAGTGGTGAGAAGCGGTGGTTCGGCTGGGGATTTGTGGTGGTTTCGCCCCTCACCCCAGCCCTCTCCCCCTGGAGAGGGAGCCGATTTGTGGGCTTTTCAGAATCTGAGTTCGACTCGATATCTCAGCTCGGTGCAATCTCACATTCCCCACGGTCAGTCCCCTCTCCCTCCGGGAGAGGGCTAGGGTGAGGGGCTTTTGACGTTGCTTTTGCTCTTCAAGCGCCCGGGGTATGTCAGCTCGGTGACAAATCGTCTTTACCCAAGCTTTACGCTGTACTGACCGCCGCTGACCTTGATCTGCGTAATCTGCACTCATCCGGAACGTACCGGGAACGAGACAAGGAGATACACCATGCGCAAGACTCTTATCGCTCTGATGTTCGCTGCCGCTCTGCCAACCGTGGCCATGGCCATGCCACAGGATGGCGGTCCGATGGGTGGCCCGCTCGACGGTCCGCGCCACGGGGGTCAGATGCACGGTGGCATGCACGGCAAGGGCCCGTACAGCCAGCTCGACCTGTCCCGCGAACAGCGCGAGCAGATCCGCAAGATCATGGGCGAGCAGATGCACGAGCGTAAGCAAGTGGTCGACAAGTACCTGGAGAAACTTTCCCCGGCCGACCAGAAAGCGATGAAGGACGAGATCGCGGCCAACCACAAGAAAGCCGAGTCGGATGTCCGCGCCCTGCTGAAACCGGAGCAACAGAAACAGTTCGACGAGATCCAGAAAAAGCGCGCCGAACGCCGCGCCGAATGGGCCGAGTTCAAAGCGTGGAAAGCGCAGCAGGCGCAAAAGGCGCAATAATGGTTTGACCCTGGGCCCGACGGCTGACGCCGTCGGGCCTGTTTTCAATGATCCGGATGTAGGAGTGAGCCTGCTCGCGATGGCGGTGTGTCAGACAAGTATGAATTGGCTGATACACCGCCATCGCGAGCAGGCTCACTCCTGCATTGGTTTTTGTGTTGTTTGAGGAGTTTCTGTGCGTTCACTGTTCTGGCGTATTCTCGCGAGTTTCTGGCTGGCCATTGCTCTGGTCGCGGGGCTGTCGATTCTGCTCGGGCACATGCTCAACCAGGACGCGTGGATTCTCAGCCGCCATCCCGGCCTCAATACGCTGGCCAGTGAATGGACGCAAACCTACGAAGCCCAGGGCGAAGAAGCCGCGCAGGACATCCTCGAACAGCGCAAACGCCAGTACCACATCGACGTTCAAGTGCTCAATGAAACCGGCGACCCGGTCGTACGCGGCACCTTCCCGCGCCGTGCCGCCGCGTTCGAAGCACGGCAGAACAACGACGACCGCCGCCTGCCGTGGCGGCGTCTGACCGATGAAATCACCAGTGAAAAAACCGGTGACACTTATCTGTTCATCTACCGCATACCACACCCGGAACTCGATGCGTGGCACCGCGAAAGCCTGCTCTGGCCGCTGAGTGCGCTGGGCATCGCGCTGGTGGTGCTGACCCTGTTCAGTCTGCTGGTGACTTTCTCGATCACCCGACCGCTCAGCCGTTTACGCGGTGCGGTGCATGATCTGGGGCAAACCACTTATCAGCAGAACAGCCTGGCCAAACTGGCCAACCGCCGCGATGAATTCGGCGTCCTCGCCACCGACTTCAACCGTATGGGCGCGCGTCTGCAAAGCCTGATCGGCAGCCAGCGCCAGTTGCTGCGCGATGTCTCCCACGAATTGCGCTCGCCGCTGGCACGGCTGCGCATTGCCCTGGCACTGGCGGAACGGGCGAACCCGCAAGAACGGGAAAGACTCTGGCCACGGCTGACCCGCGAATGCGATCGGCTGGAAGCCTTGATCAGTGAAATTCTGGTGCTGGCGCGGGTCGATGCCGACAACGCCAGTGCCGAAGAGGTGGACCTGAATGCGCTGCTCGGCGCCTTGCAGAAAGATGCGCAACTGGGCTCGCCGGAACAGACCGTGCGTCTCGAAGCTGAGCAGCGACTGCATCTGAAAGGCTGGCCGACGATGATCGAGCGTGCGGTGGATAATCTGCTGCGCAACGCCCAGCGCTTCAATCCGCCGGAGCAGCCGATTGAATTGCAGGCCTCGCGTCAGGGCGAGCGAATTGTCATCAGCGTGCGCGACCAGGGGCCGGGCGTGCAGGCTGAGCATCTAAGTCAATTGGGCGAGCCGTTTTACCGCGCGCCGGGGCAGACAGCGGCGGGGCATGGGCTGGGTCTGGCGATTGCCAGGCGGGCGGCGGAACGGCATGGCGGCTCGCTGATATTGGCGAATCATCCGCAGGGTGGGTTTGTGGCGAGTCTGGAATTGCCGTTGGTGCCTGGTGCGGTGGTGCAGCTCTGAAATCGGACCCTCACCCCAGCCCTCTCCCGGAGGGAGAGGGGGCCGACCGAGGTGTCTCAGGTTCCACGTCGACCTTAAAGACCGAGTCGATTATGGAATCGCGGATACAACACGTCCTGCATCTGAGTCGATTCTGGATTCGCAGAAACAACACTTCCTGCGCCTGAATCGATTGTAGATTCAGCGAAGGTCGCTCAGGTCGGTGTAATTCCAAAGCATCCCCCAATCAGTCCCCTCTCCCTCCGGGAGAGGGCTAGGCGGGCGGCGTTCCGATGAGGGTGCTCTTGATCTTCAGGCGTTACCAGGCCAGGCACTGACGAACTCGCTCAGATCAACTTTCTCCGCTACACGCGGTTCTTTCTGCGGCGTACCAAGGTACAAGAATGCGATGACTTCTTCGCCTTCTGCCAGCCCCAGGCCTTTTGCCACATGACTGGAATACGCCAGATCCCCAGTCCGCCAAACCGCACCAATCCCCTGCGCATACGCCGCCAGTAAAATCCCGTGCGCCGCGCACCCGGCCGCGAGCAATTGCTCGGCCTTCGGGTATTTGACGTGTTCCTGCAATTTCGCAATCACCACCACCACCAGCGGTGCGCGCAGCGGGCCGTTGCGGGCCTTGTCGATCATCGCTTCGGTGACTTCGCCTGTCTGCATTTGCGCAGCCTCGGCCAGCAACTCGCCCATTTGCTCACGCGCGGCGCCTTCGACGGTCAGGAAACGATACGGCTGCAGATGCCCGTGATCCGGCGCGCGCAAGGCGGCGCCAAACAGGGCTTCGCGCTGCTCGGCAGTGGGGGCCGGTTCGACCAGTCGGGGAACGGAAACACGGTTGAGCAACGCGTCGAGAGCCTGCATCGGCCACCTCCTTTGAAAAATGTGCGGCTATTCTAGCTTTAACTGTGCAGCGCCTGCCGGTTTACATGCCCTGCCCCGCAGGTAGAATGGCGCCCTTCTTCCATCAGCCCGAGCGGATTTCATGGCGTTGCCGACCTTACGGACCATTGGTTTCATCATCGGCATTTTCCTGATTACCCTGGCTGTGGCCATGGTCGTGCCGATGGCCACCCTGGTGATTTTCGAGCGCACCAGCGACCTGCCGTCCTTCCTCTGGGCGAGCATGATCACCTTCGTCGCCGGCCTCGCACTGGTGATTCCCGGCCGTCCGGAACACGTTCACCTGCGCCCGCGAGACATGTATCTGCTGACCGTCAGCAGCTGGCTGGTGGTGTGCATTTTTGCCGCGCTGCCGTTTCTGCTGACCCAGCACATCAGCTACACCGACTCGTTTTTTGAAAGCATGTCGGGCATCACCGCCACCGGCTCTACCGTGCTTAACGGCCTGGACACCATGTCGCCGGGCATCCTGATGTGGCGCTCGATGCTGCACTGGATCGGCGGCATCGGCTTTATCGGCATGGCGGTGGCGATTCTGCCGCTGCTGCGCATCGGCGGCATGCGCCTGTTCCAGACCGAATCTTCGGATCGCTCGGAAAAGGTCATGCCGCGCTCACACATGGTGGCGCGGCTGATCGTGGCGGCTTACGTCGGCATCACCATCCTCGGCAGCCTCGCGTTCTGGTGGGCGGGGATGAGCCCGTTCGATGCGATCAATCACGCGATGTCGGCGATTTCCACCGGCGGTTTTTCCACCTCCGACCAGTCGCTGGCGAAATGGACGCAGCCGGCGGTGCATTGGGTAGCGGTCGTGGTGATGATCCTTGGCAGCCTGCCGTTCACCCTGTACGTGGCGACGTTGCGCGGCAATCGCAAGGCGTTGATCCGCGATCAACAGGTGCAGGGGCTGCTGGCGATGTTGCTGGTGACCTGGCTGGTGCTCGGCACCTGGTACTGGTGGACCACCAAGCTGCACTGGCTCGAAGCCCTGCGGCATGTGGCGCTGAACGTGACGTCGGTGGTCACCACCACCGGGTTCGCCCTCGGCGACTACAGCCTGTGGGGCAATTTTTCGCTCATGTTGTTTTTCTACCTGGGCTTTGTCGGCGGCTGTTCCGGCTCGACCGCGGGCGGGATCAAGATTTTCCGCTTTCAGGTCGCCTATATCCTGCTCAAGTCCAACCTCAATCAGCTGATTCACCCGCGAGCAGTGATCAAGCAGAAGTACAACGGTCATCGCCTCGACGAAGAGATCGTGCGCTCGATTCTGACTTTTTCGTTCTTCTTCGCCATCACCATTTGTGTGATCGCCTTGCTGCTGTCGTTGCTCGGCGTCGACTGGATGACCGCGCTGACCGGCGCGGCGAGCACCGTGTCCGGGGTCGGCCCCGGCCTGGGCGAAACCATCGGCCCGGCCGGCAACTTTGCCACTCTGCCGGATGCGGCCAAATGGATTCTGTCGGCCGGCATGCTGCTCGGCCGACTGGAGATCATTACGGTGTTTGTGCTGTGTATTCCGGCGTTTTGGCGTCACTGACCGCGCTCGGCGCTTGCAGCAACCGCGCCCGATAATCACCGGGCGTGGTGTCGAACCAGCGGCGGAAGGCGCGAAAGAAATTGCTCGGGTCGGCGAAGCCCAGCAGGTAGGCGATTTCCAGCAAGGTCATGCTCGGTTGCGCCAGATACTGTTCGGCAAGTTCGCGGCGAGTGTCGTCGAGCAATTGCTGAAAACTGGTGCCCTCCTCCTGCAAACGACGCTGCAAGGTGCGCTGCGACAGATGCAGGGTCTGCGCCACGGTGTCGCGCTTGGGTTCGCCCTGCGGCAGCAAGCGGCACAGCACTTGCCGCGCCTTGTGCGTCACGCGGCTCTCGGAAAACCGCGCCAGATATTCCCCGGCAAAACGATCATGCAACAGCGCCATCGCTTCGTTGGCGGTGGGCAGCGGCGCTTCCATGTCGGCGCGCTTGAAAATCAGTGCGTCGTACGGCGCGCCGAACACCAGCGGCGCGTGGAAGGCGTGTTTATACGGTTCGAGGTCGGCGGGTTGATCGCCCTGCAGCAGCACTTTGACCGGGTGCAGTGGGCGCCCGCTGAGCCAGCCGCACAGGGCCAGTGCGCAGGCCAGCGAGGCTTCGGCGCTTTGCCGGGTCGGCGGCAGGTGATCGCCATGCACGGTCAGAATCAGCCCGTAACCTTCATCGAGCAAACGAAAACTCAGGTCCGCACTTTCGGCGATGATGCGCTGATAGCGCACCAGCCGTTGAAAACCTTCGGCCAGGGTATTGCTCGACATCAGCGCATAACCGGCGACATGAAACGAGGCCGGTCGCACCACTTTGCCCATGTTCAGGCCGATCGCCGGGTTACCGGACAAGTCGACCGCGCGTTGCCAGAGCCGGGTCATGGAGTCTTGCGTGAACCGCGCATCCGGATCATCCAGCGCTGCGTAATCGAGCCCCAGTTGCTTGAACAGAACCCGGCAATCCAGGCCGTCCATCTCCAGCGCTTTGACAATCCCCATCGCCCAGCTTGCAGAAGTCGTTCGTTCGCTCATGGCGTTTTTCTTATACATGATGGGCTGCATGTTACGGCCCGATTTGCGAAGGATACTAAAGTGGCGCCGATTGTCACTGGCCCACCCCCATGATCACTCTAGACTCAAATAGGCTACCCGCCGCACAACTCGTCGCCAGAACAATAACCACAGAGATCGCAGTCGTGGAAAACGTAAAGCAATTCAACAGCTTCGCTGAGTTCTACCCGTATTACCTCAGCGAACACAGCAACAGCACCTGCCGGCGCCTGCACTTCATCGGCACCAGCCTGGTGATTTTCATCCTCGCTCTGACCATCGCCAAAGGCGCGTGGCTGCTGTTGCTGGCCCTGCCGCTGGCCGGCTACAGCTTCGCCTGGGTCGGGCATTTCTTCTTTGAAAAGAACCGACCGGCGACTTTCCAGCACCCGCTGTACAGCCTGCTCGGTGACTTCGTCATGTACCGCGACATGATTCTGGGTCGCGTAGCGTTCTGAAGGAGCTCTGCCCGTGAATGCCACTGCCCGCTTTACCCATATGAAGGACGGCACCGAAGAAGACTGGGCGATCATCGCCGCTGACTTCAGCGCTTATGCCAGACAGCTGCCGGCGCGGATCGTCACGCACCTGAAGTTGCTCGAAGGTGATTTCGGCGGGTTTCCGGTAGATCGTCTGACCCACTCGCTGCAAACCGCGACCCGTGCGTTTCGTGATGGCCGCGATGAGGAATATGTGGTCTGCGCGCTGCTGCACGACATCGGCGACACCCTCGGTTCGTACAATCACCCGGACATCGCTGCGGCGATTCTCAAGCCGTTCGTCAGCGCCGAAAATCTGTGGATGGTGGAGAAGCACGGGGTGTTCCAGGGCTATTACTTCTTTCACCACCTGGGCATGGATAGGCACCTGCGCGAGCAGTTCAAGGAGCACCCGCAGTTTCAGGTAACCGCCGAGTTCTGCGCCAAATACGATGCGGCGGCGTTCGACCCGGCGTATGACACGCTGCCGCTGAGCTTTTTCGAGCCGATGATGGAGCGGCTGTTTGCGCAGCCGAAGAACTCGATTTACAAGGCGGCGATGGAGCAACACAGCCCGGCTTGATGGTGACTCGGGAACCGCTGCGCGGTTCATCGCTAGCAGGCTCACTCCTACAGGGGAACGCATTTCAAATTGTAGGAGTGAGCCTGCTCGCGATGAGGCCAGCGCGGCCAGCCGAGAACTATGCCAGCTCCGTGACCTTGGCCGCCCTGAGCTGCGCCTCCCGCGCCTGCGCATCCGCCAGCCGGTACAGCTCGATCGTACCGTCCCAGTGCTCGATCAACGCCGTGCACGATTCCACCCAGTCACCGCAGTTGAGGTAATCCACCTCGCCCACTTTTCGAATCTCGGCATGGTGGATGTGCCCGCAGACCACACCATGCAACTCGCGCTTCACGCATTCATGGGCGATCGCTTCTTCGAAGTCGCTGATGAAGCTCACCGCGGTTTTGACCTTGTGTTTCAGGTACGCCGACAACGACCAGTAGCCATAGCCATACCGCGCCCGCCAGTGGTTGAGCCAGCGATTGAGGGTCAGGGTGAATTCGTAGGCCGAGTCGCCGAGAAAGGCCAGCCAGCGGTGATAACGGGTGATCACGTCGAACTGATCGCCATGAATCACCAGCAGATGGCGCCCATCGGCGGTGACATGCACCGCCTCGTCGACCAACTGGATATTGCCCAGAATCAGTTTTGAATAGCGGCGGAGGAATTCGTCGTGGTTGCCGGTGACGTAGATGACTTCGGTGCCGCGCTTGCTCATCGTCAGCAGGCGGCGGATCACATTGGTGTGCGCCTGTGGCCAGTACATGCCACCGCGCAGTTTCCAGCCATCGATGATGTCGCCGACCAGATAGATCTTGTCGGCGTGGTAACCCTTGAGGAACTTCGACAAGTGTTCCGCCTGGCAATCGCGCGTGCCCAGGTGCACGTCGGAAATCCACAGGGTTCGCACCCGTTGCTTGCGGCTGGGTCTGGCGAGCTCGGCGCTGGTCATGGGCAACCCTCTGCGATGTTTTCGCCATCGTGCACCGGCCCGGTGAATCGACCATGACAAGCGCAAGTCAGTCGTGTGACAACGCATCCTGGCGACGTCGGTGTAGACTGGCGACCACTGCGGAGACTGCCTGCCATGCGACCGATCCTCACCCTGCGTCACTACACCCGCGACCTGATCGTGCACAGCCACGACCACGCACAATTGGTATTCGGGCTGTCCGGTGCGCTGGATTTCGAAGTCGAAGGTTGTGGCAGCCAGGTGCGCCAGCAGAGTTTTGTGGTGATCCCCTCCGGCGCCCATCACGCTTGTGGCAGCCCCAGCGGTAGCCGATGTCTGGTGCTGGATGTTCCCGACGGAGGATGGCTGACGGACTCGCTCGGTGAGCATGCCGACGCCAGTCGCCGCTTGCTCGATCAGCCGGGGCGGTTGTCGCTGGATGCAGGGCAAAGCCAGTTGGTCAGTTGGCTGGCAAACAGCCCGGTCGCCGATCCGTTGATTGCGCAGCAAGGCGCGGTGTTGCTGCTGGCCAGTCTGAACCACGCGCGGCCTGCCGAACTCGCTGCCCGCCGCCTGCCCTATGCCGCGCTGGATGCGCATATCGAGCAATACGCCGCTTATCCGCTGCAAGTCGCCGATCTGGCGCGGGTCGCCGGGTTGTCCAGCGCACGTCTGCACGCACGCTTTATGGCCGAATGCGGGCAGACGCCGATGGACTACATTCGCAGTCGGCGCCTGCATCTGGCGGTGCAATGGTTGCGCGACACGCCGCTGCCGATCGGCGAAATCGCCAGCCGCGTCGGCTATGCCTCGCAGAGTGCGTTTTCTGCTGCGGTGCTGCGTGAGTTCGGCGCGTCTCCGCGTCAGTTGCGCCGCGATTCCTGCGACAAAAGTCGCTAGCCTGCCGACAGATTTGCCGGGCGATCTGCGGTTCAATGCGCTAGCTGCCGCAGATGATTGATCGTTCCCACGCTGCTGCGTGGGAACGCAGCCCGTGGCGCTCCGCGTCACTGAACGCAGAGCGTCCCTGGAGGCATTCCCACGCGGAGCGTGGGAACGATCAAGTCCCACGTATTTGAGATAAAAGGATTGCAATGACTCCGCGTACCGCCCTCGGCGCTCTGCACATTGGCGCTTTGATGTTTGGCCTGACCGGTGTGTTCGGCAAACTCGCTGCCGCCTCGCCTGCGGTGATCGTCTTCGGTCGCGCCGCGTTCGCCGTACTCGCCCTCGCCTTCTTTGCCCGGTTCGCCAGTCAGCACGGCTGGCGGAAACTGCAGGCGCTCGATTGGCGTCGCCTAGCGCTCAGCGGCGTATTGCTGGCCGGGCACTGGGTGAGTTTTTTCCTCTCGGTGAAAGTCGCCGGCGTCGCCATCGCGACTTTGGGCTTCGCCAGTTTTCCGGCATTCACGGTGATTCTCGAAGGGCTGATCTTTCGCGAACGCATCCGCGCCAACGAGATGCTGCTGGTGCTGCTGGTCAGTGTTGGTCTGATTCTGGTCACGCCGGCCTTTGACCTGAGCAGTGGCGCGACCATCGGTCTGCTCTGGTCGGTACTGTCGGGCCTGCTGTTTTCGCTGTTGTCGCTGACCAACCGCGCCAGCTCCGGGCGAATTCCGGCGGTGCAGGCGGCGTTGTGCCAAAACGTGGTGGTGGCGCTGTGTCTGCTGCCGGTCGCGGCGCCGCAACTGAGCGCAGTGCGCGCACTTGACTGGTTGTGGATCGCCCTGCTCGGGGTGTTCTGCACCGGGGTTGCGCACAGTCTGTTCGTCGCCAGTCTGGCGGTGATCAAGGCGCGCACGGCGGCGGTGGTGTTCGCCATGGAGCCGGTCTACGGCATTACCATCGCCTGGCTGCTGTTCGATGAGAACCCGACGCCGAAAATGTTGCTTGGTGGTGCGCTGATCATTGTCGCCATCGTCGTCTCAGCGCGGATGTCCGGGCATGCCGAGAAGAAAGCCGTCGCCGCCGAGGCCGCCTCTCACTGAGTGCGGTCGTTGTGGCCGAGGTCGCGCTCCGGGTCGATTCGGTCACGAACCCTTTGTTTCAGCACTTTGGCCTCGGGAAAACCGCCGTCAGCCTTGCGCTCCCAGATCTGCACGCCATCGCAACTGATGTGGAAGATTCCGCCAGTGCCCGGCACCAGCGACACTTTGCCGAGGTCATCGCCGAAGGTGCTGAGCAGTTCCTGCGCCAGCCACGCGGCGCGCAGCAGCCATTGGCACTGGGTGCAATAAGTGATGACAACTTCTGCTTTTGCGACAGTCATGTTCGCTGAAACTCCTGAGACAGAGGGCGCCGCTATAATAGCCGGCTTTATCGCTTGCTCCGAGACTCACAATGCGCCGTCTGCTGTTCTGCCTGCTGCTTGGTTTCCTGCCATTTATCGTTGATGCCAGCGAAGCGCCGCGACCGAAAATCGGTCTGGTGCTGTCCGGCGGCGCAGCGCGCGGGCTGGCGCATATCGGCGTGCTCAAGGCGCTGGAAGAACAAGGCATCAAGATCGATGCGATCGCCGGCACCAGCATGGGCGCCGTCGTAGGCGGCTTGTACGCCTCGGGTTACAAGGTCGATGAGCTGGAAAAACTCGCCTTGAGCATCGATTGGCAAGCGGCGCTGTCCGACGCGCCACCGCGTGAAGACGTGCCGTTCCGGCGCAAACAGGACGACCGTGATTTTCTGGTCAAACAGAAACTCAGCTTCCGCGACGACGGCAGCCTCGGCCTGCCGCTGGGCGTGATCCAGGGCCAGAATCTGGCGCTGCTGCTGGAAAGCCTGCTGGCGCATACCAGTGATACCCGCGACTTCGACAAGCTGCCGATCCCCTTCCGCGCCGTCGCCACCGACATCGCCAACGGTGAAAAAGTGGTGTTTCGCAAAGGTCACTTGCCCCAGGTGATCCGCGCCAGCATGTCGATCCCGGCGGTGTTCGCCCCGGTCGAACTCGACGGTCGCCTGCTGGTGGACGGCGGCATGACCGACAACATTCCGCTCGATGTCGCGCGGCAAATGGGCGTCGACGTGGCCATCGTGGTCGACATCGGTACGCCACTGCGCAATCGCAAGCAACTGGCCACGGTGGTCGACGTGCTGAATCAGTCGATCACCCTGATGACCCGCAGCAACTCCGAAGAACAACTGGCTGCGCTGAAAGCCACCGATGTGCTGATCCAGCCAGCACTGGCCGCCTACGGCGTGACCGATTTCGGCAAGACGCAGGAGATGATCGACGCCGGTTATCGCGCGACGCGCATCCTCGACAAGCGCCTCGCCGTGCTCAAACCCACGCAATCCCAGGACGCCGAACTCAACGCTGCGCGCTCACCCGGCCAGCGCACGCCGATCATCACCGCGATCCGCGTCGAGAACGATTCAAAAGTCGATGACGATGTGATCCGCTATTACATCCGCCAGCACATCGGTGAGCCGCTGGATCTGGGCCGTCTGCACTCGGACATGGGCACGCTGTACGGCCTCGACTATTTCGAACAGGTGCAATACCGCGTGGTGCACAAGGGCGACGATCACACCCTCGTGATCAGCGCCCGCGGCAAACGCAGCGGTACCGATTATTTGCGCGTTGGCCTCAACCTGTCGGACGACATGCGCGGTGACAGCGCCTTCAATCTCGGCGCCAGCTACCGCGTCAATGGCATCAACCGCCTCGGCGCGGAATGGCTGACCCGCGCGCAGATCGGCGATAAACAGGAGCTGTACAGCGAGTTCTATCAACCGCTGGACGTTGGCTCGCGGTATTTCGTCGCGCCGTACGCGTCGTTCGAAGCGCAGAACGTCGATTCGGTGCTGGATAACGACCCAATCGCGCAATATCGCGTCGAGCGCTACGGTTTTGGCCTCAACCTGGGGCGCCAGATCGGCAACAACGGCGAAGTGCGCTTCGGCGTCGGCGAAGCCTGGGGCAAGGCCGATGTGCGAATTGGTGATCAGGATCTGCCGAGTGAAAACTTCAACGAAGGATTCTACGCGCTGAAGTATTCCTACGATTCGCTGGATAACGTCTATTTCCCCCACGAGGGCAAGGACATCAGCCTGACCCTGGTGCAGTACGAGCCGGGGCTCGGCTCAGATACGCGTTATCGGCAGTGGGACTTCAAGATCGACAAAGCCATGAGCCATGGCCCGGACACGCTGATCCTCGGCGGGCGCTATGGACGCACGCTCAACGACGCGAATGTGGTGACGTCGAGCTTCCTGCTTGGCGGTGCGCGGCAGCTGTCGGGTTTCCGTGAAGACGCGATTTCCGGGCAGAACATCAGCCTGATGCGCGCGGTGTTCTACCGTCGCCTGACGCCTCGCGCCTATCTGCCGCTGGACTTCCCGTTGTATGCCGGTGCTTCGCTGGAACGCGGTCGGGCGTGGAACAACGACAATGAATTCGACAGCGGCTACATCAATGCGGCCAGCGTGTTCATTGGTTTTGATACGCCACTGGGGCCGTTGAATTTCAGTTATGGCTTGAATGATGCGGATGAGCAGGCGGTGTATCTGAATCTGGGGCAGACGTTCTGAAGGTTTCGTCTGATAAACCGCTATCGCGAGCAGGCTCACTCCTACAGGGGAATGCATTCCAAATGTAGGAGAGTGAGCCTGCTCGCGATGACGGAGCCAGCCGCACCGCACATCGTTCAGGATCAGCGAATCCCGGCCAACAACGTGCGCGCCGTTTGCTTCAGCGGTTCATCGCCCTCTTTGAGCAATTCATTGAGCAGTGCAATTGCACTGTCGATGTCGCCGTCGTCGATGCAGGTTTGCGCCTGCTCCAGCTTTTGCGAGGCACCAGGTTCAGGCGCCTGCAGATCCATCGGTTCGAGCACTATCGAAGGCTTCGGATCAGCGAACTCATTGAGAAAGTCATCGTCCAGCGGCTGCGCATCCGGTTCGGGAATCCACTCAAGCTCCGCTTCTTCCCCGGTCGTCGGTTCGGGCAGCTCGAAATCCTGAGGCAGTACTTCCAGGCCGGCGCCGAGGTCGGAGTTCTCGATTGACGGTGCCTGGCGGGTGTCTTCAAGGTCCCAACTGGACTCCATCGACAATTCGCCCAGCTTCAGTTCGAAGTCATGCTCGGGCGGCGATTGTTCAGCTACCACAGGCGCGGCTCCGACAATCGGCAATACAGGTGCCAGCGGCACGGCGTTGATCAGCTTCGGATGGCGCGCGCGCGTTTCGCGTAACGGCTGTTCGTCCACACCGAGTTCGCGCAAGTGATTTTCCTGCTCTTCATACGCGGCGCTATCGCCCTGACGCCCGAGCACTTCGAGCAATTGCAGGCCGAGGTCAAGGCGTTCAGGCTCCTTGTGCAGGGCATCACGCAAAAGTCCCGCCGCTTCGTTGAGCCGGCCATAGGCGAGATAGATCCCCACGGCCTCCAACACATCTCCGGCTGTCGGCTCTTCGCGGTGATCGGCGTTGACTTGAGTCGCGACAGGCTCGGCAGCTTCCATCGCGTCGGCTGGCGGCTCGGCGAGGGGTGCCATCTGGGTCAGCGGTTCGCCGTCTCGTCGCCGCTGTTGACGATGCTTGCGCACGAACAGCGCCGCCAAAGCGCCGAGCAGGAGCATCAGTGCGCCAAGCAAGGGCCAGTTCAAACCGTCTTCGGCAGGCTCGACCGGCGTGACCGCTGGTGCGGGCGTGGGCGCGATAACGGTGGGCGGCGGGGCTTTCTGCAGCTCGGCCAAGCGCGTCTGCAGGTCAGTGACCTGCTTCTTGCCGTCAGCAATCTGTACATCCTGCGCTTGCACCTTCGCGTTCAATTCGTCGACGGTTTTCTGCAACTGCTGGTTCAGCAACTCGCTGGCGGCCAATTGCTCTTTGCTGTCATCGACCGGTGCGGGCGTTGCCGCAGGCGCTGTCTCACGCTTGCCTTGAGCGGCCTGTGGCGCCGCGGTAACGGGCTCAACGGTAGGAAATGCCGAGGATTGTGCTCGGGGGTCCGGCTCATCGGTCGCCGGCACGATCCCCGGTGAACCCGGTGGGTCGATCAGCACGGTGTATTCACGCAGCAAACGCCCATTGGGCTGGTTGAGCTGCACGAGGAAATTCAGAAAGGGTTCGTTGACCGGTTTGCTTGAGGTCACCCGGATCATCTGGCGCTGACCACGCAGGATCGGAATGAACTTGAGGTCATTGAGAAAGAACACTCGCTCGACCCCGGCCTGAGCGAACTCGTCCGCGGTGGCGAGGCTCACCGCCAGATCGTTTTGCGTCAGCCCACCGACGTCCACCAGGGCGATGTCAGCCTTGAGCGGCTGATTGAGGGCTGAGTGAACGGTGATGTCACCCAGCCCCAACGCCATCGACCAGGCCGAATAACTGAATACGCCAGCGACCAGCAGCCATTTGGCGCCACTGCGCAGTACCACGTGCCGACTTGCGAGCATGAGCATCCCTTAAATAAGCAAAACCGACTTCTATGCGTTCGCACATCCGGTACGAACACGATATTGCCCAGTAGTTCTTATAGTCGGCTCAGCGCGATCTCTCCAAGAATCGGCACGTGGATGTGCCTCAAGACTTTTCCAGGTTACCCAGAATGTGCGCGTGAACACGCATGCACACCTTCAGGTCCGCCTCGTCGACGCCATCGAACAACTCGCGTCGCAGTTGTGTGGCAATGGTTTCGATTTGTTCGATCAACGGCAGGGCCGGTGCGCAGAGGACGATTTTTTTCGCCCGGCGGTCTTCCATCACCGATTGACGTTGCACCAGGCCCTGGGTTTCCAGACTATCGAGCAAGCGCGCCAACGTCGGCCCTTCCACTCCGACGCTCTGCGCCAGCTCACGTTGGGTCGGTGCCTCTTCGAACCGTGCCAGGTGCAGCAGCACCAGCCAGCGCGCCTGGGACAGCCCCAGCCCGGCCAGTCGACGGTCAAGTTCGGCACGCCAGCCACGGGACATATGGGCCAGTTGCATGCCAAAGCGGTGTTGATCGGTTAACGGCATAAAACACTCACGGATAGACTGAAAATACGGAAAATCTAATTATTAGTCAGCTAAGCATGGGCGGCAGTTATAGGCAAGTGGCGGTCTGTACTGAATCGTTACAACTGCTTGAAGATCAAAAGCCCCTCACCCTAGCCCTCTCCCAGAGGGAGAGGGGACCGATACGGGGATGCTTCAGAAATTCGCCGATCTGGCAAAGCTTTGCTGAATCCATAATCGACTCGAGCGTTCAGGTCGATGTATGACGCCAGACACCGCGGTCGGCCCCCTCTCCCTCTGGGAGAGGGCTGGGGTGAGGGATGAGGGGCCTGATCACATCTCGAATTCAGACTGCAACGCCGCCCGCACGCAATAAAGCACACCTTCCGGAACCCGCCCGGCAAACAGCTCTGCCACCTCGGCAACCGACGGCAATTCGCCCTCCCCGTCAAGAAATGCGTCCTGCACCTCGCCCATCAATTCTTCAGGCAAATCCAGCGCCTGTTCGAGCGAGAGCTGCTGCTTGCCGATCGCTTCGGCGAGCATCGTGTAGACGTTCTTCTCCGAGCACTGCAACTGCCCGGCAATCTGCAATGGCGTCATGCCGGCGCGGGCCAGGGTGATCAGTTCGTGGCGTACGTCAGCGACCGGTTTCGGCGCCTCGGCCGCGCCGCCGAGCACTTCAAGGAAGGCATCGCCGTAGCGTTCCAGCTTGCGCGCGCCGACGCCGCTGACCCGAGCCATTTCCGCCAGCGAGGTCGGCTGGCTGCGAAGCATTTCCAGCAAGGTCGAATCGGGGAAGATGACGTACGGCGGCACGCCATGTTCTTCGGCCAGTTTGCGCCGCAGCGCGCGCAGGGCTTCCCACTGTTCGCGCTCTTCGCCGCGCACCAGTTGGCTGGCCGGGCTCTTGCTGGCGGTTTTGGCGGTGGCTTGCGGTTTGAGATCGCGACGCAGCTCCAGCGTCACTTCGCCCTTGAGCAACGGCCGGCAACTGTCGTTCAAGCGCAGACCGCCATAACCCTCGTGATCGACATCCGCCAGACCGCGCGCCACCAACTGGCGGTACAGCGAGCGCCAATCGCTCTCGCTCAGGGCCTTGCCAACCCCGTACACCGACAGATGCTGGTGACCGAAGCTGCGGACTTTCTCGTTGTCCTTGCCCAGCAGGACATCGACCAGATGCCCGACGCCGTAGCGCTGACCAGTGCGGAAAATCGCCGACAACGCCTGACGCGCCGGCTCGGTGGCGTCCCAGGTCTGCACGCCATCGACGCAGTTGTCGCAATGCCCGCACGGCTCGGGCATGTCTTCGTCGAAATAGGCCAGCAGGGTCTGACGCCGGCAGCGGGTTTCCTCGCACAGCGAGAGCATGGCGTCGAGCTTGTGCTGCTCCAGACGCTTGTGCCGTTCGTCGCCTTCGGAGTTCTGCAGTAGCTGCTTGAGCATCACCACGTCCTGCAGACCGTAGGCCATCCACGCATCCGCCGGCAAACCGTCACGGCCGCCGCGACCGGTTTCCTGGTAGTACGCCTCAAGGGATTTCGGCAGGTCGAGGTGCGCAACGAAACGCACGTTGGGCTTGTCGATGCCCATGCCGAACGCCACCGTGGCAACCATGATCAGGCCTTCCTCGTTGAGGAAGCGCTTCTGGTGATAGGCGCGCAGATCATTGGGCAGACCGGCGTGATACGGCAGCGCCGGGAAGCCCTGTTCGCTGAGGAATGCAGCAACTTCCTCAACTTTCTTGCGTGACAGGCAATAAACGATGCCGGCGTCGCTGCGCCGCTCGGCGAGGAACGCCAGCAACTGCTTGCGCGGCTGCTCCTTGGGTACGATGCGGTAAAAAATATTCGGACGGTCGAAGCTCGACAGGAAGCGCTCGGCGTTCTGCAGGTGCAGGCGATCGACAATTTCTTCGCGGGTGCGCTTGTCGGCGGTGGCCGTGAGGGCGATACGCGGAACGTTGGGAAACAGCTCCGCCAATTGACCCAGTTGCAGGTATTCGCGGCGGAAATCGTGGCCCCACTGCGACACGCAATGCGCTTCGTCGATGGCGAACAGGGCTATTTCCAGGCTTTGCAGGAACGCCAGCATGCGCGGCTGGACCAGACGCTCGGGCGCCAGATAGAGCATCTTCACTTCGCCGCGTTTGATCCGCGCCGCAAGATCGCGTTGCTGCTCGGCGCTCAGGGTCGAGTTCAGCGCAGCGGCCGCCACACCGAGTTCTTCGAGGGTGGCAACCTGATCGTCCATCAGCGCGATCAGCGGCGACACCACTACCGCCAGGCCATCGCGCAACAGCGCCGGCACCTGGAAGCACAGGGACTTGCCGCCACCGGTAGGCATCAGCACCAGCGCATCACCGCCGCTGGCCACACGCTCAATGATTGCACCCTGACGGCCACGGAAACTGTCGTAGCCGAAGATGTCCTTGAGGACGCGTTGAGCCTGTTCGAGCATAAAAACTCCAAAAATCTACCGGTACATCCCTGCTCAGGCTGGTTCAGAACAGCCGCAGCCGCTTAAACAAAAGGTAAGCAGCCGTTGCATGGCCAGCAAGATGCGGGCAGGGAGCGCAAAACGCGGCAGTATACCCGAGGCCTCTCCTGCGCAGGGTGCCGCTGATAAGACACTGCCCATTCAGCCATACATGGATCCTGCAGGAGTGAGCCTGCTCGCGATGACGGCGGCACATCCGGCAATAATGTGACTGATACACCGCTATCGCGAGCAGGCTCACTCCTGCGGGGATTTGTGTTGCTGGCGGCAAATCTGCCAGGCGGCTGGCTTGAGCGCGCAAGAAGGCCTAGAATTCCCGCATTGTTTATTCCCCAAGGTAGCCCCGTAATGTCCTTCGCTGAGCAACTGACCCGCCTGCAAGTCTTCCTCGACGCCGACGAGCTGCACGACGAGGCGCTGGATTATGTGGCCGCCCACGGTTACCTGACCGCGCTGTCGATCTGCTCCGAAGACGTGCCGGAGCGTGAATGGATCGACGCCCTGTTCGCTGAAGAGCCGCACTACAGCGACGAAGCCCAGCGTGCCGAAATCGAAGCCACGCTGATCGGCCTCAAAGCGCACATTGCTCGCCAACTGGCCTCGGATGAAGAATTCGAATTGCCTTGCGAACTGGATCTGGGCGAAGACCCGGACGATTCCGAACTGCGCGGCTGGTGCATCGGTTTCATGGAAGGCGTGTTCCTTCGTGAAGCCGCCTGGTTCGAAACCGCCGAGGAAGAAGTCAGCGAAATGCTCCTGCCGATCATGGTCGGTTCGGGTCTGTTCGACGAACAGCCGGAATTCGAAGACATCGCCAAGGACGCCAATCTGATGGACGACATGATCGTACAGATCCCGGAAGCCCTGACCGCGCTGTACCTGCTGTGCCAGGCACCAGACGAAAAACCGGCGATCCTCAAGCCACGTCACCACTAAGATCCGGCCTATGGACAGTCCCATAGGCAACCGCCCCCTGATGTTGCGCTACATCCTGCTGGCCGTCGGCTGGCTCAGCGTGGCATTGGGGGTGATCGGCATTTTCCTGCCGGTCCTGCCCACCACCCCTTTCCTCCTGCTCGCCGCGGCCTGCTTTGCGCGCAGCTCCCCGCGTTTCTATCAATGGCTGGTCGAGCACCCACGGCTCGGGCCATGGATTCGCGATTATCTTGACGGCAACGGCATTCCGCTCAAGGCCAAGGTCTACGCGATCGGTCTGATGTGGGCGAGCATTCTGTTTTCGTGCTATCTGGTGCCGTTGCTGTGGGCGCGCGGGTTCATGCTGACCAGTGCGGTGCTGGTGACGGTTTATATTTTGCGGCAGAAGACGTTGCGCAAAACGTGAATTATTACGGACCTGCCTCGCTACCGCCCATCTGAAACCGGCCCGCACCTGTCAGAGTTGACAGGTGCGCACTTCACCGCAGCATGGTTAATTCTTCCGTATCGGCGCTGACAGCGCCCACTGCGGAAGGTGTGCATTCATGAGCGACTCCCAGTACGTAATATTCCCCCCCGCTCCCCATTCCGGCATCGGAGTGCTGGCCGTCTATCCGCCGAACCCACTCGGATACAAGGAACAGGAAGACGGCAGCTTGGGCATCAACATCGCCATGGTCTATAGCGATACTGAGGGATTGTGGTGCTACCTCCCGGAGTATCTCGGCCAAGCCATCGGTGACCTCATCGAAGTATTCCTCGACACGCCCGACGTTCCTGCGCCTCTGCCTGTGGTGTCTTTCAAACTGACAGAGGACGATTTCGAGGCCGACGGACTGACGCCCAAGCCTGTAACGTTTTATATTCCAGCGGAGACTCTCGAGGAAAAATTTGCGCCTCTGACTGACCAAAGGCTGGACTTCTGGACCGAAGTCACGCGAAAGAGCGGAAACACATCGCTTCCATCGCCACACGCACAGCTCTGGTTCAAACACCCCGCACCGGGCGAGGCGGATATTGACGGTGGCAAGCCTTTCAATCAGGGTCTGAAGTTACCGACCCCCTCGGTAACTACTGTCCATGCCGGAACCATCAAGGCTGGCATGTTCGTCACAGTCGCCAGCTATTTCAATCAACGAGCTGGTGACAAGGCCTATCTGGCTTTCGGCCCTCTGCAGCTGGAACAGACCGTGTCTAACCCCTCGGCCGCCATCATATTCAAACTTTCTCCTACGCAGCTCGAATCATTAAAAACCGTCGTTACTAATCAACTGGTGGTGCGTTGGTCGGTGAGCGACGTCGTTCATAACAATAGTCGCTGGTCGGATTCGGTCGTACTCCCGTTTTTGCCGGACGTTGCCCTATACGCCAGGCCGAGGTTTGAAAAGGCTGACAAGAACAACGTCTTGCATTATGAAGATTTAACGGGAGCTCCGGCAAGAATCCGAGTCATCGGAGAGTTCGATACAGGCGACGTGATCAAGCTCACCGTAACAGGTTTCACCCTATCCTGTGAGCAGGTCGAACACACCGAAAGCAGGACAATTGCAGCATTCTCTCAGATTGAATATTTCGAACTGGAGAACGAGCGGGTCCGCAATGTTATCGGAGGTAACCTGCAAGCCAGGTACACCGTAAACGGCTCAGAGCCGTCCGTCCCCGATGATGTGACGGTTTCTGGCGAATCCCTGTCACTAGGAGCACCGGAGGTCACCCCACTGGTGGAAGGTGAACTGGCGGTCGATACTGCCAAAGCCTTTGTAAAAGTCGCGAGTTTCTGGCCCTTGAAACAAGGCGCAGAAGTCAAGCTGCACTGGCAGACCACAGACATCAACGGCAAACTGGTTCGGTTTACCTGGGGACAAATTGTAACCGATCCAACAAAAACCATCGTTTTCGAGGTTGCGAGCGAATTCATCAAGCCCTACGCCAGCGCGAATCTGGCGGTGCAGGCCAGCATTACCAATCCCGGCGAAAAGGAAGTCGTTTCTAATGTTGCGCAGTTGAAGATCGGCGATCCCAAGGAGCTTGTTCTCACGCCTCCCATGCTCGTATCGCCTTTCACTAATCCTGTCGATCCCCTTGCGGCACTGCCGAGCATGCGGGTGGAATATCTCGATGCCAAGACGGAAAAAGTCCGTCTGGTGTGCACACCCCTGCCCATCGGCTTTGATCGTTTCCCGCTGGTAGAGCTGGATTCGGCCAAACAAGCCACCTTTCTGCTGGACAGACAGCTGATAACCGCCCTTCACGGCGAAACCGTGCGATTCAAATTCAACTTGAATCAGGACGGCGAGAAAATCGGCTCATCTGCGGAAACGCCGATTTCCTTCAAGTTGATCGCAGATCAGGACCCCAGGTTTCCGAGGCCGCGGATCATTGGCTTTGACGACGGAATACTGGACGTAAAAAAACTGACCAGCACAGACAAACTGGTGGTCAACCATTGGCATGGACAGCGGCCCACACAGAGCCTGACGCTGGTGCTGATCGGCGTCGACGTCAACGACAATGCTGTTCGTTACGTCATGATCAATGCGGAGGCGAGCGTGACCAGCGCCGGGTTAATACGGGAGCTGTCGACGCGGACGCTGGAAGTATTGAGGAATCTCAAAAACGGCACTACGGCAACATTGATATTTTCTGTGCGTCTGGGGTTGCGTGGCAAACCGGTGGAATTTCCCCACCAGATATATCAGATCGAATCTCTGGTTGAGCTGCAGCCGGTCATTACCCTCATCAAGGACTCGCAGAACCGCGAGATTCCGCATAGCGACCAGACGGTTGACCCCAATGTCACGGTTGAAGGGACTGCTAGCACGGAGCAGCAGGTTGAAGTGCTGGTGGATGGCAAGCCGGTAGAGACGTTGACCACAGACAAGGACGGGAAATTCTCAGTGCTATTGAAGGGGCTCGTTGTCGATGCACTGACAGTCGTGCAGATTCGAGCACTCTATGGCGACCGCCTGCTCTCGCCTTTACGCTCGTTCACGCTGCGCAAAGCGCTGCAAGTCAACAACAGCGCCATGGCCCTGCATGGAGCGAGGGTTTATGCGTGGGCCCACAGTGCGGACTTTGCAGGCAACACTCAAATCCGTGCTGCTGTTCCGTCTACCGGCGTCCCCCCGATCACTTACAGAAGCAGTAATCCGAGCGTGGCCTTCGTTGACGGCAACGGAAAAGTTACCGGTTTGCGTAACGGCAATACCTACATCACCGTGCAAGACAGGTTCAGCTCATTTTCATACAACGTTGATGTCCGGAATATTTATCGACTGGACATTTACGGAGGTGCAGTGACACATCACGGCGCAGTGAACTGGATGAACAGCGTTTATGGTTCGGTTCCTTTGACCCGTTTCTTTAATGCCATGTACCCGGTCTATGGCAATGACTACTACTGGCCGTTATCTGCTGGATGGATACTATGGATGTGCGACAGCGCTGCATGTGGGTATAACCAGGGGGGTTACTACGTCTGGCGAGGCGGCGGACATCTCTGCCGTAACGACTTGAGCATCGGTAATTGGCCTTGGTGCCTCAGACCGGTCAATTGAGACTGTGCTAGCGCTGGCTAACGCGGCCAGTTCCTGGCCCCTTCGCGAGCAGGCTCGCTCCCACATGAGTTGACCGCGTTCCCCTGTGGAGCGAGTTTGCTCGCGAAGAGGCCATCAGATTCGGCACAAATTTCTTGATTTAAACGAAGCCGTTTAAAAGACACCTGCAGATACGGTCTCAAGGCTACAAATCCTTGCGCCATTGCCTACAGCCAAGCCAGAATCCGCCGGCTTGTGCGCTTTGGGGTCGGGTTCTATTGTGGTGCGGTCGCTGAATGTTCAGTGATCGGGTTTAGCAGCCCGGCAATTTCAAGGCACGCGGTCCCGCCATTACGTTATGGCGGCTTTGCGTGGGGCACTTCGGTGCGCCGGGTTCTAGAGTCCTGGTCTGCTAACCCGCGTACAGCCGCCACCTCCTTCGTTAGCAGCGAACAGTGGCAGCTTCACTACTCTAGAGGCTTCACCATGATCAAACCAACCCCCAACCCACCCGCAACCGACCCCACCTCCCCCTACGAATCCCTCGACTCCACCAAACTCCACGACGCCGCCGACCGCGCCCTCGATCACTACCTCTGCCCGCCCGGCTCCCCGCCGCCTCCGCGTAAAAAACGCACGATGTACGCCGTGACCGCCGATTTCAAAAACGAGGAACTGCTGGCCAACGCCTGCGAAACTCTCGCCTCGGCCAGAACCATCGCCAATGATTTCGCCAATCTCATACCGGCGTCGCAACGCAGAACGCTACTGGGTATCGCGCAACTGATCATGCTTGGCGAGCTGGCGATGAATCGGGTGCTGGATAATCTGGAGTTGCCGCAGTAGCGCCACCGATGATCGTTCCCACGCTCTGCGTGGGAACGATCAAGCGTGGGAACGATCAATCGGCAGCTGTTGGATCGGTGCCAGTTCTGGCCTCTTCGCGAGCAGGCTCGCTCCCACCGTTAGACCGCGATCCACTGTGTGCGAGCCTGCTCGCGAAGACTGACGCATGAGCAATGCAGCACGCTCAGGCAGAAAAAAACCGCCGACCCGATAACCGGGACGGCGGTTTTTTTCGTTTCAGACGGCGCTTACACCGTATCCACCTTCAACGAATGATCATTCAACATCCCGCTGATGATCGTCGCCGTGTCGTGCCCGCCAGCCACCATGCCGCCCGCCCCCGGCGTCACGCCGTAGTGGCTGGCAAGGTTGACGCCGGCCAGATCAATCGTCTGGTTCGGCATCGCGCCGGCCATGGCGCTGACGTCGATGCTGGTCATCACCGAGGCGCCGCTGCCGCTGACGGTGAAGTGCAGATAGTCGTCCAGCGAGGCGGTGCTGGCGTTTTCGCCTTGCAGCAGTTGCGACAAATCGAGCTTGTCGGTGCCTGGGGTGAAGTCGGTGATCAGGTCGTGGCCGCTGTTGCCCTTGAGCCACTGGAAGGCGTCGGCGCCAGGGCCGCCGGTCAGGGTGTTGTTGCCCAGGCCGCCGATCAGCAGGTCGTCACCACCGCCACCGTTCAAGGTGTCGTTGCCGAGGCCGCCGTTGATCACGTTGCTGTTGTTGTCGCCGGTGAGGCTGTCGTTGAAGTTCGAGCCGAGCAGGTTTTCGATGCCGGTCAGGGTATCGCTGCCGGCGCCCAGAGTGTTCTGCGCGCCGAGCAGGCCGAGGTTGACGGTGACGCCGGCCGTTGCGTGAGCGTAGCTGGCGGTATCAATGCCAGTGCCGCCGTCGAGCAGGTCATTGCCCGCGCCGCTGTAGAGCAAGTCATTACCGGCGCCGCCGTGCAGCTCGTTGTTGCCTGAGCCTGCGGTGAGCACATCGTTGCCGTCGCCGGCGTTGATGACGTTATTGCCAGTACCGGCCACCAGTACGTCGTCCCCGGCGGTGCCGGTGAGGATGTGGCCGTCCTGATAACTGATGCTGACGTTGGCCGTGTCGCTGCCGCCGTGGTTGTCGCTGGCGGTGTAGGTGCCGTGATAATCCGCCGTAACGTCATGGGCGCCTGCGTAGTTCAACGTCATGGTCAGTTGATAGCTTTCCGCCCCGTTCGGGTTGCCGTTACCCGTGGCGTTGGCGATGTTGATGATGTGAATCTGGTACACGCCATCGGCTGACGCTGTGAGGGTTTGCCCGTCATTCAGGGCAATCCAGGCACCGCCATTGAGCGAGTACTCCATGCTGATCCGACCGGGATCGAGGTTGTGATCCAGGTTGAGGGTTTCGCCCTGGCGCAGGTTGACGGTGATGCGGTCCTCGTCGTTGGCGTTGCTGTTGCTCACCGAGCCGAGATACCCCGTGACAACGAGCACGGCGGTCATGGTCGCGGCAGTGGCATTGAACGCGTTGCGTACGTTGGCAAGACTTTGGTTGGCGGCGTTGTTGTTCGGGTTATTGAAAAGGATCGCGCCCGAGCCGGTGAAGTCCGCCGCTTTTGAAATCCAGCCGGTGTTGAAACTGGTCGGCGTGGCGTTGAGGGTGTCGCCGTCGGGATCGGTGTCGTTGGCGAGCAACAGTTCGCCCGGCACCACGATGTTGCCCGACAGCACGTTGGTGATGACGTGATCGTCCATCGCCACGGGTGGCGCGTTGGGGATCACTTTGACGGTCAGCGTCGAGCTGGCGAGGTCGCCGTCGTTGTCGCTGACGGTGAAGCCGATGTTCTCGGTGATGACCACAGCGGTGGTTTTCTGCGAGGTGTAGGTGTACTCGCCGGTGTCGAGGTTGATCAGCAAGGTGCCGCTGTTGTGGGTGGCGATGCTCAAGGTGTTGTTGGCGGTGTTGAAGGTGCCGTGATTGGCGCCGCCGCTCGCGGTCAACGAGCCCTGGCCGCCGAGGGCTTTCGGATCGTAGGTGCAGGTGGTGCCGTCGACCACGATGGACTTGATGAAACCGCCATCGGCGCCGAACGATCCGCCCTCGCCGAGCAGCGAGCCGGTGACCGGGGCGCCCTGCACCGTGCCGGACAATACCGAGTTGAGCTGATTGAGGTCGGTAACCACCACCGCATTGGTGTCGGTGTGGCTGATGCCGTCATAGGCCAGCGGGTCGAGGTTGGCGTTGCTCACGCCGCTGCCCAGGCCGATCGCGTAGTTCTTGATGTTGTTGGCATCGAGGAAGTTTTTCAGCGCTGTTTCGTCGGCCGTACCGATGTCGCCCTCGTTGGGTTTGCCATCGGAGAAGAAGTAACCGACGTTCTGCGCTCCGGTGAGTTTGCCCGAGGTGTTGAACGCGCTCTGCATCACCGCCACCGCGGCGTCGTAGTTGGTGCCGCCGCCGGCGTTGAGCCCGGCGAGCAGGGTTTTTGCCGTGGCGACGTCGACCCACACCGAGGTGCGATCGGTGGCGCCGCTGCTGAAAGTGACGAGCTGCACTTTCACATCGCCGAGGTCGTCGTATTTTTCGAGCAAGGCGCTGACGGCCTGCTTGGCCAGATCCAGTCGCGACAGACCAGGTACGCCAGAGGGGTCGGCCATGCTCCCGGAAATATCGAGGACGATGAGAACGTTGGAGTCGATTTCCACCGCCGCCACCGAGCGATCCGATGCCACGGCTTTGGGCACGTCGTCGACGATGTTGACCACCAGTGTGCTGGTGGTGCTGTTGCCCAGCGCATCGGTGGCTTGGTAGGTGAAGGTTTCGCTCAGGGTATTCGGCCCGTCGTTGGCGTTCGGCGTGGTTTTCGGCGCCGAGGTCAGCGTGTAGGTGTAGGTGCCGTCGGCGTTGAGCTGAATCTGCCCGTAGCTGCCGGTGGCGCTGCCGACCAGGGTATACGTGATCGCGCCCGTTCCGCCGGAGACTGCCCCCACCAGCGTGCCGGTCGCGGTTTCGCCGCTGCTGGCTGGATCGCTACCGGTCACCGTGCCGGGCGCCAGATCCTGGCCATCCTTGGTCAGGTCGAGGGCTTTTTCATAGACCGTCACGTCAGCATCGCTGGCGGCTATCAGGCAGCTGTCGTGCACGTCGATGGTGATGGTGGTGGTGCTTTCGTCGCCGTCGGCATCGCGTACGGTGTAGGTGAACACATCCACCGCGCCCGGGCCGTTCACCACGTTGGGATTGCTGTGATAGACGGCGTTGCCGTTGGCGTCGAGGGTCAGGTAGCCGTAGGTGCCATTGATCTGCGAATTCAAACCGCCGATGGCAGAGGAGGAAGTATCGGCGCCGGCACGCACGCCAACCACCGCGCCGCTGATCGCCGGACCGTCAGCACCGCCCACATCGTTGCTGAGGACATTGCCACTGACGGTGTCGCCCTCCGCAACCGAAGCCGCATCCGGGTTGGCCGCCGGCAGATCGTCGACGATGTTGACGTTGATCTGGCCGCTCGCGCTGCTGCCGTCGGTATCGGTAGCGACAACGGCGAAGTTCTCGGTGAGGCGGTTGGCGCCGTTGGCATTCGGATGCGTTTCGTTATCGACCAGGGTGTAGCTGTAACTCACGACACCGGTGGCCGGGTTGTAACCGGTGACGGTGAAGGTGCTGCCCAGTGGCGAAACCACCGATTGCGGGAAGCCGGCGGCGACTCCGTTGGTCACCACGGCGATGCCACCGACGGTCAGGGTTTGCAGGCCATCGAGGGCCGTGACCGTGAAGGTGCCGCTCTGGGTCAGAGCCGGTGTGTCTGGACTGCTGCCATCGCTGAGGTTTCGCTCGTAGACGGTGAGTTCGCCGCCCTTCACATCGAGGCCATCGAGGCAGATCGGGTCGTCGTTGTTATGGATGTTCAGCACCAGATTGGCCGTGCTGGTGTCGCCGTCGGCGTCGGTCAGTGTGTAGGTGAAGGTCTCACTGCCGTTGCCACCGCCGCCGAGGTTTTTGAAGTCCGTATCGTTGGTGTTGAGCGTATAGGTGTAGGTGCCGTTGGCGTTGAGCACCAGCGTGCCGTAAGTACCGGTGAAGGTGCCGGGGGTGATCGGTCCGGCATTCGGTCCGGTCGCCACCACGTCGGCGCCTTGCACATCATTGATCAGCACATTGCCGGTGAGGCTCAGCTGGTTTTCCGAAGCGGTGTTGGCGTTGCTGTCATTCAGTGCTTTCGGCACGTCGTCGACAACGCTGATCACAATCGTGCTGGTGACGATGTTGCCCAGTGAATCAGTGGCCTGATAGGTGAAGGTTTCCGTCAGGGTGTTGGCACCGTCGTCGGCGTGTGGCGTGGTGCTCGCCGGCGAAGTCAGCGTGTAGGTGTAGGTGCCGTTGGGGTTGAGCTGAATCTGCCCGTAGTTGCCGCTGGCGCTGCCGACCAGCGCATAGCTGATCGCGCCGACCGCGCCGGTGACCGAACCGACCAGCGTGCCGGACGCGGTTTCGCCGTTGTTGCCCGGGTCGCTGCCGACCACACTGCCCGCCGCCAGATCCTGGCCGTCCTTGTTCAGATCGAGGGCTTTTTCATAGACGCTGACATCGCTGTCGCTGACCGCTTTCAGGCAACTGTTATAGACATCGATGGTGATGGTGGTGGTGCTTTCATCGCCGTCAGCATCACGCACGGTGTAAGTGAACACGTCCACCGCGCCCGGGCCGTTCACGGTGTTGGGATTGCTGTGATAAACCGCATTGCCGTTGGCGTCGAGGGTCAGGTAGCCGTAAGTGCCATTGATCTGCGAATTGAGGCCGCCGATGGCTGATGTGGACGTGTCGGCACCGGCGCGCACGCCGACGACCGCACCCGTGACCGCCGGGCCGTCCGCGCCGCCGACGTCGTTGTTCAGCACGTTGCCGCTGACCGTGCCGCCCTCCTTCACCGACGCAGCGTCGGCGTACGCGCTCGGCAAGTCGTCGACGATGTTGACGTTGATCTGGCCGCTGGCCGTGCTGCCGTCGGTGTCGGTGGCCACGACATTGAAGTTCTCGGTAATGCTGTTCGCACCGTTGGCGTTCGGATGAGCTTCGTTGTCGACCAGGGTGTAGCTGTAGCTGACCACGCCGGTGGCCGGGTTGTAACCGGTGATGGTCAACGTGCTGCCGAGCGGCGTGACGATCGATTGTGGAAAGCCTGCGGCGACGCCACCGGTCACCACGTTGATGCCGCCCACGGTCAGGGTTTGCAGGCCATCCAGCGCGGAGACGGTGAAGGTGCCGCTCTGGGTCAGGGCCGGTGTATCGGGACTGGTGCCGTCGCTGAGGTTTTTCTCGTAGACGGTGAGTTCGCCACCGTTGACGTCGAGGCCGTTGATGATCACCGGATCGTCATTGTTGTGGATCTGCAAGACGAGGTTGGCGGTGCTGGTATCGCCGTCGGCATCGGTGATCGTGTAGGCGAAGGTTTCTGTGCCATTGCCGCCGCCGGTCAGCGCCTTGAAATCGGCGTCGCTGGTGTTGAGCGTGTAGGTGTAGGTGCCATCGGCGTTCAGCACGAGCGTGCCGTAAGTGCCGGTGAAGGTGCCGGGCGTAACCGGCCCGGTCGGCACGCGGTCGGCGCCTTGCACGTCGTTGGTCAGGACGTTGCCGGTCAGCGTCAGTTGGGTTTCCGAGGCAGTGCCTTTGTTGTCGTCGAACGCCTTGGGCACATCGTCGGTGATGTTGACATCGAGGGTGCCGGTGGCAGTGGTGCCGTTGTCATCGACTACGGTCACGGCGAACTGCTCAGGCAGGTTGTTGGTGCCGTTGGCGTTCGGGTGTGCTTCGTTGTCGACCAGGGTGTAGCTGTAACTGACCACGCCGGTCGTAGCGTTGAAACCGGTAATGGTCAGCGTGCTGCCCAGCGGCGTGGTGATCGATTGCGGGAAACCTGCGGCCACGCCGTTAGTGACCACAGCAATGCCACCGACAGTCAGCGTGGTGACGCCGTCGAGTGCGGTGATGGTGAAGGTGCCGCTTTGGGTCAGCGCACCGTCATTTGGGGCGCTGCCGTCGCTGAGGTTGCTTTCGTTGACCGTCAGTTCACCGCCCTCGACGTTCAGGCCGTTGATGATCACCGGATCGTCGTTGTTGTGAATCTGCAGAATGAGGTTCGCCGTGCTGGTATCGCCGTCGGCATCGGTGATGGTGTAGGCGAAGGATTCGGTGCCGTTGCCACCACCGTGCAGGTTTTTGAAGTCCGTATCGTTGGTGTTGAGGGTGTAGGTATAAGTGCCGTTGGCATTGAGCACCAGGGTGCCGTAAGTACCGGTGAAGGTGCCGGGCGTAACCGGGCCGGTCGGTACGCGGTCGGCGCCTTGTACGTCATTGGTCAGCACATTGCCGGTCAGGGTCAGTAGGGTTTCCGAGGCAGTGCCGTTGTTGTCGTCGAACGCCTTGGGCACGTCGTCGGTGATGTTGACGTCGAGGGTGCCAGTGGCCGTGTCGCCATTGCTGTCGCCAGCAATCACGGTGAATTGTTCGCTGAGGGTATTCGCGCCGTCACCGGCCGAATGGGTTTCGTTGCCGGTGAGGGTGTAGCTGTAGCTGACCACGCCAGTCGCCGGGTTGTAACCGGTGATGGTCAGGGTGTTGCTCAGTTGCGAAGTGATCGATTGCGGGAAGCCGACCGCCACGCCGCCAACAATGATGTTGATGCCACCGATGCTCAGGCTGGTCAGACCATCGGGGGCGGAAATGCTGAACGTGCCGCTTTGGGTCAGCGCGCCGTTGTTACTGGCCGAGCCATTGGGCAGATTGGCTTCGTTGACCGACAGTTCGCCGCCCTGCACGGCCAGGCCGGTCAGCGTCACCGGGTTGTTCACCGGTGGCGGTGGCGCAATGATCGGCGCGGGCGCGTCATCGCCATTGTCATTGTCGTTGTCCGCGTCGCGGCGATAGTCGGGAAACTCGGGGATGCCGTTGAAACCGGCGGTGGGGAAACCGATGATCGGGTCGACCCGGCCGCCGACTTCGCTCAGCAGCACAAAACTGTGGCCGCCGCCCAGTTCACCGGTATTGCCGCTGGGCGCGTTGGGCCCGGCAGCGGTGGCTTCGGCGCTTTGGCTAGGGTCGTCACCGGCAGCAATGGCTTTCTGGATTTGCTCGACATCGGTCAACTGCGCCTGGCTCGGGGTCTGCGCTTCGTCAACATTCACCGGCACCGCCTGATCGGCCAGCAGTTGCCCGGTCATGTTAATGCTGCTGCCGCGGCCGAGGGTCAATTGCTCGCCGTTCTGCAGTTTCACCGCCACCGCGCCTTCCGCGCCAGTGATCAATTGATCGCCGGCATACAAACGATCGCCTTCGAACAGCGGCCGTTTGATGCCGTCGCCCGCCTGAGCGAATACTTGACCGATGATTTTTGTGACCGTACCGATGAGCGTTGCCATGTGAAATCCTCCGCTGCCGACCACCGTCGGCACTGGTTCGCGAAGCAGCCCATGGCTCAATCGGGTTGCCGGGGGCGACGCTCGCACCCTCGACAGTTCGTTTCGCGGGTGCCTCGCCGGAAAACCTCAGCGCATTCAAGCACTTCGGCACCCTGTTCAAGGCAATACACCCACTAGCGCTACGTAACGGTGGTGAACCACCTGAGTGACAAAAATCTGTCGCTCATCGACCGTTACGCGTCCCTCCCCTTCAGCAGTACTTCGCCGTCTAAAGCAAAGTGAATGGAACTTTCCTCAAGCCCTTTTGAGCTCCCTAAAGCGCATAAAACAAAGGCTTTCGAGCTGAACAATGTGCTGCTTTTGAAAAACCGCATAAGTTTTTTTTGGCATAAGCCTTATGAAAATTTTTTCTTAGCTACGCTTCAGGATGTTCTTAGCTCTGATGTTACAAGAGTGAGACGCCGACACCTTAAAATATCGTCAAATATTTGGCGACAGTAACACACCATCAGGACTTACGGAGATGCACCCATGCGCGTACTAACCCCCCTCTGCAGCGCGGTTTTGCTGGCCATGGCTTGCACTTCTCAAGCCCACGCCATGAATCTGACTGAAGCCATTCAAAGCACCATTGCCACTCACCCGGAACTGGCGTCGCGCGTGGATGCGCGCCTGTCGGCAGATGAACAAGTCAAAGTCGCCAAGGGCGGTTTCTATCCATCCGTCGACCTGAACGCCGCTTACGGACGCGGCTATAGCGACAACACCAACACTCGCGCCTTCGGCAATCACAACACCGAAATCCTCAATTACACCCAGTCCGAACTGCGGCTGCGGCAGATGATCTTTGACGGCTTCAACACCGCCAACGAGGTCGAGCGCACCAAAGGCGTGTCGAATTCACGCGCCTATTACGCGCAAGGCACCGCGCAGGATCTGGCCCTGCGCACCATTGAGGTCTATCTGGAAGTGCTCAAGCGTCGCGAACTGGTGACGCTTGCGAAGAACAACCTGCAGGCGCACTTGCGCGTCAACGACCAGATCGGCCTGCGCACCGAGCGTGGCGTGGGCAGCACGGCAGACTCCGATCAATCGGTAGCGCGTAAGGCGCTGGCGCAAAACAACCTCGATACCGCCGAAGTGGATCTGGCCGACGCCGAATCGAACTTCTACAGCGTGGTCGGGCGCATGCCCGATGAGCTGGAAACGCCGGCCTCAACCCGCGGCGAACTGCCGACCCAATTGCGCGAAGCCCAGCAGAGCATGGTTGATAACAACCCGTACCTGAAATCGGCACAGGCTGACGTGCAGTCGGCCGAAAGCCAATACGAAGTAGCGAAGTCGCCGTTCTACCCACGCTTCGACGCCGAAGCCGCGGTGGGCGCGAACAACAACGTGCAAGGCGACGAAGGTCACGACAACGAATGGCGTGTCGGCGTGGTGATGAACTACAACCTGTTCCGCGGCGGCAGCGACAAGGCGCGCCTGGCGGCCAACGCCCACGACATCAACCAGGCGATGGACATCCGCAACAACGCCCTGCGCCAGCTCAACGAAAATATTCGTCTGGCCTGGAACGCCATGGAAAACGCGAAGAAACAAACCCCGACCGCGCGCGAGTACGCCGAAACCACCAAACGCGTACGCGCCGCCTATCAGGATCAGTTCGGCCTCGGCCAACGCACCCTGCTCGACCTGCTCGACAGCGAAAACGAGCTGTACAACGCCAACCGTCGCTACACCGAAATTCGTTACACCGAGGAATACTCGATGTACCGCGTGTTGGCGAACATGGGCCAGTTGCTGAGCAAGCAACGAGTGGTGCTGCCAGCCGATGCGATTGCCGCGACCGAGGTGAAAAACCAGGCGCGCTTGCCTGAGTTGAAGTAACCCATACAGGCGCCGTGGACACTGATCGTTCCCACGCTCTGCGTGGGAATGCCTCCAGGGACGCTCCGCGTCCAGTGACGCGGAGCGTCACGGGGCTGCATTCCCGCGCGGGAGCGTGAGAACGATCCGACGCTCTGAAGACGTCGTTCACCTCGCATCACCGTTCAACAGAGGCAATCAATATGACCCGCATGGAAACCGGCGCCGCCGGCATCGATCCGCGTTTGAGCTTCGATGATCCGTTACTCGACGGTCTGCTGATCCTCTGCAAACTGCACGGTGCGACGGTCAGCCGCGCCAGCCTGAGCGCCGGGTTGCCGCTGAACAAACAACGCCTGAGCCTGGATCTGCTGCCCCGCGCTGCCGCCCGCGCCGGGTTGCAGGCGCGTCTGCTGCGCCGTGACCTGAAAGATATTTCGTCGCTGAACCTGCCGATCCTGCTGCTGCTCAACGACGGCCGCACGGCGGTGCTGTGGCGTTTTGGCGACGACGGCAAAGCGTTGCTGTTGCCCAGTGAAGCCGACGGCGGCGAGCAATGGGTCAGCCGCGACGAACTCGCCGAACATTACAGCGGCCAGGCCTTGTTCGCCCGTCCGCGGCACGAACTCGAAGACCTGCGCGCGCCGCTGGTGCCGCGGGTGCAGGCATGGTTTCGCGACACCTTGAAGCTGTCGAAATGGCTGTACAGCGACGCGATTCTCGCCAGTTTTTTGATCAACCTGCTGGGCCTGATGGTGCCGCTGTTCGTCATGCAAACCTATGATCGCGTGGTACCGAACCAGGCCACGTCGACCTTATGGGTGCTGTCGATCGGCCTGTTGATCGGCACCGGGTTCGAACTGGTTCTGCGCGTGGTGCGTGCACATTTACTCGATACCGCCGGGAAGAAAACCGATGTGATTTTGTCCGCAACTTTGTTCGAACGCATCACTGGCATGTCGATGAAGGCGCGGCCAGCGACCATCGGCGGGTTCGCACAAAGCATTCATGATTTTCAGGGGCTGCGCGAATTCCTCACCGCCGTGACCTTGACCAGCCTGATCGACCTGCCGTTCGTGGTGTTGATGCTGGCGGTGATCGGCCTGCTCGGTGGCTGGCTGGTGGTGATTCCGCTGCTGGCGTTTCCGCTCACCATCATTTTCGCCATGATCATTCAGGCCAAACTGCGCGACACCGTGCAAAAGAGCCTGAGCCTCGGCGCCGAACGCCAGGCGCTGCTGATCGAAACCCTCGGCGGCCTGGAAACCCTCAAGGCCTGCAGCGCCGAAAGCGAGCGCCAGCACCAATGGGAAAGCACCCACGGCGCCCTCACCCGCCTCGACAGCCACGCGCGCAACCTCTCGGCGCTGGCGACCAACGGCACCTTGTTCATTCAGCAGTTCTCGGGGATGGCGACGATTGTCGCCGGGGTCTACAGCATCATTGCCGGTAACCTCAGCGTCGGTGCGCTGGTCGCCACCTACATGCTGGGCAGCCGGGTACTCGCACCGTTAGGGCAGATCGCCGGGCTGATCACCCGCTATCAGCAAGCGCAACTGACGATGAAAAGCACCGATGCGCTGATGGCCCTGCCGCAGGAACGCGACGGCAAGCAACGGCCGCTGGAACGCACGCAACTGCAAGGCGCGCTGGACGTCAGCGGCGTGACCTTCCATTACAACGGCCAGAACGCGCCGGCGCTGAGCAACGTCAGTTTCAGTCTCAAGCCCGGCGAACGGGTCGGCATCATTGGCCGCAGCGGCTCAGGCAAAAGCACCCTGGCGCGACTGGTGATGGGTTTTTACGAGCCCGAAGAAGGCCAGTTGCTGCTCGATGGCCTCGACCTGCGCCAGCTCGATGTCGCCGACCTGCGCCAACAGATCGGCTACGTCGCCCACGACCTGCCGCTGCTGGCCGGCAGCCTGCGCGACAATCTCACCCTCGGCGCACGCTACATCAGCGACGCGCGCATGCTTGAAGTGGCCGAGCTGACTGGCGTCACCGAACTGGCCCGCCAGCACCCGCAAGGCTTCGACCGGCCGGTGGGCGAACGCGGACAATTGCTCTCCGGCGGCCAGCGCCAGGCGGTGCTGCTGGCACGCTCGTTGTTGCTCGATCCGCCGATCATGCTGCTCGACGAACCCACCAGCGCCATGGACAACAGCAGTGAAGACCAGCTTCGGCTGAAACTGCATCAATGGGTGCAGGGCAAAACCCTGTTGCTGGTCACCCACCGTACTTCGATGTTGAGCCTGGTCGATCGCTTGCTGGTGCTGGATAACGGCCGGGTCGTCGCTGACGGCCCGAAAGAAGCGGTCATCGATGCACTGCGCAAGGGCCGTGTCGGCTCGGCGGCGGTCTAGGAGTTGCCCATGTCTGCTTCCACCGATAGCAAGGATCGCGGCTACTTCGACAGCTTCGGCAAAAGCGCCGAGGCCGACTTCATGCCGGAAACCGCCGGCGCCTCGTTGCAGGATTCGCCGCGCAAATCGCGGATTACCGTGTGGCTGGCGGCGGCGCTGCTGATCAGCGCGGTGGTCTGGGCCAAATTCGCCGTGCTCGAAGAAGTCACCATGGGCGAAGGCAAGGCGATTCCGTCGAGCAAGGTCCAGGTGATCCAGAACCTCGAAGGTGGCATCGTCACCGAGATTTTCGTTCGTGAAGGCCAGATGGTCGGCAAGGGCGATACCCTGCTGCGGCTGGATGACACGCGCTTTCGCTCGAACAAGGGCGAAAGCGAGGCCGACCGCTACGCGCTGACTGCGCAAGTCGAACGCCTGTCCGCCGAGGCCGAGGGCCGGCCGTTCAAACTCTCCGCGGAGGTGATTGCCAAGGCGCCGCAAGTCGCCGAAGACGAGCGCTCGCTGTACGAACAACGCCAGCGCCGCCTCGCCAGCGAGCAGCGTACCTTGAGCGAACAGCTGCGGCAGAAAACCCAGGAGCTGGCGGAGTTTCGTTCCAAGCAGGGCCAGTTCAGTTCCAGCCTGGCCTTGCTGCAGCAAGAGATGAACATGTCCGAACCGCTGGTGAAAACCGGGGCCGTGTCACCGGTGGAAATTCTCCGCCTCAGACGCAGTGCCGTGGAAATTCGCGGCTCGCTGAACGCCACCACGCTGGCGATTCCCCGCGCCGAATCGGCGATCGCCGAGATCCGCAGCAAGATCGACGAATCGGAGCAGACCTTCCGCTCCGAGGCCGCCAAAGAGCTCAACGAGAAACGCACCGATCTGTCGAAAATCACCGCCACCAGCATCGCCATCGACGACCGCGTCACCCGCACCACGGTGACTTCGCCAGTGCGCGGGGTGATCAAGCAGATGAAGGTCAACACCATTGGTGGCGTGGTCCAGCCGGGCAGCGACATGGTCGAAATCGTGCCGCTGGAAGACAACCTGCTGATCGAGGCCAAAGTGCGGCCGCAGGATGTGGCGTTCCTGCATCCGGGCCAGAAAGCCATGGTCAAGTTCAGTGCCTATGACTACACGATCTACGGCGGCCTGAGCGCCAGACTCGAGCTGATCGGCGCCGACACGATCACTGACGACAAGGGCAACAGCTTCTATTTGATCCAGGTGCGTACCGATAAGAACCATCTGGGCGGTGATGTGAAACCGCTGCTGATCATTCCGGGAATGGTGGCGACGGTGGACATCATCACCGGCGAAAAAAGCGTACTGGATTACCTGCTCAAACCGGTACTGAAAGCGCGGACCGAGGCGATGCGCGAAAGGTAGATGTGGTCGAAACTGCGTTGACGGTGCAACAGCTATCGCGAGCAGGCTCACTCCTACATTTGGAACGCGTTTCAAGTGTAGGAGTGAGCCTGCTCGCGATAGCGCCAGTCCAATCACCGCCTATTTATCGCCATGGTTCTTGTGAAAGGTCTCCTCCCCCATCGCCGCAATCTGCCCTTCGATCAACGCTTCAAACGGCTTGAGCAACGGTTCGAACGAAACCGGCGCTTCCAGGGTCTGCAACGCCTGCACAATCGCCTCGATAGTCGACAATGCCCCCGGCCCCGGCGCCTTGCGCAATCGATAACGCGACACGCCGCCCTCTGCCAGCGTCACCCGTGGCAACGCCGCCAGCAGTGGATTGAGGTGCAACATCTTGCGTGCCTTGCGCCAGGTACCGTCCGGCACGACCAGCAACAACGGTTCGTCAGTCGGCTCGTAAGCCTGCATCGGCTGCGCATCATCAGCCGGGAATAACAGCCGCGCCCGATAGCCCGGGCGGTTCAACAATGTCGGCAAATCGTCGAACACTTCACCAACGATCAACTCGGCATTGATCAGGCCCAACGCGGCTAGCCGCGCGGTATTCAACGCATGATTGACCTCGCTCGGATGCTGCAACAGCAACACCCGGGTGCGGCTGTCGAGGCTGGGGATCAGCGGGCACAGGCAGTGGGTTTGAGGGCGCAGGCAGCGCGGGCACCGTGGTCGGGACATGAGGGTTACGCCTGATTCAACTGGGCTTTGAGCAAATCGCGGAAGGTCTGGATCAACGGCTCGCGACTGCGACCGCGGCGCATGATCATCGAAAACGGCGCCTGATAGCCGAACGTGGCCGGCAGCAACACGCGCAAGTCGCCCTTGTCGGCCCAGGCCTGGGCGTAGTGTTCCGGCAAATAACCGATGTAGGCGCCGGAGAGCACCAGAATCAGCTGCGCTTCCATGCTTTCCACGGTGGCGGCGCTGTGTTTGAAACCATGCCGGGCCAGTTCGGCCTGGCTCCAGTAACCGCGCCCGACCATGCGCTGCTGGGTGATGACCTGCTCGGGAATGCGCCGTTCGTTGAACAGCGGATGGCGACTGCTGCAATACAACCAGTGTTGCTCGCGGTACAGCGGCATGTAGACCAGCCCGCTCATGCGCGTGGAGAACGCGCCGATGGCCAGGTCGAGGCGGTTGTCCTGCACGCCGAGTTGCAATTCATACGGGCTCATCACCGACAAATGCAAATGCACCGCCGGGTGCTCCTGGCTGTAGGCGCCGATGGCTTCGGCAAAGGGCAAGGCCTTGTCGCTGACGGTGGAGTCGATCACCCCAAGATTGAGGGTGCCACGCAATTCGCCTTTGAGCGCGGCGGCGTATTGCTCGAAGCCCTCGAGCTCGCCGAGCAGGCGCAACGTTTCCTGATGAAACAGCTCGCCCTTGCTGGTCAGGCTGAACCCGCCACGCCCACGATGGCACAGCACCAGGCCGAGCGCCGCTTCGAGCTGGCTCATGTAGGTGCTGATCGCCGAGGTCGACAGGTTGAGTTCCTGCTGCGCGTTGGCAAAACCCTGATGGCGCACGACGCTGACGAAGATGCGCAAGAGTTTCAGGTCGGGTAAAGCGTTGGCCATTGGTACTCCGGGCGTAAGAAATGTGTCGCCTGTCGAATTCCCCTCACCCCAGCCCTCTCCCGGAGGGAGAGGGAGCTGATCTCCATGGTTTTCAAATCCTGAGTTCGACTCGATTTTTCAGGTCGATGCACATTCCGCCAACAACTCGGTCGGCCCCCTATCCCTCCGGGTGAGGGCTGGGGTGAGGGCAACAATCTTCAGCCCTACACTTCATTCGAACCCGCCAAAGTCTAATCCCACCACCTCCATTAGTTTAGAAAAATCTGAACTAAGTTTTTGCCCGTAGCGATTCTTCCCCGCCACTACATTTCGCATCATCGCCCCCACAGCGGCGTCCGAACCCGTATTTATCGGCGCGCCGACATAAATAAAACAAAGACGATGAGGCCCTACCCGTGGACAAGATTCTTCACCAACCACTGGGCGGCAACGAAATGCCGCGCTTCGGCGGCATCGCCACCATGCTCCGACTCCCCCACGTACCGACCGCTGCCGGTCTCGACGCGGCCTTCGTTGGCGTGCCGCTGGACATCGGCACTTCGCTGCGCCCCGGCACTCGTTTCGGGCCGCGCGACATCCGCACCGAATCGGTAATGATCCGCCCGTACAACATGGCCACCGGTGCTGCGCCGTTCGATTCGCTGTCGGTTGCCGACATCGGTGACGTGGCGATCAACACCTTCAACCTGCTCGACGCCGTGCGCATCATCGAAGAAGCCTACGACAACATCCTCGAGCACAACGTCATCCCGATGACTCTGGGTGGCGACCACACCATCACCCTGCCGATCCTGCGTGCGATTCACAAGAAGCACGGCAAGGTCGGCCTGGTGCATATCGATGCCCACGCCGATGTGAACGATCACATGTTCGGCGAGAAAATCGCCCACGGCACGACTTTCCGCCGCGCCGTAGAGGAAGGTTTGCTCGACTGCGACCGTGTGGTGCAGATCGGTTTGCGCGCGCAGGGTTACACCGCGGATGACTTCAACTGGAGCCGCGATCAGGGTTTCCGCGTGGTGCAGGCCGAAGAGTGCTGGCACAAGTCGCTGGCACCACTGATGGCCGAAGTGCGCGAGAAAGTCGGCGGCGGCCCGGTGTACCTGAGTTTCGATATCGACGGCATCGACCCGGCCTGGGCGCCTGGCACCGGCACCCCGGAAATCGGCGGTCTGACCACCATTCAGGCAATCGAGATCATCCGCGGCTGCCAGGGCCTCGACCTGATCGGTTGCGATCTGGTAGAAGTCTCGCCCGCTTATGACACCACCGGCAACACCTCGCTGCTGGCCGCCAACCTGCTGTACGAAATGCTCTGCGTACTGCCTGGCGTGGTCCATCGCTGAGGGTCGGGTCATGAACGAACGTGATCAGGTTCTGCACGCGGCCGCCGAATTGGTCGCCGCGTTCGCTCGCAACGACCGCGAAGCCTACTTCGGTGCGTTCAGCGCCGACGCGAGTTTCGTGTTTTACACCCTCGAACAGCCACTGCTGTCGCGCGACGCCTGGCAGGCGTTGTGGGACCGCTGGCGTCACGAGGATGGCTTCGAGGTGCTGTCGTGCACCTCGAGCAATGCCTTCGTCAGCCTGCAGGGTGACGTGGCGGTTTTCATTCATGACGTGGCCACCGAGCTGCGCATGCAAGGGGAGCAACACTTCAGCCAGGAGCGCGAGACGATTATTTTCAAAAAACAAGCGTCGAGCCTAGAACAACAAGGCCTATGGCTGGCCTGTCACGAACATTTGTCCGCAATGCCGGAAGGGCTGCCATCCCCTTAGCCAATGGTGACGCTCACGCACGATGAGCGCGCCTGATGATCGGAGCAGATCATGAATAACAACAACAACGAAAAAAGCCTTAGCAGCATTGAAACCAACGGGGTCGAACAGATCCCGGATCATGAGCGCGACGCCCGACCCAGCGACCTGTTTCGCTTGATCTTCGGCGGCGCCAATACCTTTGCCACGGCGGTGCTGGGCAGTTTTCCGGTGCTGTTCGGTCTGTCGTTTCAGGCCGGCGTCTGGGCGATTGTCCTGGGTGTAGTGGTGGGTGCGCTGATTCTCGCGCCGATGGGCCTGTTCGGCCCGCTCAACGGCACTAACAACGCCGTGTCTTCCGGTGC
Source organism: Pseudomonas granadensis (assembly GCF_900105485.1). Lineage (GTDB taxonomy): Bacteria > Pseudomonadota > Gammaproteobacteria > Pseudomonadales > Pseudomonadaceae > Aquipseudomonas > Aquipseudomonas granadensis. The sequence goes on along the minus strand of NZ_LT629778.1, from coordinate 1,265,139 downwards.
GCACTTCGGCGTGCACGGGCGGATCGTCGGTTCCTTCTTGTCATTGCTGACCGCAATCGCGTTCTTCTCACTGTCGGTGTGGAGTTCGGGTGACGCGCTGGTCGGCGGCGCCAAACGCCTGCTCGATCTGCCGGAAACCGACCTGACCCTGGGCCTGGCCTACGGTTTGTTCGCGTTGCTGGTGCTGACCGTGTGCATCTACGGCTTCCGCTTCATGTTGTGGGTCAACCGCATTGCGGTGTGGGCCGCGAGCCTGTTGTTCCTGCTCGGGATCTTTGCCTTTGCGCCGGCGTTCGACAGCCAGTACGCCGGCAGCGTCGCGCTCGGTCAGGCCGGTTTCTGGGCGGCGTTCATTGGCGCGGCGCTGGTGGCGATGAGCAACCCGATTTCCTTCGGTGCGTTCCTCGGCGACTGGTCACGCTACATCCCACGGGCAACACCGAAGGGCCAGATCATGCTGGCGGTGATCGCGGCGCAACTGGCGACGCTGATTCCGTTCCTGTTCGGCCTTGCCACCGCGACCATCGTGGCGATCAAGGCCCCGGACTACATCGCTGCGAACAACTATGTCGGCGGCTTGCTGGCGGTATCGCCGAGCTGGTTCTTCCTGCCGGTGTGCCTGATCGCGGTGATCGGCGGCATGTCCACCGGCACCACCTCGCTGTATGGCACCGGGCTGGACATGTCCAGCGTGTTCCCGCGTGTGCTGTCACGGGTCAAGGCGACGTTGCTGATCGGCGTGCTGTCGATTGCCTTCATCTTCATCGGTCGTTTTGCCGCCAACCTGGTGCAGAGCGTGTCGACCTTCGCCGTGCTGATCATCACCTGCACCACGCCCTGGATGGTGATCATGATCATCGGCCTGGTGGTGCGTCGCGGCTTCTACTGCCCGGATGACCTGCAAGTGTTCACCCGTGGCGAACAGGGCGGGCGCTACTGGTTCAGCCACGGCTGGAACTGGCGGGGTCTGGGTGCGTGGATCCCGAGCGCGGCGGTCGGCCTGTGCTTCGTCAACCTGCCGGGGCAATTCGTCGGCCCGCTCGGTGAACTGGCGGGCGGCATCGACATCAGCCTGCCGGTGACCCTGGGCCTGGCGTTGGTGGTGTACCTGACACTGCTCAAGCTGTTCCCGGAACCGCGCGAAGTGTTCGGGCCGACCGATGTGCGCCGGGAAGCTGCAATAAAACCTCAACTGCGTCAGGCCGCCTGACACCGATCCCCGGTGGGAGCGAGCTTGCCCGCGATGACTGCGGCACATCCAACAAAGATGTGACTGACAGACCGCTATCGCGAGCAGGCTCACGCCTGCAAGGGAACTGATTTCAGCCCCAATATAAAAAAGACAATCGGAGACTCGCCATCATGGCTTTGGATTTATTCGTCGTACTCATCTACGCCGCCGCGATGCTGATACTCGGCTACTACGGCATGCGCAAGGCCAAGACCCACGAGGATTACCTGGTCGCCGGGCGTAACCTGGGGCCGTCGCTGTACATGGGCACCATGGCGGCTACCGTTCTGGGTGGCGCGTCCACCGTCGGCACCGTGCGGCTGGGTTACGTGCATGGCATTTCCGGGTTCTGGCTGTGTGCGGCACTGGGTTGCGGGATCGTCGCGCTGAACCTGTTCCTCGCCAAACCGCTGCTGAAGCTCAAGGTGTTCACCGTCACCCAGGTGCTGGAAAAGCGCTACAACCCGATGGCCCGCACCGCCAGCGCAACCATCATGCTCGCTTACGCGCTGATGATCGGCGTGACCTCGATTCTGGCGATCGGCACCGTGTTGCAAGTGCTGTTCGGCCTGCCCTTCTGGATCTCGGTGCTGCTGGGCGGCGGTATCGTGGTGATCTACTCGACCATCGGCGGCATGTGGTCGCTGACCCTGACCGACATCGTCCAGTTCGGCATCCAGACCGTCGGCCTGATGTTCCTGCTGCTGCCGATCTGCCTGTACCGCGTCGGTGGCTGGGATCAACTGGTGGCGCAATTGCCGGCAGCCAGCTTCAACTTCACCAGCATCGGCTGGGACACGATCATCACCTACTTCATGATCTACTTCTTCGGCATCCTCATCGGTCAGGACATCTGGCAGCGCGTGTTCACCGCCAGGAGCGAAAAGGTCGCCAGGTACGCCGGCACTTCGGCCGGGATCTACTGCATCGTCTACGGTCTGGTCTGCGCGCTGATCGGCATGGCCGCGCATGTGCTGATTCCGGATCTGGACAACGTCAACAACGCCTTCGCCGCCATCGTCAAAGTCTCGCTGCCGGACGGCATCCGTGGCCTGGTGATCGCTGCTGCACTGGCGGCGATGATGTCCACCGCCAGCGCCGGCCTGCTCGCCGCGTCCACCACGCTGACCGAAGACCTGCTGCCGAAACTGCGCGGCGGCAAACAGTCGAACGTTGCCGTCAGCCGTCTGTTCACCCTGCTGACCGGCGTGGCGGTGCTGGGCATCGCGCTGGTTGTCAATGATGTGATCAGCGCACTGACTTTGGCTTACAACCTGCTGGTGGGCGGCATGCTGATTCCGCTGATGGGGGCGATTTTCTGGAAACGCGCGACCACCGCCGGTGCGATCAGCGCCATGACGCTGGGCTTCATCACCGCGCTGGTGTTCATGGTCAAGGACGGCATGGACGCGAACACGCCGATCTATTACAGCCTCGGGGTCAGTCTGGTGAGCTTCGTGCTGGTCAGCCTGTTTTCGCCACGTCCGGCGGCTGTGGCGCCTGCGATCTGAACTTGATGTAACGACTTGCTGCTTTCTTCGACGGGTGTGGCGTCGGTTGCCACACCCGTTTTTTTACGTCTGGAGAAAGCGGAAAATCGCAGCCTCCGGCCGCGCCCGCCGATTATTGGCAGGTGCGGCCGAAGACTGCGATTTCTCTGAATCTCGAAATCTGAGGGCGTTAACGCCGACGTGGCTGGCGGCGGCGCTGCTCGTCATCGGTGCGAATCGGCACAGGTTGCATTGGCGGTTCGATCAAGCCGAGCGCAACACCCAAATCGTGCAGCCAGTTTTGAATTTTCTCTTTCATCGTCGTGCCCCCTTCAGGGTGGTGCTGAGCGGCCGGAATTCTGAGGCCGCTTCGCACTGATAATAGTCCGAAGTCCTACGCAATGCTCGGCCAAATCCGCAATGATCTGTTACTGAATTGATCAGAGTCAGCCGCCATTGGTTCAGGCTGTTTCGCGGGTTTGCGCCACAGGCGCGGGATAGACCGCCTGCTGCACGTCGATCCAGGCATTCAGATTGGCCCCAAGCATGCCTTTACGCCACATGAGCCACGTTGTCGCACCCACGAACGGCTCGGCCAGCGGATGCACTGCGACGCGCTCGCGGCCCGGCAAACTGGCCAGCATCGACTCGGCCATCAGCGCGACGCCGCTGCCGGCAATCACACAGGCGAGCATGCCTTGATACGACTCGATCTCCATGGCCCGCCCCATCGCGGCGTGGTAATGGGCGAACCAGGCTTCCAGGCGCATGCGGTACGAACAGCCCTGACGAAAAGTGAACACCGCACGCCCCGCGACATCCAGGGCGGTGCGCACCGGCGGATGTTCGGGTTCGGTAATCAACACCAGACGCTCGTCGCACAGCGGCACGCCGTCGAGCCCGGCCAGCTCCAGCGGGCCGTCGACCAGTGCAGCGTCGAGGCGCCCGGTGAGCAAACCTTCCAGCAGCTCGCCGCTCGGCGCTGCCTGCACTTGCAGATTCACCGCCGGGTATTGCTGGTGATAGCGCGCCAGCAGTTCGGGCAGATGAATCGCCGCCGTGCTGTACATCGTGCCGAGCACAAAATCCCCGGCAGGTTGCCCGCCCATCACCGCCGCGCTGGCCTGATCGCGCAGGGCGAACAGCTTGCCGGTGTAGTCCAGCAGGACTTTTCCCGCAGGCGACAACTGCAACCGCTGACGCTCACGCACGAACAGTTCGACGCCCAATTGCTCTTCGAGCTGTTTGAGCCGGGTCGACAGATTCGACGGCACCCGATGCAAGCGCTCGGCGGCGCGGGTGATCGAACCTTCCTCGGCGACGGCCTGAAAGATTCGCAGTTGACTGAATTCCACCGACCTTCTCCAGAACAGAACAAGTTACTCACTATTATTCAATTTTAAAGAAAGTCAATCGGTCCTAGCCTGACGGTCATTGCTCTCTCGACGGAAGCCCGACCATGTCGCCTCTGATTCGCTTATCCGCCTGCTTCGTTGCCCTGATGATGGCCATGGGTATCGGCCGTTTCGCCCTGACCCCGCAAATGCCCCACCTGCTCAGCGAAGGGCAGATCGACCTGACGGGCGCCGGTCTGATCGCCGCGGCCAACTACCTCGGTTATCTGCTCGGCGCGGTGGATGCGATGTTCGCGCATCGTCCGCAGCAAGTGCAGCGACGCCTGCACGGTGGCTTGTGGCTCTGCGTGGTGCTGACGCTGGCGTCGTTCTGGGCGGACGGTTTCTGGGCGCACTTGCTGTTGCGCTTCGGCACCGGGGTGGCGAGTGCCTGGGTGCTGGTGATGATTACCACGTTGAGTCAACCGTTGGCCGTGGCGGCAGGCCGACCACGGCTGGGCGCACTGGTATTCGCCGGACCGGGGCTGGGGATTTTTCTTACCGGTTTACTGGCTTTGGTCTCGCATGGATTGCAGCAGACGTCGGCGACGTTATGGCTGATTTATGCCGCCGCCGCGCTGGTCATGATGTTGAGCGTCTGGCGCCTGTTGCCAACGCCTGTCGCCACGGTTGCAGTGGCTGCGCCTGCATCGAGCTCGGCGAATCGCGGCATCGGTCGTCTGGCACTGATTTATGCGCTGTACGGGATTGGTTACATCATTCCCGCGACCTTTCTCTCGCAAATGGCCAATGCGCAATTTGACGGGCGATGGCAGGCCGATCTGTTCTGGCCGTGCTTCGGTCTGGCGGCGGCGCTGGGGGTGCTGCTGGTCAGCCTGCGCCGTCACGATCCGCAAACCACGCGGCACTGGCTGATGGCAACGCTGTGGCTGCAAGCGGGCGGTGTATTCGCTTGCTTGCTGGGCAGCGGCGTCGGTCTCGGCCTTGGTGTGATCCTGTGCGGCACGCCGTTTCTGGCGTGCATGCAACTGGTGATGCAGCGCTCAAGGGAACTGGCGCCTCACGCCACTCAGCGCAACGCCGGTTTGCTCACTGCCTGCTTCGCCGTCGGCCAGCTCAGTGGCCCGTTGCTGGCGGCATTGAGCAGCCACTTCAGTGGTGGCCTGCAACCGGCGCTGGTGATCGCCGCTTGCGGCTTGCTGATCGCTGGCGGCCTGGCGATGCAGGCGTCTAGCGCTGGCCCAGCGCGCTGCGCAAACGCCGACGCAGCCACTGCTCGGCGCTGACGAAGGTGATGCCGAGCAGCACCAGCACGGCGCCGAGAACGAAATTCAGCGTCAGTTGTTCGCCCAGCAGCAACACGCCAAAGGTCACCCCGAACAGCGGCGTCATGAACGAAAACACCGCCAGATTCGCCGCCAGATAACGACGCAGCAGCCAGAACCAGACCAGATAACTGAAGAACGATACGATCAATCCTTGAAACAGCACACTGGCGATTGCCACGGTGGTCAGGCTGACGTGGGTAATCTGGCCGCTGAACAGCGCAATCAGCAACAGGCCAAGGAAGCCGACGATCAACTGATAAAAGAGCGTCAACGTCACCGGCGCTTCCGACAGCCGCGAAGCGCGCACCACCACCGTGGTCGCGCCCCAACAGGCGCCGGCCAGTACGCCAAACGCATCGCCCAACAGCATGCGTCGATCGAGGTTATCCCACGACACGCCGCCCGCGAAGGCGATCGCGATACCGATGAACGCGAGCAGAATCCCCAGCCATTGCAACGGTCGCAGGCGCTCACTGGCCAGGAGAAAGTGCACACCGAGCGCGGTGAAAATCGGCGCGGTATAGAGGAATACCGACATGTGCGCGGCGGTGGTCAGTTGCAGGCCTTCGGCGATAAACAGAAACTCCAGACCGAACAGCGCACCGGCCAGCAAGCCGCCGCGCCAGGTGTTGCCGACCTGACCCCAACCGCCCTTCCAGCAGATCAGCAAGCCGACCAGCAATGCGGAAATCCCCGAACGCGCCGCCGCCTGCATCACCGGTGCGATATCCGGCGCCGCCCACTTGATCAGCACTTGCTGTACACCCCAGATCAGGCACAGGCCAATCATCACTTGCAGGGCAAAGCTATCGGCATTGCGCCGCTCGACACTCACCGCAACACCTCGAACACACACAACATGGGCAGGCCATCCAATGGTCAGAAAACAATGCTGGGGATTATTGATCAGAAGCGCGGAAAAAGCCGTCTGGAAAAGACATTTTGTTTATCAGTGTCGTCAACTTTGAATGGCGGATGGCTGCGCCATCCATCGCCAGCAGGCTGGCTTCCACAGGGTTTGTGACCAGCGCAATATGGGGGAACTAACCACAATCAATGTGGGAGCCAGCCTGCTGGCGATAGCGACAGCCGCCACAACATCAATTACCGATCTGTATGACCCAATCGATTCGCCAAAAAAAACCCCACCGCACAGGCCACCGCCGTGGCAAACGTCCCCCACGCCCAGTCCATCAGACTCACCTGCACCGACCAGCCGCGCAACGTCGCCCAGTTGGTCAGGTCGTACGTGCCATACGCCACCAGCCCGAGCAACGCGCCCATCTTCGCCGCACGCTGCCAAGTGAGGGCCGGCAACACCACAAACACCACGCAACCAATAACGTACAGGCAATAAAAAACCGCTGCGGGGATCAGCAGCGGTTTGTCGAGCATCAGCGGACCGAGCAGTTCGCGATAGGTCGGCGCCATCAACAGGCCGAGCCAGACGCCGTCGAGCAAAAGAAACGTCAGCAGCGTGGCGACGTAAGCGATCAGCGTTTTTTTCATCGAACCGTTTCCCTGTGTGCCCATGGAGCATGGGCCATCCAGGGCTCAGGTTAGTTCAATGCGATCGGCATGGATGACAATCTTGCCTTCCTTGTACAGCGAACCGATAGCCTTCTTGAAGTTGCCTTTGCTCACGCCGAACAGGCTGCTGATCAGCGCCGGATCGCTTTTATCGCTGACTGCGAGCGTGCCGCTGTTGTCGCGCAATTTGGCAAGAATCTTTGAACTCAGGCTGCTGGCCGCTTCCTGCCCTACCGGTTGCAGGCTCAGGGCTATCTTGCCGTCGGCACGCACTTCCTTGATGTAACCCTTCTCGAGCATGCCGGCGCGCATGAACTTGAAGATCTCGTTCTTGTGAATCAGACCCCAGTGCTTGTTATTGATGATTGCCTTGAAGCCCATGTCGGTGGCTTCGGCCACCAGCAGGTCGACTTCCTGGCCCGGGCTGTAGTTGGCCGGGGTCTTGTCGAGGTAGCGATCCAGACGCGCCGTGGCGGTGATGCGGCGGGTGTGCTTGTCGAGGTAGACGTGCACCACGCAATATTCGCCGGCGGTCATCTGTCGTTTTTCTTCGGAGTACGGCAGCAACAGATCCTTGGGCAGACCCCAGTCGAGGAACACACCGATGCTGTTGACCTCAACGACTTTCAGGCTGGCAAACTCGCCGACCTGGACTTTCGGTTTTTCTGTGGTCGCGAGCAATTTGTCTTCGCTGTCCAGATAAACAAAAACATTGAGCCAATCTTCATCTTCGCTGGGAATATCCTTGGGGATATAACGGTTGGGCAGAAGGATTTCGCCGTCGGCACCGCCATCCAGATATAAACCGAAGTTAGTGTGTTTAACCACTTGCAAACTGTTGTAACGCCCGACTAAAGCCATTTTCCAGAACCCTCATTGCGTGGGCGGCATTCTACCCGTTTTTGCCGTGAGCGTCGGGCGACAGATCGGCACGCCATGTTTAATCTGCGCCAGGCCTTGATTTACCTGATTTGCAGACGGTCCATATGCCATTCGTCAGACCGACGAACCCACGCCCGAGTGAATACTCAACGCCTGCGTCAGATAAATCTTCTTATTTAAAACAGGGGGTTAGGCGGTTATTTCAGATATCGAAGCGATAATGCTGCAGCGCTGCACTCGGTTATTCCGAAGGATATTTACCAAGCAATTGTCAAGTTATTCCTGTACGATGCCTGGCCGAGTTACTTTCTACAGGTTAATGGCCGCCATGCGTGTAAAAGCATCCACCAGCAAAGCAAAGCCAGCTCCAGCCGTTGAAACCAGCGAATCGATCAACGATCAGATCGCCGCGTTCCTCAAGTCCGGCGGCGAGATTCAGCAAATTGCCAAAGGCGTCAGTGGCCAGACATTCGGCCCGTCCAAGCAGATCAGCCTGGGCAAGAAGTAATACCCGGTTTTACACCCGTCCAGAGGCGCTTTGAGCTTCGAAGCGTCTGGACTGGCACCGCGCAATCCCCCTCCGCATTAAACAAAAATCCCTGAAAATCGACGAACGGCCTTCAATGCCGAGCATTCGCCGGTATCCTTGCACGCGTCTGGATCAAGCGTTTCAGCAGGCGCAGCCCTGCCCTCGCAGTTCATGGAGTGACGCATGCGCCCATCTTCCTGTTTATTGCTCGTCAGCCTCTTCGCCAGCGCGTCCGCGCCTGCGCAGGTGTTTCAGCGTGAACTGGGCGACTTCGACCTCAAACTCGGCACTACGCCGAGCCGCAGCATGGCCCAGGGCCTGGTCAAACCGGCGGCGGTCGGCTCGTTCCACGGCGGCCTCGATCTGAGCCACGACAGCGGTCTGTATGTCGGCCAGTACGCACCGAGCATGGGCCTGACGCCGGGCAAGGATCTGGAAATCGATTCCTACGTCGGCTTCAAACAACCTTTCGATCAGGTCCTCGGCTACGAGGTCGGCATGATCCACTACAGCTATCCCAGCGTGGACACCCTCGACAGTCAGGAACTGTTTGGCGGCCTGACCCTGCTCGGCAGCCGTTTCGGCGTGGCCCTCAGCAACGACCCGGACAAACAGAACAACACCCTGTTTGCCGACCTCGGCGGCAATCAGCCGTTCGGCATCGGCGTCAGCATGAAATACACCACGCACCAATTGAACACGCCGGTGGCGGTGGACGGCGGCTACGTCAGCAGTTTCACCGACTGGTCGGTGAAGTTGTCGCGGCCGTTCATGGGCGTCGACCTCGACCTGATCTACAGCAATTCCAGCCTCAGCGGCGACGATTGCTCGGCCTATTCCGGGCACAACAGCCAGTGCGACGGCCTCGTCACCCTGAAAGCCGCACGCGCGTTCTATTGATCGGCTGAACTGCCGCGCGCATCCTGCATCACATAAGAATCAGAATTTCGACGCCAGGCTCTCGCAAGGATTTGCCCATGTCTCGCTGGTTCAAACACATCGCCGCTCTATTGATCTTCACCCTCGCCCTCGGCGCCTGTAGCCGTGTCGGCCTGGCCTACCGCAATCTCGACGTGATCATTCCGTGGACGCTCGGCGATTACCTGGATATGAACGGCGAGCAGAAAGACTGGTTCAACGAACGGCTCAGGGAACATCTGAGCTGGCACTGCACCACGCAACTGCCCGGTTATCTGGATTGGCTCGATCGCCTGCAAAGCATGGTTAAAAGCAACCAGGTCACCGACGCCGCCCTGCAGGAACGCACCGCCGAAGCCAAACAGGCGATCGCCCAGACCGCTCGGGAAATCACGCCGTCGGCCATCGAGCTGCTGCAGGGTCTGGATGACAAACAGGTAGCGGAAATGAACGACGCCTTCGCCAAGGACTTGCGCAAGCGCCAGAAGGAATATGTCGAGCCGCCTGTCGCGCAACAGATCAAGGAACGCGGCGAGCGCATGGAAAAACGCCTCGGCGACTGGCTCGGCCCACTCAGCGACAGGCAAAAACAACGGGTGGCGCAGTGGTCCGCGGCGCTAGGCGATCAGAACACCCAATGGATCGCCAACCGCGCCCATTGGCAGCAGCAATTCAGCGCCGCCGTGGCACAGCGCCAGAGCCCTGAGTTCGCCCAACGCATCGAGACGCTGCTGGTCAACCGTGAGCGTTTATGGACGGCGGACTACCGCAAGGCCTACGCCAACACCGAAGCACAGGGCCGCGCGCTGGCGGTGGACCTGATGGCCGACAGCACGCCGCAGCAGCGTGAACGCTTGTTGAAAAAAATCGAGGGCGTGCGTAAGGATTTCAACGACCTGAAGTGCCTGAAGGGCGCAAAGAAACCCTGAGAAAGCCGAGATCCCCTGTAGGAGTGAGCCTGCTCGCGATAGCGGTGGTTCAGTCATCAGTGATGTGACTGATAGACCGCTATCGCGAGCAGGCTCACTCCTGCAGGTCAGGTGTTGGCTTCAGGCAATCTGGGCCTTGGACGCCACTTCATCAAACGTCAACTCATCCAGAGCATCCTCCTGCTCATCCAGCACCTGACGCGGGTGGTCATTGCCCGGAATGCTGCTGTCGATCAGGCTGAGCAGGCTCGCACCGCGCGGGGTCAGGACGAAGTTTTCGCCGTTGCCGCCCTCGTCCTCAGGCCGTGGCTCGATGAAACCGCGTTCCAGCAGCAATTTCTCGTATTGGCACGCCTGCGTTTTCAAATGATCCAGGTTTTCCACCGGCTCACCCGACGCCGCCATATTCGCGGCGTGCTCCTCGGCATAGGGGCGCGGCGTGAAACTGTGTCCGGCGCTGTTCTGAACTTCATGCAGCAAGCGTTCAATCAAATCCCAATTGTATGTGGTCATCCTGATTCAACCTCCGGTGCGCATCGGTAATGGTGCGTTCTCAGGTTGTGACCGGAGCGGCGCACAGCCGTTCAGCCGCGTTTCCGGCACTGACCGACCGGCGGTCTGTCGATTTGCCCGTCGGTTGAACGACTAGTCTGAAACAGCCGGTTCAACCCCGCAGGAGACATCGTCATGAACGTCGAAAACCATCCGGTGGTATCGCGCGAAGAATGGCTCGCCGCGCGCCAGCAACACCTGGCCCACGAAAAAGCCTTCACCCGCGAACGCGACCGTCTCAGCGCCGAACGCCGCGCCCTGCCCTGGGTAAAGATCGACAAGGATTACCACTTCCAGGGCCCGAACGGCGAACTGAAGCTTGCCGACCTGTTCGGCAAGCACAGCCAGTTGATCATCTACCACTTCATGTTCGCCAAAGACTGGCGGGAAGGTTGTCAGGGTTGTTCGTTCCTCAGCGACCACATTGACGGCGCCAACCAGCATCTGGCTCATCACGATGTCGCCGTGGTGGCCGTGTCTCACGCACCGTTCAGCGAGTTTCAGGATTTCAAGAAACGTATGGGCTGGAAATTCGACTGGGTGTCGTCAGAGGGTTGCGACTTCAATTATGACTTTGGCGTCTGTGCACGCGCCGCCGACGTTGCGGCAGGAACGGCTGCCTACAACTACGAAAAGACCGACAGCGCCGAGGAAGAAATGCCCGGGTTAAGCGTGTTTTACCGCAACGCCAACGGTGAGATTTTCCATACCTATTCAACCTATGCCCGCGGCCTGGACATGCTGGTCGGCGCCTACCACTACCTTGACCTAACGCCCAAGGGACGCAATGAAGACGAGATCATGGAATGGGTGCGGCATCATGATCGTTATGAGGCCGCAGTGAAAACCAGCTGCTGCCATGGTGAACAGGCTTCGTAGAGGTCATCGAATTTGCCGATGACAGGAATTGCGAACTGAAGGTCCGACAAGCGGATTCAATGCGACTAATGATTGTGAGATGCTAAGCCCTTCCGTACCGGCAGGCTAACGTTGGCTATAATTGCGGAATATGAGCTTAAGGAGCAACGATGGAAAAGCTGAGCCTGGAGACCAAGAAAACGTGGTTTGCAAAGCATCGAAGAGCCAATTTCGCGGCCAGCTTGCGCCTGGAAGGTTTTGCTCCGTCACCTTGCGAAGGTGAGATCAAGCTTCCGGACAGAGAAGCTGCATTGCGAGCCGTTCGGCACTTGAAAGCTTGAGCGACAAATACGGTGTCGACCAAGCCCCGGATTGTTACCCGGGCACCAATGTTCTTATCAATCTGCTCGGCCTGCGAAATGCGGACGATCTCGATGAAGCAGAACGCTACCTTAACGAGGTAGCGGCGATGAAACTTGAGTTCGTCCTACCGCCCTATAGCCTGACAACCCTCAAAAACGTCCACCATACGCTATTCGAAAAAATCTACGCCTGGGCCGGTGAAACACGCACTCTGGCTCTCAGTAAAGGCATGACACGGTTCTGCAGCCCTGAGTTTATTGAGCGCGAAGTCGCCAAGGAATTTCTTGGAATGGCTGATGCAGGCTGGTTCGAGGGTTACTCTCGCGATCGATTGGTTTCATCGGTGGCTGAATCCTACGGAAACATCAATGTTGCCCATCCCTTCCGAGATGGCAACGGTCGTACGCAACGAGTCGTTTTCGAATATATTATTTTCAACGTTGGCTACTTGGTCGATTGGCACTCCGTGGACCGTGAGGGATGGATTGAAGCATGCATTCAATCCTTTTACGGCGCGGACCAACCTCTTGCCGATATCTTTGATCAATGCATCGGCGCATCACTGATTGAAAACGAATTCTGATGGCTCTCGCGCATAAAACTCGCTGAACTTTTCCCTGCCTCACGCCCTCAACCGCGTAACCCGCCTTAACCGGAACTGAGGCCTGCCCCGATGAAAACCCTGATCAAGCTCACCCTCGCCGCTACCCTCGCCTGCGCCCTGCCCGTGTGGGCCTGCACGCCGGAAGAAGCGACGATCAAACGTGAACAACTGGCGAAGGAGGTCTCGAAACTGACCGAGCAGAACCCGGAAAAAGCCAAGGAGATCAACGCTGAGTTGCAGAAAATGGACCTGGGCACGGCGAGCGCCGATCTGCCGGACAAGTGCCAGTTGATCGATCAGCGCTTGAAGGAGCTGGGCTCGGCAGAGAAAAAAGCCGATAGCTGAAGACATAAAAAAACCGGACATCGTCCGGTTTTTTTGTACGCGTGTTTAACGCTTATTCAGCCGCAGGCTCTGCCGGCTTGCGGCGCTTGAGCGGGGCCATGCCGTCGCTGCTCACCAGTGAATCCGGTTTTGGCCGGTTGGCGCTCTTGCGCTTGGTTGGCGTCTTGGCCGCGGTTTTCTTCTTGTCGCCCTTGGCGTCAGTCTTTTTCTTTTTCACGCCAACAGCCTTGCCCGAGGCCTTGACCTTTTTCGGCCCGCCGTAGGTGCCTTTGACTTCCTTGATGGTGCGGCGCTCGAAGCTCTGCTTCAGATAGCGCTCGATGCTCGACATCAGGTTCCAGTCGCCGTGGCAGATCAGCGAGATCGCCAGACCGTCGTTACCGGCACGCCCAGTACGACCAATGCGGTGCACATATTCGTCGCCGCTGCGTGGCATGTCGAAGTTGATCACCAGATCCAGACCATCAACGTCCAGACCACGGGCCGCAACGTCGGTCGCCACCAGAATCTTCACGCCGCCCTGCTTCAGGCGATCGATCGCCAGTTTGCGATCCTTTTGGTCTTTTTCGCCGTGCAGCACGAACGCCTTGTATTCCTGCGCCACCAGGCGGCCGTAGATGCGGTCGGCCATGGCGCGGGTATTGGTGAAAACAATCGCTTTCTGGTAGGTCTCGTTGGCTAGTAGCCAGTTCACAATCTGCTCTTTGTGCTGATTGTGGTCGGCGGTGATGATTTGCTGACGGGTGGTCGAGTTCAGTTGGCTGACCGCGTTGAGCTGCAAGTGCTCAGGGTTGTTCAGCACCTTGCCGATCATCTCGCGCAGGCCGGAACCGCCGGTGGTGGCGGAGAACAGCATGGTCTGCTGACGGTTCGGGCATTCATCGACCAGACGCTGCACGTCTTCGGCAAAACCCATGTCGAGCATGCGGTCGGCTTCGTCGAGCACCAGCACTTCGACTTCCTTGAGGTCGAGGTTGCCGGCGTTGAGTTGCTCGATCATCCGGCCAGGAGTGCCGATGAGGATGTCCGGCACTTTGCGCAGCATCGCCGCCTGGACCTTGAAGTCTTCGCCGCCGGTGATCAGGCCGGATTTGATGAAGGTGAACTGCGAGAAGCGTTCAACTTCCTTCAAGGTCTGCTGGGCCAGTTCGCGGGTCGGCAGCAGGATCAGCGTCTTGATGCTGACGCGAATCTTCGCCGGGCCGATCAGGCGATTGAGGATTGGCAGAACGAAAGCGGCGGTTTTGCCGCTACCGGTTTGCGCCGTCACCCGCAGATCACGCCCTTGGAGCGCCAGCGGAATGGCCGCGGCTTGCACAGGCGTTGGCTCGACAAATTTCAGCTCGGCCACAGCTTTAAGCAGGCGTTCGTGCAGGGCGAATTGGGAAAACACGGGTGCTACCTCGAAGATATGCAAAAAAACAGCTGCATAGGTTACCGGTTTCGAGCGCTCAGGCCGAGTTTCTTTATGCAAACGGGCACAATCAGTGGTTTTTTTGTTGCCTGATTGTCTCCAATCGTAATACGCAGCGTCTTAAATGCTCTAATCCCCCCTCGCGTCTTATAGAAGAAACGTTTCGCTTATGGATATCAAACAGCTCTGGCTCAAAGCTCAGGACCTCTGGGGCACCCTTGAACAGCACCCGTTGTTGCAATCAGGGCTGGCGCTGATGGTGCTGCTGGTCATCGCCCTCGTCCTCGGACGAGTGGCGCGCTATCTGATCCTGCACGCCAGCCGCATGCTCGGGCGTCAGCCGGCGCTGCACTGGATCAACGACTTTCGTCACAACAAGGTGTTTCAGCGTCTGGCGCAGATGACGCCGTCGCTGGTGATTCAGTTCGGCCTGCATCTGGTGCCCGAGCTGAGCAAAACCGCGATGAACTTCCTTGGCAACGTGGCACTGGCGTTCACCATTCTGTTCCTGCTGCTGGCGGTCAGCGCCCTGCTCAATGCCCTGCTCGACATCTATGCGCGTACCGAACATGCACGCACGCGCTCGATCAAGGGCTACGTGCAACTGGCGAAAATGGTCTTGTACGTGTTCGGCGCGATCATCATCGTCGCCACCCTGATCGACCGCTCGCCGCTGTTGCTGCTGTCCGGTCTGGGTGCAATGTCGGCGGTGATTCTGTTGGTCTACAAGGACACCCTGCTGTCATTCGTTGCCAGCGTGCAACTGACCAGCAACGACATGCTGCGCGTCGGTGACTGGATCGAAATGCCGCAAGTCGGTGCCGACGGCGATGTGGTCGATATCACTCTGCACACGGTCAAGGTGCAGAATTTCGATAAGACCATCGTCTCGATCCCGACCTGGCGGTTGATGTCCGAGTCGTTCAAGAACTGGCGCGGCATGCAGCAATCGGGTGGGCGGCGGATCAAGCGCAGCCTGTTCATCGACGCCAGCGGCGTGCGCTTCATCCGTGACGATGAAGAAGAAAAACTCTCTCAAGTGCACCTGCTGACCGACTACATGAGCCGCAAGAAAGCCGAGCTCAAAGCCTGGAACGAGGCGCAAGGTAACGTCGCGGCAATGTCGGCCAACCGCCGGCGCATGACCAACATCGGCACCTTCCGCGCCTATGCGCTGGCGTACTTGAAGAGTCACCCGGAGATTCAGCCGAACATGACCTGCATGGTGCGGCAGATGCAGACAACCGCCCAGGGCATTCCGCTGGAAATCTACTGTTTCACCCGCACCACGGTCTGGGCCGATTACGAGCGGATTCAGGGGGATATTTTCGATTACCTGCTGGCGGTGCTGCCGGAGTTTGGCTTGAGTCTGTATCAGCAACCGAGTGGTGGGGATTTGCGTTCGGGGTTGTTGCCCGCGGTGCTGGGCGCTTCCAGCATTCCCGAGCCTGAAAAGCATCTGATGTGATTCACAAAACCAATGTGGGAGCCAGCCTGCTGGCGATTGCGGTGTGTCAGTCACATCGATACTGAGTGACACTGCGGGCGCTTGAGCTTGAGCATATAAAGTCTCTCAGGCGCTACTTCGCTCCCCCCAAGATCGCGCCTCCCTTCGCCATCAATAACCAGCATGCATCCCCATCTGTCGAGCGCGGTCATAGAGGTCTGATCGGTGGACAACGCGCGTTGACATCGGATAATTTCCATAAAGACACTTGGAAACTGGTCATCATTCATGATCTCAAAAATTAGAGCTGAGCATGGTACCTGTTCGTAAGCCCCAGCACTTGGCAGCACTTCGGGAGGTACTAGCCCCCTACCAATATCTTCTGTGTATCGATCTTGAGGCGACGTGTGATGAGCCCCCCAGACCGGGCGAGCCTCCACGGCAACTGATGGTGAAACGCGATGAAATGGAAACCATTGAGATTGGCTTGGCTGTGATCCAGCTTTCGTCCCTCAAAGTGATTGATCAATTTCAGAGCTTTGTCCGACCCACTCTGCACCCGGTGCTTACCGACTTTTGTCGAGGGCTGACGACGATCAGGCAAAGCGACGTTGACGCAGCTCCCGGCTACGCCAAAGTTGGTCAAATGCTTGAAGTATTTCTAGCAGCCTACCCAAACTCGATGTGGTGTTCATGGGGGGATTATGACTTCAAGCAACTGCAGCAAGATGCCTCACGCCTACATTGCAGACCAATGCTCGATGGGATGCTTCACACCAACTTGAAGAAATGGCACTGGAAAATTTTCGACTGCCGTGCGTTAGGCCTTCAGCCTGCCGTGGCGATGTCAGGACTGGTGTGGGAAGGCACCTACCATCGTGGCATCGATGATGCCCGGAATGCGGCAAACGTGGCGACTCACATGCTTGGTCGGTAATAGACTGCGTACCAGGAGGCCCATCCAAGTCACAAGGGCCTGATCACGAATGGCCATACATCCACTTCCCGCGGCCATGAGCACCGACACTTGCCCGAACTCACGCAAATTATGCTCAACGAACGATCAGCGAGACACCCTTGCGCGCTCAAGCAGCACCACTGACTGCATCAATGGCGTCATTGCTGGCTGCACAATGATCCAGCAAATAATGCGCGACCCTTGCAAACGCTGCAAAGCAGGTGTCGAAATCAGGTGTTTCTTCAGCGTAAAGCAGAGGTATGAGCCTTTCTCCGAAATTGGCTTTCAACCCATCATGTATCGCGGCGACCTCAAGGGCATGCCGCAAGACCCCGAACGGATCTGCTCCGAACTCTGGGTGCCGTCTGCCAAACTCGGTGACGTCCTTACCTACCGACAAGGCGAATACTTTTGCAGCAGGCTCTATCGCCCCGGGGTACGCCGTCGCGATACGCCACACATCGTATACATGGCGAACCAGCGCAGTATCGAACTCTTCAGGCTGATACCCAGCCCAACTGCTGGCACAGCGGCGCAGCAGTGAGAGTATCTTTTCCGCTAGGGTCTCAGCTACGGTGATGCACTCCATGGGGAACTGGAAAGGGTCTTTACACCCATCAAGTTTTTCAAGCATGTAACCCAATTTTTGTGTTTGCGACGGAATCATGGGAGGCCGACAAACGAGCTCAATCTTTAGCTGCGGACGCAAAGTTCCTACCGCATCCTGAAAGTGAGCTTCGTACGACACCATCAAACAGTAGTAACGATGGGTATCCCTATAAATTGGATTACTTCTATTCACGACCCATTGAAAATCAAGCTCGGACAAGGCCGCCTCGACCGCTCCGTGCAGCGCTTTCAGCCGGCTACGATCCCCCAGGTCTTTTGGAAAAGCGTAACCTTCAGGCGGATTATCCAGCTCAACCTTGATGTCAATATCTTCCGACATCCGCTCGATAAGGCCGTATGCCTTCGATAGACAGGTGCCGCCAGCAAAAACCATTCGCGTTGCAACATTGACCGTCGCAGGCTTGGGATCACCCTTTTTCCGATTCACCTGGGTTGCGAGGTGAACCATGTGGATTCGCGAAAGTGCATGCAGCGCATCAGTGATGTGCTGGTCTTTCTCTGCGACAGCAGCTGGCATATTTTTTAAGAATGCCAGCCGTGGACGCATCCTCGATGCTAACCCGCAGCGGTTCTGGAAGAGTTTTCATAAACTACAGCGTTGTCCCCTACCGTCACTTTACGAGAAATACGTCGACTTCCGGTATTGACAACCGTACCCATAGGGATTTGCGTCGTTCTACCGCTGTTGTACTCAGCAACAAGGCTACTGGGCGCGATCGTAATATTGAGCTTGCGGAAAAGCTCAGTAGCAATTTTTTCCAGAGTGCCTGCGGGCGTTGGTTTGCCCGTGTACTGATTAATACGCGCTTTCGCAAATGCGCCTTTACTCACACGCACAAGCATACCGTTCGCAACAAACCGCGCCAAAACACGGCCGACCTGCGAATCGCTACCCATGCTTGAAAACTCCGAGCGCAACACGACGATGCCCGCACGCTGCTTGATTGAACGGCTCATGCGGTCTTCGAGTTTCATAAACCACCTCCCAAGACAAGCTATTTACCTTCAGGTCACTATAGGTCTCACCGCGAGATTGGCTAGTAGGAGCCAGCCTTTGACCTGACAAAACCTGCGCATCCATGCGCGAAGCTCTATTGGTGCAGGAAGGCCGAATTCAGAACTGGAAAAAGCACTGGGCGATGTCGAGTGGGGAAGATTCGCTCTCAGGCCTCCCGCCAGTAGCACTAGATCGGTCAGCATTCGCGAGCTTGGAAAACATATCAAGCAACGCCGATGAAATATGCGGGCAAGCCCGCTCCCATCGGATATTTTGTGGTCAGCAATTACGCGCTGGCCGGGAAATTGCGGATACCCAACCGGCTAATCCAAACCGCGGCCAGGATCACACTCCCGCCAAGGAACAACCGCCCCAGTTCCTCATCCTGATTCCAGATCAGCAGGTTCAGCAACAACCCCACCGGCACATGCAGATTGTTCATCACCGCCAGCGTGCCGCCGTTGACCATGCACGCGCCCTTGTTCCACCAGTACAGACCCAACGCCGTCGACACCAGCCCCAGAAACAACAAAACGCCCCACTGCAGCGGTGCTTCCGGCAGGAAGTTGGACTTGCCGAACAGCAGAAACGCCGGCAATACCACGGCGAGTGCGCCGAGGTAGAAGTAGCCGAAGCGCCGGTAATGCGGCAGATCGCTCGGGTGTTTCGCCACCAGATGCTTGTACAGCACCTGCCCCGCCGCGTACGTGAAGTTGGCCAGTTGCAGCAGCAGGAAGCCCATGAAGAAGTCCGGGCTGATGCTGTCGAAGCGAATCACCGCCGCCCCGCCCACAGCGACCAGCGCCGCCACCAGCGCCCACGGATTGAAGCGGCGGTTCAGCGCGTCTTCGATCAACGTCACATGCAACGGCGTCAGGATGGTGAACAGCAAGACTTCCGGCACCGTCAATACGCGAAAGCTCAGGTACAGGCAGACGTAAGTCACACCGAACTGCAGCGCGCCAATCAGCAGCATGCCGCGCATGAACCCAGGTTCGACCGAACGCCAGCGCGTCAACGGAATGAACACCAGCCCGGCCAGCACCACGCGCACCAGAACCGCGAAGTAACTGTCGACATGACCGGCGAGGTATTCGCCGATCAGACTGAAGGAAAACGCCTGGATCAGCGTCACAAAAAGTAGATAGCCCATGCTCGCCTCGGAAATCGAATGGCGGCGACGATAGCGGTTTTCGATTCTGCAACCAACACAAATCCCCTGTAGGAGTGAGCCTGCTCGCGATAGCGGTCGTTCAGGCGCATCTGTATTGGCTGACACACCGTCATCGCGAGCAGGCTCACTCCTACAAGGGGAATTATGTCGATCATCAAATCCCAGGCAAAAAAAAGCCCGATCTCGCTAAAGCGTTCAATCGGGCTACAGCACTCAGGAGCAAAAGTGCAAAGGGAGGTTCGTTGCGCGTAAAGCCTTGAAGGGGTTGCGCCAGGTCACTAGACCATCCAGCGATTATCTGGCGATTAACCTATCAAGCGACCTGGGACAGTTTGGCGTTGGCCTGATTGAGGCCCTTCTCCTGGAAGTCGCCACCGAGGTTCATGCCCTCGGCGTGAATGAACGTCACGTCGTGGATGCCGATGAAACCCATGACCTGACGCAGGTACGGTTCCTGATGATCCGCCGGACCACCGGCATACACCCCGCCACGTGCCGTCAAGACAAAGGCACGCTTGTCATTGAGCAGGCCTTGCGGACCGCTTTCGGTGTACTTGAAGGTCACCCCGGCGCGCAGCACATGGTCCAGCCAGGCCTTGAGCGTGCTCGGAATAGCGAAGTTGTACATCGGCGCCGCCATCACCAGCACATCGGCCGCCAGCAGCTCATCGGTCAAGGCGTTGGAGCGGTCCAGCGAGGCTTGTTCGATTTCGTTACGCTGTTGCGCAGGCTTCATCCAGCCGCCCAGCAGGTTGGCGTCCAGGTGCGGCACCGGGTTAACGGCGAGGTCACGCACGGTGATCTGATCGTTCGGGTGCGCGGCTTTCCACTGAGCGATGAAGGTCTGGGTCAGTTGACGCGAAACCGAGTCTTGCTGACGGGCGCTGCTTTCGATGATCAGAACGCGGGACATGGTGTGTAGCCTCCATCCGAATATGTTGTAGGTCGATGGAGTGAACATTAAACAGGGCTGAATCGATTAAAAAGCGCAATTATCCGCTGTAACCGATCGATAAATTCGTTTATAAGCTAACCATGCCCGTTGCAGGAGTGAGCCTGCTCGCGATAGCGGTGTGTCAGTTGCCGATGATATCGGCTGATCCACAGCTATCGCGAGCAGGCTCACTCCTACAGGGGATTACCGCTATTTCGGGGTGCAGGTCAGTTTGATGCGCAGCTTGATGATCTCGCGGGTGAACTTGGCCGTGGCGTTTTTATGTTTGCCGGCCGGCACGTCGATACTGCGCGTGCGCGGCGCTTCCGGACCGTTGCTGAATACCGCGCGACACGTCGCATCGACGTCACCGTAGTTGGCCACCCGAATCGAGCCGATGTCGTTATCGGTGTCGAAGGTCTCGTAGTCGATCTTCATGCCGTTGAGGTCTTTCTGCACATCGATCGGATAAGCAAAAGCCGTCAACGGTAGCAACGCCAGCACCACACAACAGAATTTTTTCATTCGCCGCTCTCCATGGGGAACGGCCAGCTTAGGACAAGAGGAGCTATTGATGAAAGCGCCCCGCGTGACCCTAGATCAATGGCGAACGTTGCAGGCCGTGGTCGACCACGGCGGATTCGCCCAGGCCGCCGAGGTCTTGCACCGTTCGCAGTCGTCGGTGAGCTACACCGTGGCGCGCATGCAGGACCAGCTCGGCGTGCCGCTGCTGCGCATCGACGGCCGTAAAGCCGTGCTCACCGAAGCCGGCGGCGTGCTGCTACGCCGTTCCCGGCAACTGGTGAAACAGGCCAGCCAACTCGAAGACCTTGCTCACCACATGGAGCAAGGCTGGGAAGCCGAAGTGCGGCTGGTGGTCGACGCGGCGTACCCGAGCGCGCGTATCGTACGGGCATTGACCGCGTTCATGCCGCAGAGCCGCGGCTGCCGGGTGCGTCTGCGCGAAGAAGTATTGTCGGGCGTTGAGGAAGTCCTGCTCGAAGGCGTTGCCGACCTGGCGATCACCGGTCTGAGCATTCCCGGTTATCTGGGTGCGGAATTAAGCGACGTCGAGTTCGTCGCCGTCGCCCACCCTGATCACCCGCTGCACCGGCTCAATCGCGAGCTGAGCTTTCAGGATCTGGAGACCCAGATGCAAGTGGTGATCCGCGACTCCGGTCGCCAGCAGCCGCGCGATGTCGGCTGGCTCGGCGCCGAACAGCGCTGGACGGTCGGCAGCCTTGCCACTGCCGCAACGTTTGTCAGCAGCGGACTGGGCTTTGCCTGGCTGCCCCGGCACATGATTGAGCGGGAACTCAAGGATGGCTCGCTGAAGCTGCTACCGTTGGACAGAGGCGGCAATCGCAATTCCAGCTTCTATCTGTATTCGAACAAGGACAAACCCCTGGGCCCGGCCACGCAAATCCTTATCGAACTGCTGCGCACCTTCGATACCTTGCCGCTGGACGCCCCGTTCGCCGCCCCCGAGCAAGCCTGACACGGAGTTCACCGATGGCCTTTTTCGAGCACGATGGTTGCAACCTGCATTACGAAGAATATGGCCACGGCGCCCCGTTATTGCTGGTCCACGGGCTTGGTTCGAGCACGCTGGACTGGGAGATGCAGATCCCGGCACTGGCCGCGCATTACCGGGTGATCGTCCCGGATATTCGCGGTCACGGCCGCTCGGACAAGCCGCGCGAGCGTTACAGCATCGCCGGTTTCAGCGCCGACCTGCTCGCGCTGATCGATTATCTCAACCTCGGCCCGGTGCACTATGTCGGCCTGTCGATGGGCGGGATGATTGGCTTCCAGCTCGGCGTCGATCAGCCGCAGGCACTGAAAAGCCTGACCATCGTCAACAGCGCACCACAGGTCAAACTGCGCAGCCGCGACGATTACTGGCAATGGTTCAAGCGCTGGAGCCTGATGCGCCTGCTCAGCCTGGAAACCATTGGCAAAGCCCTCGGCAGCAAGCTTTTTCCCAAGCCGGAACAGGCCGACCTGCGACGAAAAATGGCCGAACGCTGGGCAACAAACGACAAACGTGCTTATCTCGCCAGCTTCGATGCGATTGTGGGTTGGGGGGTTCAGGAACGACTTTCCCGAGTGACCTGTCCAACCCTCATCGTCAGCGCCGACCGCGACTACACGCCTGTGGCGCTGAAAGAAACCTATGTAAAACTGCTACCGAATGCGCGGCTGGTGGTGATCGCCGACTCGCGCCACGCCACCCCGCTCGATCAACCCGAACGCTTCAACCACACGCTGCTGGAGTTTCTCGCCGCAGCCGATATTCAATCTCAGGATCACTGACCCATGCTGAAAAAACTCGCCCTCGCCGCTGGTACCGTGCTGTTTGCCGCCAACCTGATGGCTGCCACCCCAGCCAAGGCGCCCCATGTTTTGCTCGACACCACCAACGGCCAGATCGAAATCGAACTGGACCCGGTCAAGGCACCGATCAGCACCAAGAACTTTCTTGAGTACGTCGACAGCGGCTTTTACACCAACACGATTTTCCACCGCGTGATCCCGGGTTTCATGGCCCAGGGCGGCGGCTTCACTCAACAGATGCAACAAAAAGACACCAAGGCGCCGATCAAGAACGAAGCCAGCAACGGCCTGCACAACGTTCGCGGCACCCTGTCGATGGCGCGTACCTCCAACCCGGATTCGGCCACCAGCCAGTTCTTCATCAATGTGGCTGACAACGCGTTCCTCGATCCAGGCCGTGATGCCGGTTACGCGGTGTTCGCCAAAGTGGTCAAGGGCATGGACGTGGTCGATGTCATCGTCAATTCGCAAACCACTACCAAACAAGGCATGCAAAACGTGCCTGTCGACCCTGTGATCATCAAGTCGGCCAAGCGCATCGACTGATTGCTGCAGGGCATTACGAGCGGCTACGGCCTGATCCCGCGCCGCTCACACCGATAAAAGGAGAGCCCGTTTTCCGGGCGATTATCTGATGCTCTATCGCCGTTTCGAACAACTGATCGATATCTTCCGCGACGCCCCGACGGCGTCTCCTCCAGACCGCGTCTGGCCTTTCTATACCTATTATCTGAAGCAGGTCTGGCCGAGTTTCGCCGCCCTGCTGGTCGTCGGCCTGTTTGCCTCGCTGATCGAAGTGGCGCTGTTC
The DNA here is from genome assembly GCF_900105485.1 of Pseudomonas granadensis. GTDB lineage: Bacteria > Pseudomonadota > Gammaproteobacteria > Pseudomonadales > Pseudomonadaceae > Aquipseudomonas > Aquipseudomonas granadensis. The sequence goes on along the minus strand of NZ_LT629778.1, from coordinate 1,241,526 downwards.
AGTTACCTGAGCCGCATCATCGACCTGGCGCAGGGCACGCCCAACCCGAACTTCTTCAGTGACCACGCCCTCGAACTGACGTGGATGCTGGTGGTGGCCCTGGTGCTGCGGCCGATATTTTTCGCCCTCCACGACCTGCTTGTGCACCAGACCCTGAGCCCGGGCATGACCAGCATGATTCGCTGGCAGAACCACAGCTACGTGCTCAAGCAGAGCCTGAATTTCTTCCAGAACGACTTCGCCGGGCGCATTGCCCAACGCATCATGCAGACCGGCAACTCGCTGCGCGATTCGGCCGTGCAGGCGGTCGACGCGCTGTGGCACGTGGTGATCTACGCGATCAGTTCGCTGGTGCTGTTCGCCGAGGCCGACTGGCGCTTGATGATTCCGCTGCTGACGTGGATCGTCGCCTACATCGGCGCGCTGTATTACTTCGTCCCCCGCGTCAAAGAACGCTCGGTGGAAGCCTCCGACGCGCGCTCGAAACTGATGGGCCGCATCGTCGACGGCTACACCAACATCGCCACGCTGAAACTGTTCGCCCACACCAACTTCGAACAGCACTACGCCAAAGAGGCCATCGAAGAGCAGACCGTCAAGGCACAAATGGCCGGCCGCGTGGTGACCAGCATGGACGTGACGATCACCACCATGAACGGCTTGCTGATCGTCGGCACCACGGCGCTGGCCTTGTGGCTGTGGACGCAGTCGCTGATCACGGTCGGGGCGATTGCCCTGGCGACCGGGCTGGTGATCCGCATCGTCAACATGTCCGGCTGGATCATGTGGGTGGTCACCGGGATCTTCGAAAACATCGGCATGGTCCAGGACGGTTTGCGCACCATTTCGCAACCGGTCAGCGTCACCGATCACGAGCAGGCCAAACCGTTGCAAGTGGCCCGTGGCGAAGTGCGTTTCGAGCACGTGGATTTTCACTACGGCAAAGAACGCGGGATCATCGGCGACCTCAACCTGAACATCAAACCGGGGGAAAAGATCGGTTTGATCGGCCCGTCCGGTGCTGGTAAATCGACGCTGGTCAACTTGCTTCTGCGCCTGTACGACGTCGAGGGCGGGCGGATTCTGATCGATGGCCAGAACATCGCCGAAGTCGGCCAGGAAAGCCTGCGCGAACGTATCGGCATGATCACTCAGGACACGTCGCTGCTGCACCGTTCGATCCGCGACAATTTGCTTTACGGCAAACCCGACGCGACCGACGCCGAGCTCTGGGAAGCGGTGCACAAGGCCCGTGCCGATGAGTTCATTCCGCTGCTGTCCGATGCTGAGGGCCGTACCGGCTTCGACGCGCATGTCGGTGAGCGCGGGGTGAAACTGTCCGGCGGCCAGCGGCAACGTATCGCCATCGCGCGGGTGCTGCTCAAGGACGCACCGATCCTGATCATGGACGAAGCCACCTCGGCGCTGGACTCGGAAGTCGAAGCGGCGATTCAGGAAAGTCTGGAAACTTTGATGCAGGGCAAAACCGTAATCGCCATTGCCCACCGCCTCTCGACCATTGCGCGGATGGACCGGTTGGTGGTGTTGGAAAACGGCAAGATCGCCGAAAGTGGTACCCACGACGAATTGCTCGCCCATCGCGGCTTGTACGCGCGGCTATGGGCGCATCAGACCGGAGGCTTTGTCGGCATCGATTAAATCTGCCGAACACCACAAGACCTGTAGGAGTGAGCCTGCTCGCGATGGCGGAGTGTCAGCATCAATCACATTGACTGGCACACCGCCTTCGCGAGCAGGCTCGCTCCCACAGTGGTTCTAGGTTTGGCGGTAGGGCAAGGCGCTGCGGGCTTCTTCGGCATAAGCAAGGACGCCGGCCCGTTCCAGCTGGAGGAAATCTTTCACCGCCGCCTTCAACCCCGGGTGGCGCAAGTAATGCCACGAATGGGTGATCACCGGCTCAAACCCGCGAATCAACTTGTGTTCACCCTGCGCACCGGCATCAAAGCGCTGATAGCCGTGGGCGATCGCATAGTCCATGCCCTGATAGAAACACGTCTCGAAATGCAGCCGATCGAACTCGGCCAGGCAGCCCCAGTAACGACCGTAGAAACTGTCGCCACCGACCAGACTGAAGGCCATCGCCACCGGCCGAGAACCTTGTTTGGCCAGTACCACGCGAATCGCTTCGGGCATGCGCTCGGCGAGCAGACTGAAAAACTCACGGGTCAGGTACGGCGCCTGGCGCCGCACCGCGTAGGTATTGGCGTAGCAGGCGTAGACGAAATCCCATTGCGCCTCGTCCAGCTCACGCCCCTCCAGCCACTCGAATTCGAAGCCCTGCTCCGCCACTTGCTCACGCTCCTTGCGCATCTGTTTGCGCTTGCGGGAACTGAGCGCATCGAGGAAATCCTGGAAGTCGCGGTAGCCGCGATTCTGCCAGTGATACTGGCAGCCAATGCGCTGCAGCCAGCCAGGCTGTTCGGCCATCGCCGCGTCGGTGAACGGGTCGGTGAAATTGATGTGCGCGCTGGAAAGCCCTTCGATCTCCAGATAGCCCGGCAGACTCTTGAGCAGTTCGTAACCGTCTTCGACATTCGCCGCCAACAGCCGCGGACCGCCGACCGGGCTGAACGGCACGGCGCTGAGATACTTGGGGTAATAGTCGATGCCGGCACGGGCACAGGCGTCGGCCCAGCCGTGATCGAAAACGTATTCGCCGTAGGAATGCCACTTGCGATAACCGGGTAACGCGGCGATCAGGCGATCCCCTTCAACATGCAGCAAATGCTCGGGCTGCCAACCGCTGTGCGGGCCGACGCTGCCGCTGTCCTCCATCGCACTGAGGAAAGCGTGACGCAGAAACGGCTGGTTTTCCGGCACCAGTGCGTCCCAGCTCGCCGGGGCGATTTGCGATAGGTTTTGCAGGCATTGCAACGGCATCGACAAGCTCTCCAGACAGACTTCAGCGCCCGGCGAGTATCGCCGATTGCGCGCCGTTGCACACCCGCCATCGCGACGACAGTGCTCTAGCCCGATAGTTCAGGGCGCATCGCGATCGTCATCAACCTGCCATCACCGTGCCACTGCTCTGTCATAAACGATCGCGATACTGGCGCCTGTTTTTAGAGCGCCGGGTTCTAGCCCGGACACAGTTTTCCGACGTCAACGTCGGTTGTGCCCAGGATGGTTCAGCCATCCCTTTCATCTTCGGAGATTGCTATGCGTCTTGCTTCCACGAAAACTGCGGCAGCCCTGTGTGGCGGCCTGTTGCTGGCCATGAGTGTTCCGGCCAGTGCCGCAGTCGACGCCAAACTGCTCGACATGCTCAAGGCCAACGGTTCGATTTCCCAGGCGCAGTACATCGAACTGCAAACGGAGCTGGCCAAGGATCAGAAGGCTCAGCAAATCGCCCAGCAGGCGCAGCAAGAGACCAACGAACAAGTCGCGGCTGTCGCCAGGAAGAGCAACGAACAAAGCGCCTTCGACCAGAAACTGGCCTGGGCGGCCAAGACCCAGTTCAAGGGCGATGTGCGTATCCGTCAGGAAACCATCAAGATCGACGGCGAACCGAACAACGGCGGCCGCGACAAGGACCGTCAGCGCATCCGTGCCCGTCTGGGCGCCTATACCGAGATCAACCCGCAGGTCGACACCGGCATTCGTATCGCCACTGGCGGCGGTGACGACGCGCGTTCGACCAACCAGGACCAGGACAACTACTTCGACAAGAAGCAGATCTGGCTCGACCTCGGCTACATCGACTACCACCCTGACCAGATCAAGAACCTGCACGTCATCGGCGGCAAGATGCTGCAACCGTGGGTGAGCATGGGCGACGTTATCTGGGACAGCGATATCAACCCGGAAGGTCTGGCACTCACCTACAAGTATCCACTGGGCGGCAGCGCCGAGCTGTTCGGCAGCCTGGGTAACTACAACCTCAAGGACAACGTCGACGGCGACGGCGTACAGTTCCGCCATGACCTGCGACTGACCGCCGGCCAGTTGGGCAGCCGCTTCAACATCACCGATAACCTGAAAGTGACTCTGGGCGGCAGTGTCTACGCCTACCAGAACGACGACGACAGCCGTTGCACCGGTACTTCGACACCGTGCGCCCTGGCCGTCAACGGCAACTCGGCCAACAACGAATTCCGTCTGTATGAAGGGTTCAGCCAGGTCGACATCGGCGGTCTGCCGATGCCACTGTCGTTCTACGGTCAGTACGTGAAAAACAACGATGCCGTGACCGATCAGGACACCGCCTGGCTGCTCGGCGCGAAATCGAAAGTGTTCGGCCTGAACCTCGACTACAACTACCGCGACGTGCAGCGCAACGCCGTGGTCGGTGCCTTCACCGATTCCGACTTCGCCAACGGCACGACCGGTTCGCGTGGTCACAAGTTCAAGGTCGGTTACGACATCGACAAGAACTTCGCCATCGGCGCGACCTACTTCCTGACCAAGGCCGACTTCGCCAGCCGCGGTCAGCGTGATGCAGATGCCAACACCCTGCAACTGGATGCCGAAGCCAAGTTCTAAGAACCAGCTTCAGGCTTCGAGCGACAAGCTGCAAGTCACCGCTCCCCTTGCGGCTTGTCGATCGAAGCTGGTTTTCCTGCAGCCCGGTGCCGCTTCAGCGATCCCCATCATCCGTTCGCTGGCGCTACACCGGGCTGATTTTTTCAGGAATTCTCGTCGCGCCTCTGCGTCGCCAGACGTTCAGCCAGGGCATCCACTCCCTGTTCCGGTTTCTCCGGCATCGCCTTCAGTGTCGCCTGCATCAAACGCATCTGCCGCATGAAACGCCGGCAGTTGGGGCAGAACATCAAGTGATGGCGCACCATCAGCTTTTCCCGAAAACTCAACTGGTCATCGAGATAATCGCTGGAGCGCGCCACTTGTTCCTTACAGGTCAGCATTCTCCGGTCTCCTCAAAATGCTCCACGGTCGCGAAGACTTTCAGCCGCGCACGATGCAGCAGCACACGCACGTTGGAGAGCGAGATCTCCAGAAGATTACAGATTTCTTCCAACTCCAGTCCCTGACGCTCGCGCAACAGCAAGACGCTGCTCTGCAGTTCCGACAGGCTCAGCAGCGTGTGCTCCAGACAGTCGCGCAATTCGCCTTCGGTGAGCAGCGCTTCGGGCGTGTCCTGATGCCAGGCGAACGGCGCCACCAGCCAATGGCCGTCAGCCGAGGAAAAACGATCATCGTCGATGCTGCCGTGAGGCGACGGCAAATCATCCATCAGCACTTCGCGGCGATTGAGCTTGTAGCGACTTTTCGCCGAATTGGCGGTGATGGTCAGCAGCCAGGTCTTGAGGCTGGAACGCCCCTCGAAGCTGCCGAGATGGCGCACCACCGACAGCCAGGCGTCCTGCACCACCTCTTCGACATGGCGCTGGCCGACGATGGCATAAGCCACGGCGCGCATGGCGCTCTGATACGTCGTCACCAGTTCCTTGAATGCCTGTTGCTCGCCGGCCAGCAGGCGCGCGAGCAGGAGGTTATCGTCAGCTGCCATCCATCATCCCCTTGTTCCGATTCCATAGACGAACACGGCAGGTCATGGACCTGCCGCTCTCTGCGGAAAAATTACAGCGTTAGAGCCGATTCGGATGTAGGAAAGGTCGCCGCGATTAAGCGGAAATTAAACCGATTTCACCGCTTGCGCAGAATCACGCTGCCGATCGAATAGCCCGCACCGAACGAACTGAGCACCGCCAGCGAGCCGGAGGCGAGGTCGTCCTGATATTTGTGGAATGCAATCACCGAACCGGCCGAACTGGTGTTGGCGTAGGTGTCGAGAATCACCGGCGCTTCCTCTTCGGTGGCTTCGCGGCCGAGCAGTTTGCGCACGATCAGGTGGTTCATGCTCAGGTTGGCCTGGTGCAGCCAGAAGCGCTTCACGTCGGCGACATTGAGCTGGTTTTCCTGCAGATGCTCGCCGACCAGTTCGGCAACCATCGGGCAAACGTCCTTGAACACCTTGCGGCCTTCCTGCACGAACAGCTTGTCGCGCGTGCCAATGCCTTCTTCAGCCGCACGGTTGAGGAAACCGAAGTTGTTGCGGATATTGTTGGAGAACTTGGTCAGCAGCTTGGTGCTGACCACGTCGAACTGGTACTTGGAGGTGGCCAGATCGGCCCGCTCAATGATCACGGCCGTGGCGGCGTCACCGAAAATGAAGTGGCTGTCACGGTCGCGGAAGTTGAGGTGGCCGGTGCAGACTTCCGGGTTGACCATCAGAATCGCCCGCGCCTGGCCCAGTTGCACACTGTTGGCCGCTGCCTGAATGCCGAAGGTCGCCGAGGAGCAGGCGACGTTCATGTCGAAACCGAAGCCCTGAATGCCCAGCGCTTCCTGGACTTCGATGGCAATGGCCGGATAGGCTCGTTGCAGGTTCGAGCAGGCAACGATCACGCCGTCGATATCGGCGGCGGTCTTGCCGGCACGCTGCAAGGCTTGCTCGGCCGCGCCCACGGCCATCTGGCAGAGCACCGACCATTCGTCGTTGGAACGCTCCGGCAGGCGCGGGGCCATGCGTTGCGGATCAAGGATGCCGTCCTTGTCCATGACGAAGCGGCTCTTGATGCCCGAGGCTTTTTCGATGAACGCGGCGCTGGATTCGGTCAGGGCCTGGATTTCGCCGCTGGCGATGGCCTCGGCATTGTCGGCATTGAACCGGGCGACATAGGTGTTGAAAGATTCCACCAGCTCTTCGTTGGAGATGCTGTTGGCCGGGGTGTACAGGCCGGTGCCGCTGATGACGACGTTATGCATGCTCGTTTCTCTAATCTGTTCAGGCAGAAAGTGCTGGAACCGTCGTACCAACACACAAAGGGTCTATTGCCGTCCGGGGGACGCAAACCTGGCATCGTTTTATTCCACGGCGCGACACGGCGAAGGCTCTGGGTCGCGAAACCGGCGTTTATGGTGGCGAAGTTTGCCATAAACCCAGGGTTTTGGCGCCATTCTCCTGCCAAACGCCGCTCCCCCTGTAGGAGTGAGCCTGCTCGCGATAGCGATCTGTCTGCCAGTGATAATGTGACTGACACACCGCAATCGCGAGCAGGCTCACTCCTACAGGGGATTGCGCATGGCTCGAGATCAAGGCTCGACCTGGCTCCACTGCTTGCTCAGGCGCTTATCCGAGATCGGCACTTTCGTGCCCAACTGCTGGGCGAACAGCGAGACGCGGTATTCCTCCAGCCACCAGCGGTACAACTCAAGCTGCGGATCGCGTTTGCCTTCCTGCGCATGCTTGGCCGCACGGGCCTGGTATTGCGCCCAGAGGCCGGCGAGTTCGCTGCTCCAGACCCGGTCCTTCTGCAATTGCGCAGCAAGCTTGTCGAAGCGCTGTTCGACTGCTTTCAGGTAACGCGGCAGCTCCTTGAGCCACTGCATCGGCGTTTCACGGACGAACCCCGGATAAACCAGATGGCCGATTTGCTGCTTGATGTCATTCAGCGCCACAGCCTGAGCCAGGTCGATCTTGCCCTTGAAGCGTTTTTGCAAACCGTGCCAGAGCTTGAGAATCTCCAGCGCCAGGCGTGCCACGCGCTCGGCGTGCTCGGTCCAGTTGCCGCGTTTGCGCTCGGCCAGTGCCGCCAGACCGGCACCGTCACGGGGCAACGGGTCTTCGCCGTCAAGGATGCAGCTGTCGAGACTGGCCAGCAGAATGTCCTCCACCAGCGCATCGACGCGGCCCAGCTCACGATAGAGCAAGCCCAGCTCGGTCTGCCCCGGTAACTTGCCGCGCAGGAATTTGGCCGGCTCGGCCAATTGCTGCATCAGCAAGCGCTGCAAGGCTCGCCGATGCTGGAACTCGGCCTCGGCCGGCGTCGAGAAGCGCCCTTCCTTGACCGTACCGCCCTCCTCGACCAGCGCCGGATACACCGTCATCGACAGGCCGGCAATCTTTTGCTGAGTCTTTTCCGCCACCGGCGCGAAGACTTTCGCCTCCACCGGCTGCTGACTCTTGGCACTCTGCGGCACCGCCAGTGCCGCCTGGCTGGCTTCGGCAAAGCGCGCGGTCAGCTCGGCCAGATCGCGGCCTTCGCCGAGGAACTTGCCTTGGCCATCGACGATTTCCAGGTTCATGCGCAGATGGCTTTCCACCTGCTGCGCAGCTTCCGCCCACGCCTCGTCGCTGACCCGCGCACCGGTCATGCGCAGCAGTTCACGACCAAGCGCTTGCGGCAGCGAACCTTCGGCGAAGGTCATGCGCTGCAACGCGGCTTTGATGAAATCCGGCACCGGCACAAAGTTCTTGCGCAGGGCTTTCGGCAGATTGCGCACCAGCGCAATGCATTTGGCCTCGATCAGCCCCGGCACCAGCCACTCCAGGCGCTCCGGCGGCAGCATCGGCAACAGCGGCGCCGGCACTCGCAGGGTCACGCCGTCGCGCGGGTGATTGGGTTCGAAGTGGTAGGCCAGCGCCAGTTCCAGATCGCCGATGTGCAGCGTGTCCGGGTAATCGCGTGCGGTGACTTCACTGGCCTCGCGAGCCAGCACGTCCTCCTCGCGCATGATCAGCAGTTGCGGGTCTTTCTGGCTGTTGACCTTGTACCAGCTATCGAAGGTCGCAGTCTGGTGGATCTCGGCCGGCAAACGTGCGTCGTAGAACGCGTATAAGGTTTCTTCGTCGGCAAGAATGTCACGGCGGCGCGCCTTGGCTTCCAGTTCGTCGAGCTGCTCGAGCAATTGCTGGTTGGCGCTCAGGCATTTGGCTCGGGACTGAATCTCGCCGCGCACCAGGCCCTCGCGGATAAACAGCTCGCGCGACACCACAGGATCGACCGGGCCGTAATGCACCGGGCGCCGGCCGACGACGATCAGGCCGAACAAGGTGATCTGCTCGAAAGCCACCACCTGACCGCGCTTCTTTTCCCAGTGCGGTTCGAAGTGGTTTTTCTTGATCAGGTGCCCGGCCAGTGGTTCGATCCAGTCGGCGTCGATCTTGGCGACCATGCGCGCATAGAGCTTGGTGGTTTCCACCAGTTCAGCGGCCATCAGCCATTGCGGGCGCTTTTTGCCGATACCCGACGACGGATGAATCCAGAAGCGTCGCTGCCGTGCGCCGAGGTAATCGCCGTCTTCGGTTTTCTGGCCGATCTGGCTGAGCAGGCCGACCAGCACCGCTTTGTGCAGTTTCGGATAGTCGGCCGGCTCTTTGTTCAGGCTTAGCTGCATGTCGCGGCAGATCAGGCTCAACTGGCGATGCGAATCGCGCCATTCGCGCAAGCGCATGTAATTGAGGAAGTTTTTGCGGCACCAGTTGCGCAGCGGACTGGCCGTCAGCGCTTGGCGCTGCTCTTCAAAACCGCGCCATAGATTGACCAGTCCGGCGAAGTCGGAATCGCTGTCTTTCCATTGTGCGTGGGCCTGATCGGCCGCTTGCTGGCGCTCCGGCGGACGCTCGCGCGGGTCCTGAATCGACATGGCGCTGGCGACGATCAGCACTTCCTGCAGGCTGCCGAGTTTCGCCGCTTCCAGCAGCATGCGGCCCATGCGCGGATCGACCGGCAGGCGCGCCAATTGGCGACCCAGCGGCGTCAGCTGACTGTTACGGTCGACTGCCGAAAGCTCCTGCAACAGGTTGAACCCGTCGCTGATCGCCTTGCCATCCGGCGGCTCGATGAACGGGAACGCGGTAATTTCGCCAAGGCGCAGGTGCAGCATCTGCAAGATAACGGCGGCGAGGTTGGTGCGCAGGATTTCCGGATCGGTAAATTCCGGGCGACCGAGGAAGTCTTCCTCGCTGTACAGGCGCACGCAGATACCCGGCTCGACCCGGCCGCAACGGCCCTTGCGCTGATTGGCGCTGGCCTGGGAAATCGCCTCGATCGGCAAGCGTTGAACCTTGGCGCGGTAGCTGTAGCGGCTGATGCGCGCGGTGCCGCTGTCGATCACGTAGCGGATGCCCGGCACGGTCAGCGAGGTTTCTGCAACGTTGGTCGCCAGGACTACGCGGCGACCGGGGTGCGACTGGAAAATCCGCTGCTGCTCAGCCGGCGACAGGCGCGCGTACAGCGGCAGAATTTCGGTATGTTTGAGCTGCGCCTTGCGCAACATGTCGGCGGCATCGCGGATCTCTCGCTCGCCAGGCAGGAACACCAGCACATCGCCGGGACTGCGGCGTTCGCTGCGCTCGTAAGCGGCGATCTCATCAAGAGTGGCGAGAATCGCCTGATCGACGGTCAGGTCGTCCTCGACCCGGTTGCCCTCCTCGTCCTGCTCCAGTGTCAGCGGGCGATACCAGGTTTCCACCGGGAACGTGCGGCCGGACACTTCGACAATCGGCGCATCGTCGAAGTGCCTGGAAAAGCGCTCCAGATCGATGGTCGCCGAGGTGATGATGACTTTCAGATCCGGACGGCGCGGCAGCAGGGTTTTCAGGTAACCGAGGAGGAAATCGATGTTGAGGCTGCGTTCGTGGGCTTCGTCGACGATGATCGTGTCGTAGCGTTCCAGATAGCGGTCGTTCTGGGTTTCCGCGAGCAGGATGCCGTCGGTCATCAGCTTGATCAGGGTATTGGCGTCACTCTGATCCTCGAAGCGCACCTGATAGCCGACCAGCGCCCCGAGCGGTGTGCCGAGTTCTTCGGCGACGCGACTGGCGACACTGCGCGCAGCGATTCGACGCGGCTGGGTGTGGCCGACCAAACCGTGCTGGCCGCGACCGATTTCCAGACAGATCTTCGGCAACTGGGTGGTTTTGCCCGAACCGGTTTCGCCGGCGATGATCAGCACCTGATGCTGTTCCAGGGCCTTTTTGATTTCGTCACGCTTGGCCGCGATCGGCAGGCTGTCGTCGTAACGAATCACCGGCAGGCTGGCCTTGCGCGCCAGCACCTGATCACAGGACGCCTGCATGCGCGCCACCCACTGAGCCAGTTTCGCCTCGTCGGGTTTCTTGCGCAGCTCAAGCAACTGCCGGCGCAACCGGTGACGGTCGGCGAGCATGGCGTGATCGAGGTTTTTCAGCAGTTTGTCGATGGAGGGCGATTCGTCGGTCATCGGGTAGGCAATTCGGTCGTCTGTTAATGCAGGGGGGCGATTGTGGCAGAAAAGCAGCTGTCAGCGCCAAGCCGCAAGCTGCAAGTTAAAAGCCGCTGTGACTTGTAGCTTGAAGCTTGCCGCTTGCCGCTGCTTTTCTAGCGATCGTTCCCACGCTCCGCGTGGGAATGCAGCCGGGGACGCTCTGCGTCCCAGAAGCGGACGCGGAGCGTCTGATGAGGCATACCCACGCAGAGCATGGGAACGATCAGGAAAAAGCAGCTGTCAGCGCCAAGCCGCAAGCTGCAAGTTAAAGCCGTAGCGGCCTTTAGCTTGAAGCTTGAAGCTTGTAGCTTGTAGCTGCCGTCATTCGTTATTGAGGCCCTTGCGCCGATACGGGAAGACGTCAATGACTTTCCCGGCGCGAATCGCCTCTTGCAGGCTTTTCCAGTAGTCGGCGTCGTACAACTCGCCATGCAACTGATCGAACAGCTTGCGCTGCCCGGCATCGGCAAACAGAAACGGCGGAAACTCCTCGGGAAACACGTCCAGCGGCCCGATCGAGTACCACGGTTCGGATGCCATTTCATCTTCCGGCGTGCGCGGCGCGGGGATGTGGCGGAAGTTGGCCTCAGTCAGGAAACAGATCTCGTCGTAGTCATAAAACACCACCCGCCCATGTCGGGTGACGCCGAAGTTTTTCAGCAGCATGTCGCCGGGGAAAATGTTCGCCGCCGCCAGTTGCTTGATCGCCAGACCGTAATCCTCCAGCGCCTCGCGCACCTGAGCCTCGTTGGCATTTTCCAGGTACAGGTTGAGCGGGGTCATGCGCCGCTCGGTCCAGCAGTGGCGGATCAGCACCGTCTCGCCTTCCACCGAAACCGTCGAGGGCGCGACTTCGAGCAATTCCTGCAGACACGCCGGCTCGAACTTGCTCAGCGGAAAACGGAAGTCGGCGAATTCCTGGGTATCGGCCATGCGCCCTACCCGATCGACACTTTTCACCAGTCGGTACTTTTCGATCACCGTGGCGCGGTCGACATTTTTCGACGGTGAGAAACGGTCCTTGATGATTTTGAACACGGTGTTGAAACCCGGCAGGGTAAACACACTCATGACCATGCCGCGCACGCCCGGTGCCATGATGAACTGATCGTCGGTATTGGCCAGGTGATTGATCAGCGCGCGGTAAAACTCGGACTTGCCGTGTTTATAGAAACCGATCGAGGTGTACAACTCGGCGATGTGCTTGCCCGGCAGAATGCGCCGCAGAAAACCGATGAACTCGGCCGGCACCGGCACGTCGACCATGAAATACGAACGGGTAAACGAGAAGATGATCGATACGTCGGCTTCGTCGGTGATCAACGCATCGATCTGAATCCCCCGTCCTTCGCGGTGCAGCAACGGAATCACCAGCGGCCATTGCTCGTCGCGGGTATAAATGCGCCCGACCAGATAGGCGCCCTTGTTGCGGTACAGCACCGAGGAAAACAGCTCCACCGCCAGTTCCGGGTCCTTGCACACCCAGTCCGGCAGGTTTTCCCGCAGTTGTGCTTCGAGCCGACTAAGGTCGCCGGGCAGATCGGCGTAATCCTCACTGAAGCGGAAGTCGGCGAAGATACTGGCGAGCATGCCCGACAGTTGGCCCTGCGGCTTGTAGGTGCGGGTCTGCGCGGCGCGGGCACGACGCAAGGTCGGCCGGGTGGTGTGGATGAACATGCAGCCATCGCTGATCAGGTCATGGCTGAACAGTCCGCAGAAAATCGAGTTGTACCAGGTCTCTGACAGCTCATCGTCGAAGCGCAGGTCGATCACACTGATGTAGGCGCTTTTGACCAGCGGCCAGCAACTGACATTCATCAACGTCTGTTCATCGAAATGCTCGCGCAGGCGCGCAACGGTTTCGCCGACCTTTTCCTCGTAGAGGCTGATCCGCGCCGCCGAGGCAGTCTGGGCTTCTTGCCAGCGGGCCTGCTCGAAACGCTCGCGGGCACCGTCGGTGATACGCCGGAAATGCTCGCGGTAATCGTCGAAGCCAGCGAGGATCATGCGGGCGATGTCGGTGGCTGGCCATTGCTGCGGCATGGGTGAAACCTCGGCGCGAATTTGGTTCGCTTGAGCTTAGTCACGGAAAGGCTCACAGGAAAAGTGCAATTTCAGCCAAAACCGATACCGGCTTGCCCAACAAGCCCACTCGTGCTGGGTGATGCGAAATTAAATGCCCGATTAGCGGTTGCCATGGCCAGGGCACTCGGCAACACTCTCGTCCCGATCAAGGAAGGAGACCTGCCGTGAGCCCTGTCGATATTTTCCGCATGTTGTCGCTGGCCGCTATCTGGGGCGCGAGTTTTCTGTTCATGCGCATCATTGCGCCAGTGATCGGCACCATTCCGACCGGTTTCTTCCGGGTGTCGATTGCGGCCGCCGGCTTGCTGGTCATCCTCGGGCTGATGCGCATCAGCTGGGATTTCAAAGGCAAACTGAAAACCGTGATGCTGCTGGGCGTGATCAACTCGGGGATTCCGGCGACGCTGTACTCGGTGGCGGCGCAAGTATTGCCGGCCGGTTATTCCGCGATTTTCAATGCCACCACGCCATTGATGGGCGTGCTGATCGGCGGTTTGTTCTTCAGTGAAAAGCTCACCGCAGCGAAACTGGGCGGAGTGTTTCTCGGCTTGTTCGGCGTCGGCGTGCTGACCCGCGCCGGCCCGGTGGCTTTCGACCTGCAACTGTTGATGGGCGCTGTCGCCTGTTTGCTCGCGACCACTTGCTATGGCTTTGCCGGGTTCCTCGCACGGCGCTGGCTGGATCAGGCCGGCGGGCTGGACAGTCGCCTCTCGGCGCTGGGCAGTATGCTCGGGGCAACGTTGTTTCTACTGCCACTGTTCGGCTACAGCGTCATCACTGCACCGCCAGTGAGCTGGGGCGGCTGGCACGTCTGGCTGTCGCTGCTGGGGCTTGGCCTGGGTTGCACGGCGTTTGCCTACATCATCTATTTCCGCCTGCTCAGCTCGATCGGCCCGGTGAAGTCGATGACCGTGACCTTCATGATTCCACCGTTCGGGGTGTTGTGGGGGGCGTTGTTGCTGGATGAGCCGCTTTCAATGGCGCACGTGTATGGCGGGGTTCTGATTGCGCTGGCGTTGTGGCTGGTGTTGAAACCTGCGGTGGTGAAGCCAGCAGTGGTGGCTGATCGTTAATTGCGTTGGTGGCGAAGATCGCTATCGCGAGCAGGCTCACTCCTACAAGTTGAAATGCGTTCCCCCTGTAGGAGTGAGCCTGCTCGCGATGGCGGCCGAACAGCCACCGTCGCAATTGAAGGTCATTAAGACTTACGAAACACAAACCCCAGACCAACAATAATCAACAACATCCCCAGCACACTCAACGCCGCCAGGCGATTGCCGAAAATCAGGTAATCCATCAGCGCCGTCACCGCCGGTATCAGATAAAACAGACTGGTGACGTTGACCAGATTGCCCCGTGCGATCAAGCGATACAGCAACAGCGTCGCCAGCACCGAAACCACCAGCCCCATCCACAACACCGGCACGATGAACCCTGCGCTGTGTTCGAAGTGGAACGGCTGAAACGGCACGAATATCCCGCACAGCAACAGCCCGGCCAGATACTGCACCGGCAGTGTGCCGAGCGGATTGTCAGTGATCCGTTTCTGCATGATCGAGCCCAGCGTCATGCTCGCCAGCGCCAGCAGACCGAACAGCATGCCGGCCCAGGACATCCCGGCCAGACCGATCCCCTGATACACCACCATGATCAGCCCGGCCAACCCCAGCGCCAGTCCGAACATCCGACTGGTCGAGCGCTGCCGTTCCATGAGTACCACCGTGAGGATCGGCTGCACGCCCATGATGGTGGCCATCACGCCTGGCGTGACTTTGCTGTTCAAGGCCAGCAGATAAAAAATCTGATAGGCCCCCAACAGCACCACTCCCGTCGCGATCGCGAACAACATCGGCTTGCAGCCCTTGGGCAACTTCAGTTTGAGCAGCGGCGCCAGCAGCACCAGCCCGCACAAGGCAATCGCAAAGCGGATCAGCAAAAAGGCGAACGGTGAAGCGTGGGCCAATCCCCACTTGGAGAAAATCGCTCCGCTGCTCCACAGCAGAACGAACAGGCTCGTGGACGCCGCCGCGAGCGCGGATTGTTTCGAAAGGACAAACATGAATACCACCTGTAGTCAGGCACAAAGCCAACTCAGCCGAAGCTGAAATTCAGTAGGTTTTTCTGGCGGGCGCAGGGGTCAGCAAAAAACTGCCGATCAGCCCGAAACGCCAACGCCCGGCGGTGCTACAACTGCGCGCACCGGCGTGCTACTGACAGGTGGGGGGTAATGGCTGATCTGCACAGGCTGCTGATTCCCGCACGGCACGACGCCAGCGTTGACCGCTGAATCGACTACCGCGTTGATGTGGGATGCAGGCATTGGTGCGGATCTCTTTGGAAGGAACGTGAGTCGTCTGATTCACGAGCGCCGACTATAACCAGCGCGGGACACAGATTGCAATGACTTGGGCAAAGGGCCGCTAGCGACACTGCGGTGCCGGGTGATTAGGGTAATTGGCGGTGGCAACGGATTGCCAAGAGACAAGGAATGCAAGAGATCACATGCCAAGGGAACGGACGTATTTGCGGTATCAGGTGTATCGGTCAGAGGCCAGAAAGCAAATTGGTCTGGAAATCGCCCGATTACAGACGAGAATTGGGTCGACCGACGCTGCTGCCGTCGATCTATCACACATACGCTTTGAACCTATAGATGCGCAAGCGCTGCGCGCTTTGGAACTCTGGGAGGAGCCGCATTTTTTCTGGCATGAAGTCATTGCGTGGAAAGCACGTGAACCGCAGTCGCTGGATATTGCAATCTGGTTTGAAGACCAGCTCTGCGGATTGTGCTTCGCGAACCCGAACAACAGTCGGCGCCGATTACGGATCGTCAGGCTGGAGGGCCGGCCTGGCGGAACACATCCTTTGAAAAACCGCATCGGTATGTTGGCATTGATCGTAATTGAACGATATGCGCAATTCATCGGTTGTGTTGTTCTGGAAGTCCAAGAGCCCCTGAGCGGCGCGATTCCCATTTATCAAAAGCTCGGTTTCGACTTCGACAACGAAGGCCGACTTGTCAAAACACTTAGGGATCTTGTACCTTGAAAATCGATCAATTAATAACCAATTTCGGAGCTAGCATGAGTAGAGTCAGAAAAAGACCTTCCGTGGCAATGATCCGCTCAGTAAAAAACAGAAAGTCAGTTGAGCCTGAACTGACAGCCAGTCAAAAACGTTTGTTGCAGTTGCTGGCTACAGGCATCGAAGACGAGCCTTCGGTTCTGGCTGCCGGTCGACTTTGAACAAAAAACCGCTCCTAAAGGAGCGGTTTTTTATTCCCTGAGTCAACCTCAACCAAACAGCCAATACCCCAACAACGTCAGCACAACCACCGCCAGCACCGGCCGCATCACGCGGTAGGCCTTGGGATGACGGCGCTTCCATTGTTTGACCACGCCGCTGAATTTGTCGCTAAAACGCTTGCTCCAGGCGTAAGCCTGATTGATCCCGCCGACGCGTTCGTCGTCAAGGTTCTGCGGAGCAGTGGCCCGACCGAGCCAGCCACTGATGAAGCGGTTGATGCGGGTCATCACACGGTTGCTCAACGGGCGCTCGATGTCGCAGAACAGGATCACGCGAGTCTGCTCGGTTTCGTTCTTGACCCAGTGCACATAGGTCTCGTCGAACATTACGTCTTCACCGTCACGCCAGGCGTAGACCTGACCGTCGACGAAGATCCGGCAATCGTCCGAGTTCGGCGTCGACAGGCCCAAGTGGTACCGCAGTGAACCGGCGAACGGGTCGCGATGCGGGTTGAGGTGACTGCCGCCCGGCAGCAGCGCAAACATCGCGCCTTTGACGTTGGGAATCGCACTGACCAGCGCCACGGTTTTCGGGCACAGGGTTTCGGCCGATGGCAGCGGCTTGTCGTACCACTTGAGGTAGAAACGCTTCCAGCCCTTCTTGAAGAACGAACCGAAACCGGCGTCGTTGTTCTTCTCTGCGGCGCGGATATAGCCTTCGTCGAACAGGTGCAACGCTTCGTCGCGAATGGTTTCCCAGTTATCGCGCAGCACATCCAGTTCCGGAAACTTGCTGCGATCCAGATACGGTTTCGAGGGCACCCCGGAAAACAGGTACATCAAAGCGTTATACGGAGCGAACAGCGCCGAGTGGTTGACGAACTGACGCAATACCGGCAAACGCGCCTTACCGCGCAAATGCACATAAAGCGTGCTGCCCAAAAACAGCAACAGCACAAACGCCTTGGCGGCAAACGAAACGGTCATCAACAACTCCTTGAATAAAGACAACGCTGCGCATGCCTTTTACCCGGCATGGCAGCCGGCCATGATAAACACTACCGGCGCCGGGAAAAACCCGCCTGACAAGATTCAGTGTCAAGCGGTTCGCAACAAAGCATTTATTAGCACAGGGATCCTGAACCCTGGCTGACCTGCATCAATCTGCCTACTGCTGGTTCTCCTGCTCGGTGAACAAGTCGCTGAACAGCATGCTCGACAGATAACGTTCACCGGAGTCCGGCAGCACCACGACAATGGTCTTGCCCTGCATTTCCGGCGTTTCAGCCAGACGCACGGCAACCGCCATCGCCGCACCGCAGGAAATCCCGCACAGAATCCCCTCTTCCTGCATCAGGCGCAGCGCCATGGCCTTGGACTCTTCGTCGGTCACCTGTTCCACCCGGTCGACCATCGACAGATCAAGGTTCTTTGGCACGAAACCGGCGCCGATCCCCTGAATCTTGTGCGGGCTCGGTTTGATCTCCTGACCAGCCAGGGCCTGAGTGATGACCGGCGATGACGTCGGTTCCACGGCCACCGAGATAATCGGTTTGCCAGCAGTGTTCTTGATATACCGCGAAACGCCGGTGATGGTTCCACCGGTACCGACGCCCGCGACCAGCACGTCGACCGCACCGTCGGTGTCGTTCCAGATTTCCGGGCCGGTGGTCTTCTCATGGATTGCCGGGTTCGCCGGGTTATCGAATTGCGCCGGCATGAAGTATTTGTCGGCATCGCTGGCGACGATCTCGGCCGCTTTTTCGATAGCGCCTTTCATGCCTTTGGCCGGTTCGGTCAGCACCAGTTCGGCACCCAGCGCCTTGAGCACCTTGCGCCGCTCGATGCTCATCGAGGCGGGCATGGTCAGCATGAGCTTGTAGCCCCGGGCTGCGGCGACGAAGGCCAGGCCGATACCGGTATTGCCCGATGTCGGCTCGACGATGGTCATGCCCGGTTTGAGTCTGCCGCTGCTTTCAGCGTCCCAGATCATGTTGGCGCCGATCCGGCATTTCACCGAATAACCGGGGTTGCGCCCCTCGATCTTGGCCAGAATGGTCACACCGCGCGGCGCAATGCGGTTGATCTGCACCAGCGGTGTATTACCGATGGAATGGGCGTTATCAGCAAAAATACGGCTCATTGGCTGGGTCCTTGTGCAGCGTTGAATTCAGCCTTCCACGGTAAGCCTGTTGCCCATCACAGTCCAGTCGGGTCGAACGTCTGCGAACGCCGAGAGTCAATCGCAAAGAATCCTCAAGGACCTTATTCAGGAACCCTGCCATGAAGCGTCGTTACAGTTGGCCGCTATGGACCTTCGCGGGCGTCGTTGTACTGCTGCTGGCGGTGCACTTTGCCTTGCCGTATGTAGTGCGCGACTACCTCAATGACAAACTCGCCGACATGGGCGATTACCGCGGTCAGATCACCGATGTTGACCTTGCCTTGTGGCGCGGCGCCTACAAAATCAATGGCCTGAAAATCGTCAAGGTCGACGGCAAGGTACCGGTGCCGTTCGTCGATGCCCCATTGATCGATCTGTCGGTGAGCTGGCACTCACTGTGGTACGACCATGCCGTGGTCGCGCAGGTGCAATTTCTCAACCCCGAAATCAACTTTGTCGATGGTGGCGCCAACAAACAGAACTCCCAGACCGGTCAAGGCACCGACTGGCGTGAGCAACTGGGCAAACTGCTGCCAATTACCCTCGACGAGGTGCAGATCAACGATGGCCGCATCACCTTCCGCAACTTCAACTCAAAGCCACCGGTGAACATGAATGCGAGCAAGGTCAACGCGAGCATCTACAACCTGACCAACGTTGTCGACAAGGAAGGCAAACGCGATGCCCTGTTCGAAGGCAAGGCCCTGCTGCTGGGGCATGCCCCCGTCGAAGTGACCGCTACTTTCGATCCGCTGAGTGACTTCGAAGATTTCGAATTCCGCCTGCGCGCGCGCGACATCGAGCTCAAACGCATGAACGATTTCGCCGCAGCTTATGGCAAATTCGACTTCAACGCCGGCCACGGCGATGTGGTTATCGAAGCCAAGGCAGACAATGCGCGGCTGACCGGTTACATCAAACCGCTGCTGCGCGACGTTGACGTGTTCAACTGGCAGCAGGACGTGGAAAACAAGAACAAGGGCATTTTCCGCTCGATCTGGGAAGCGCTGGTCGGTGGCACCGAAACCGTGCTGAAAAACCAGAACAAAAACCAGTTCGCCACCCGCGTCGAACTCAGTGGCAATGTGCATCAGCAGAACATCAACGCATTCGAAGCGTTTCTACAGATTTTGCGCAACGGCTTCATTCAGGCATTCAACGCCCGTTATGAGCGGCCGAAGCCGGACGAGGGTTAAGGTTTACGGTTGACGATATAACGACCGCTATCTTCTGCTGCAATGGTCGACTGCTGTTGCAGCGAATCCCAGCCCAGACAAGCCAGCGCGAGCGAACGAGGCACGGCCTCGCGACCATTGCTGTAACGGCTGATGCTGCGAGCACTGACGCCCAGTGCTTCGGCGGCCTGCTGAAGTGATAGTCCCGTTCGGGCACGCCAGTCAATGAAGATCCGGGTGTTTTCGTCCAGGGCATTCTGTGCCAGCGCGTCCATATAAAGGGTGTCTGCGCCGATCTGTATATCCGGTTCAAGCCATTCAACCGCCCACCCGTCCTCGTCTAGCGTCGCAGTCGCGAACACATCGCTATCCAGCAACGGTCGTAGCCCCGGAAATCCACGAATGTCTCGTCCCAGATCGAGCGTCAGCTGCTGGCCATCAATGAACGTCAATGCCAGGCGGAAATCCGGCAGCGCTCTCACGGCAGCCAGACGAGGCCGCTTCATGGATAACATTGTTTCCAGTCCTCCAATAATTGCGCCTGATGTGTGGCTACCCATGCGAGGGCCTCCTTGACAATCAGCGGCGGTGCCTTACTCATCATCACTTCAATGGTCTCCAGGCTCAGCATCACATCAACGCCGCCACCGGTAAGGTGAACGTGAGGCGGTGGGTGATCCTTTTCCCGTAGCTGAATTCGGTATTTATCGCGAAATCGATATTTAGTAGACATGCCACAAGGCTATCGCCAAATCGGCGATACCCGAATACTGGCCATCAGCCGAGACTGAGTCAACATGTGACGCCCCATTCAGAGACTGAATACGCCGTCTGCGTTCACAGTCGACCGGGGTGCGCGTTATAGTCGGGCATCCGATTATTTCGCCCCCGCCCTGCCCGTCAGGTCCGCGTTACCGTTCGAGGATTAGCAGATGAAGTTCGAAGGCACCCAGGCCTACGTCGCCACCGATGACCTGAAGCTGGCGGTCAACGCCGCCATCACCCTGGAGCGGCCGCTGCTGGTCAAGGGCGAACCGGGGACCGGCAAGACCATGCTCGCCGAGCAACTGGCCGAGTCGTTTGGCGCGAAGTTGATCACCTGGCACATCAAGTCCACCACCAAGGCCCATCAGGGTCTGTATGAATACGATGCGGTCAGCCGCCTGCGTGATTCGCAACTGGGCAATGAAAAAGTCCATGACGTGCGCAACTACTTGAAAAAGGGCAAGCTCTGGGAAGCGTTCGAGTCCGAGGAGCGGGTAATTCTGCTGATCGACGAAATCGACAAGGCCGACATCGAGTTCCCGAATGACTTGCTGCAAGAACTCGACAAGATGGAGTTCTACGTTTACGAGATCGACGAGACCATCAAGGCGAAGAAACGTCCGATCATCATCATTACGTCCAACAACGAGAAAGAACTGCCGGATGCCTTCCTGCGCCGCTGCTTCTTCCACTACATCGCCTTCCCCGACCGCACCACCCTGCAGAAGATCGTCGATGTGCATTATCCGGATATCAAGAAAGATCTGGTCAGCGAAGCGCTGGATGTATTTTTCGACGTGCGCAAAGTACCGGGCCTGAAGAAGAAGCCGTCCACCTCGGAACTGGTCGACTGGCTGAAACTGCTGATGGCCGACAACATTGGCGAAGCGGTACTGCGCGAGCGCGATCCGACCAAAGCCATTCCGCCGCTGGCAGGCGCACTGGTGAAGAACGAACAGGACGTGCAACTGCTGGAGCGTCTGGCGTTCATGAGCCGGCGCGGCACCCGCTAAGAGGCTGCTGCCATGTTGCTCAATCTGTTCAATGAAATGCGCGCAGCGAAAGTACCGGTGTCAGTGCGTGAACTGCTCGACCTGATCAACGCGCTGAAACAGCGCGTAACCTTCGCCGACATGGACGAGTTCTATTACCTGTCGCGAGCGATTCTGGTCAAGGACGAACGTCATTTCGACAAGTTTGACCGGGCCTTCGGCGCCTATTTCAATGGTCTGGAAAAGCTCGACGATCACTTGCAGGCGCTGATTCCCGAAGACTGGCTGCGCAAGGAATTCGAGCGTTCGCTGACTGACGAAGAACGTGCGCAGATCCAGTCCCTTGGCGGCCTGGACAAACTGATAGAAGAATTCAAGAAGCGTCTGGAAGAACAGAAGGAACGCCACGCCGGCGGCAACAAATGGATCGGCACCGGCGGCACCAGCCCGTTCGGCTCCGGTGGTTTCAACCCCGAAGGCATTCGTGTCGGCGATGCCGGCAAGCGTCAGGGCAAAGCGGTCAAGGTCTGGGATCAGCGCGAATACAAGAACCTCGATGATTCGGTGGAGCTGGGGACGCGCAACATCAAGGTCGCCTTGCGTCGCTTGCGCAAGTTTGCTCGCCAGGGTGCGGCGGAAGAACTCGACATTGATGGCACCATCGACCACACCGCCAAGGACGCCGGCCTGCTGAATATCCAGATGCGGCCGGAGCGACGCAACACCGTCAAGCTGTTGCTGCTGTTCGACATCGGCGGCTCGATGGACGCCCATGTAAAGATCTGCGAAGAATTGTTCTCGGCCTGCAAAACCGAGTTCAAGCATCTGGAGTATTTCTATTTCCACAACTTCATTTATGAATCGGTGTGGAAGAACAACATGCGCCGTACTTCCGAGCGCACCTCGACGCAGGATCTGCTGCAC